>JAWOCZ010000155.1:0-4890 GCA_046483565.1 Nitriliruptoraceae bacterium
CGGATGGTCGGACCACGACCTTCGACCGGGTCCGTGGGCGCAGTCGACCCCGTAGCGTGGTCGGGCGACGTGCTCGGATCGCCGTCGCACGATGAAGCGATTCAGGGAGTGACGATGGAG
Organism: Nitriliruptoraceae bacterium; assembly: GCA_046483565.1. GTDB lineage: Bacteria > Actinomycetota > Nitriliruptoria > Nitriliruptorales > Nitriliruptoraceae > T1Sed10-7. The sequence goes on from JAWOCZ010000155.1 coordinate 121, forward strand.
TGGACCGGGATGTGTCCGCAGTGCGGCCACGACCGCGCCGAGCACGTGCCGACGGCCGCGAGCCCGCGCGCCGAGCCCGATGCCGAGCAGCTGTTGCGGTGCGAGGCCTGCAGCTGCCTGATCACCGCCGAGGGTGAGCCATGGCCACCCCCGGCGGGCACGTGACGCGCCGCCGTGCTGCGTTCACGCGCGTCTCCTCCGATGGTCGCCCGATCACGGCCCCGGCCGTGCAGCCTCCGGCGAGGATGGAAGGTCCCCGGGCCGGCGGGGGTTGCCTCCGCCGGGACCCTCCCGACGACCAGCGGGGTCTGGCTGCGGCTCCTCGGGGCCGATCGCGGTCGCAGCTGAGCGGAGCCGGCCACGTCCGTGCCGGGATCCGATGACCTCACGAGGAACGCCATGAGCGACCGTCCGATCGGGGATCATGCCCTGCTGTCCGATTCCCACAGTGCGGCGCTGGTCGATCGACGTGGGTCCGTGGAGTGGCTGTGCCTGCCGCGGTTCGACAGCCCATCGGTGTTCGCACGGCTGCTCGACGAGTCCGGCGGTCACTTCCGTGTCGGTCCGGTCGGCGAGGCCGAGGTGTCCCGCCGCTATCTCCACGGCACCCTCGTGCTGGTGACCACCTTCCGTACGCCCGGTGGGACCGTCGAGCTCACCGATGCGCTGGCGATGGGCGAGGGCCCCCACGGCCATGACCTCGGGGCAGGGGCACCACACGTGTTGTTGCGTCGCGTCCGCTGCACGCAGGGCACGGTCGAGGTCGAGATCGACTTCGCCCCGCGGTTCGAGTACGGGCTGACGTACCCGTTGATCGAACCGCTGGACGGCGGGGTGAGCGTGCGCGGTGGCGCGGACCGGCTGATCCTCGCGGCGAACGTCGAGCCGGACATCGACGACGATGGTGGACGCGCCCGTGCCCGGGTGGACCTCGAGGAGGGACAGACCCTGGAGCTCGCGATGCAGCACACGTCGAGCTGGTCCTCACCACCTGCGCCCTGGGATCCCGCGCACATCGCGGCGCGGCTCGACGACACCGTCGCGGCGTGGACCACCTGGCATGACCACCACCAGCGCTACGACGGGCCGTACGCCGCGCTCGTCGATCACTCGGGGCGGGTGTTGCAGGGCCTGACCTACCAGCCATCCGGCGCCATCGTGGCCGCGCCCACCACCTCGCTGCCCGAGACGGTCGGCGGGGATCGCAACTGGGACTACCGCTACGCCTGGGTCCGCGACGCGAGCATGACCATGGACGCGCTGTGGGTCGCTGCCTGCCCGGACGAGGCCGGTAACTTCCTGAACTACCTGACCACCGTCGCCACCTCGACGCACCGGACCGCCGACCTGCAGATCATGTTCGGCATCGAGGGGCGGCGCGATCTCACCGAACGCACGCTCGGGCACCTCGCTGGCTGGCGTGGCAGCCGGCCGGTGCGGATCGGCAACGGCGCGTGGACCCAGACGCAACTCGACGTGTACGGGGAGCTGCTCGCCGCCGTCCACCGACTCTCCGAGCAGATCGGTGAGCTCGGGGTCGCCGAGCGCCGCTTCCTGATCGGGCTGGCCGACGCGGCGGCACGCCGCTGGCAGGAGACCGACCAGGGCATCTGGGAGATCCGCGGCGAACCGCAGCACCACGTGTACTCCAAACTGATGTGCTGGAAGGCGCTCATGTGCGCGGTCGACCTCGCTCCTGAGCTGCAGGCCGAGGACCGCGTCGAGGGATGGCGATCGACGGCGGAGGAGATCCGCACCGCGATCCTCAGCGAGGGCTGGAACGAGGAGGTCGGCGCGTTCACCCAGGCGTTCGGTGGCGATGCGCTGGACGCCTCGGCGCTGGTGCTCCCCCTGGTCGGCTTCCTGCCCCCTGATGATCCACGCGTCCTGGCCACGATCGAGGCGATCGAGGACGGGTTGACCGACGAGCACGGGCTCGTCTACCGCTACCGGCGCGACGACGGACTGGAGGGGGAGGAGGGCACGTTCCTGCTGTGCACGTTCTGGCTCGCCGAGGCCCTGGCGCGTGCGGGGAGGGTGACGCGGGCTCGCGAGGTGTTCGAGCGCGCGGCTGCCTTCGGCAACGACGTCGAGCTGCTCGCCGAGGAGGTGGACCCCGCGAGCCAGCAGTTGCTCGGCAACTTCCCCCAGGCCTTCAGCCACATCGGCCTCATCAACGCGGCGTGGGCCATCGACCGCGCCGAGCACGGTGAGCACGACGCACAGGCGACCGGGCGTTGACGTCCTCTCCCCGGGGGATCCGCTCCGACCTCGCAGGGGCCGGCGTCGCGAAAGATCGACTCGATGTCGTTGCACCCCGACAGCGTCGTGCAGATCGTCGAACGGGTCGCCGACGTCGAGGCGGCTCGGGACGATCGCGACTAGTGGGTCAAGGTCTCGTCGGCGTCGCGTAGGCGCTGCGCCAGCGAGCGCAGCAGCCTGAGGCTCAGATCAGGAGTGCTCGCCAGCAGCGGCTTGAACTCCCGCTCGCCGATGACCAGCACCGACATCGGCCCGTCCGCGACCACGTCGGCCGAACGTGGCTTGCGGTCGAGTAGGGACATCTCACCGACGCAGTCGCCCGGGCCCAGGTGGGCGAGGTCCTTGCCGTCGCGGCTGACGGTGGCGGTGCCCTCGACGATGATGAACAGCTCGTGGCCGACCGCGCCACCCTGTGCGAGGACGTGACCGGCCTCAATCTGGATCTCGTCGGTGTGCCGCGCCACCTCCTGGAGCTGCTTCTTCGGCCGGTGTTTGCTCCTGCCCATCCGGGCGCGATGGACCGGTCACGCGCCGGCAAGCATGAGCGCAACGGATGGACGGAAGGGTGCACTGGCGGGCGACCACCTCGGTAGCTTGCTGGTCATCGTCCTGATGGGGGGGACAGCCATATGACGGGTACCTGGTCCCTTCCGGTGGCAGCGGCCGCTTTCGCGGTAGCGGCGCTGGGGATCGCCTTCGCGGGCACCCGCCTCGCCAAGGTGGTGGACCGCCTGGCGGATCGCACGGGGTTGGGCGAGGCCGTCTCGGGTGCGATCCTGCTCGGATCAGCGACGTCGCTGGCGGGCCTGACGGTCAGCATCGTCGCCGCCGCGTCGAACGAGCCCAGCGTCGCCATCAGCAACTCGGTCGGCGGTATCGCGGCCCAGACAGCGTTCATCGTGGCGCTGGATGTCAGCCATCGCGGAGCGAACCTGGAGCGCGCATCCGCGTCGCTGACCAACGTGTTCAACTCGCTCCTCATGGTGACCCTGCTCGGCGTGGTCGTCCTCGGAGTGGCCATGCCGCCCGTCACGCTGCTCGGGGTGCATCCTGCGTCGATGCTCCTGCTCGTCATCTACGGCTACGGGCTGCACCTGACGCGAAGCATCTCCATCGATCCGATGTGGCATCCGCAGCAGACGGAGGACGACGAGTTCGACGAGCCCGACGAAGCCGATCCCGGCGAGAGCCTGGCCGGTCTGTGGGCCCGGTTCGGTGCGCTCGCGGCCGTCACCGCGCTTGCCGGTTGGGTGGTCGGCCGAGCGGGCCTGTCGGTCATCGAGGCCACAGGGTTGTCCGGCACGTTCGTGGCGGTGGCCTTCACCGCCGTTGCGACATCGCTGCCGGAACTCATCACCGGCATCGCGGCCGTGCGCGCCGGGGCGTTGACCCTGGCGGTCGGCGGGATCATCGGCGGCAACACCTTCGATGTCCTGTTCATCGCCGTGTCCGATGTCGTCTACCAGCGCGGCTCGTTGTACGAGCAGGTCGTGGACAGCGACCTGTTCGTGATCGGGTGGACGATGCTGCTGACCGGGATCCTCGGTGCGGGTCTGATCCGACGCGAGCGCGCGTGGATCGGTTTCGAGGGTTTCGCCATCCTCGGCGGCTACGTCGGGGGTCTGGTCATCCTGTCGCGGATGTAGGCGGTCGGCGTCATGGCGCCGCTGCACCGCTCCCGTGGCGACGACCGCGCGGACGCGCGGCGCCATCCTCAGGAACGCACGCGGCCGGGTCAGAGGCCTCTGTCGGGTCGAGTTGTGCCATCGCCTCGTCCGGGCTTCCTCGGTGACGCCGAGCCGCGCGCACCACGGTCGGCCCCGGGTGCGTCGACCTGGCCCTCGAGACGGTCCTGGACCTGCAGTAACCAACGCCCGATGCTGCCATGCGCACGTCGCGCCATCTCGCCACGGCGCCGACCGCAGCACCGTGGTCGACAGCATGTGAGGCCGTTCGTCGCGAGGGTCGCCGTGACCGTTCGAGCGGAGGCGGAAGGACGGGTGCTCAGATGAGGTGGGCCCGCAACGCCTTACGGCAGCTGATGGGGCGCGCCGACGAGTTGCGCTCACAGTTCTCTCACGAACGCCGTACAGGCCGACACGGGACGACACCCGCCATCCACAGCCGTCCAACCGACCATCGCTTCAGCGACCGACGATCCGTTCAGTTCGCCGCGATCCGCTCAGTTCGCGTCGAACCTCGTACCTGAAGATCGTGGTGTCGGCGGTTCGGTCCCGCCCCTGCCCACCATCGGATGCGGGCTCCTAGACCCCTCTGGGAGCCCGTTTCGCGTTTCGGGTGCAGGTTCTCCACCGGCGAGCCATCCAACTACCATCCCGCGCTCAGGCGGCGCCTCCCATGTGCGGTTGCGCCGGCCCCCAGGGATCGGCCCGAGGACGCCGGCATCAGCGAGCTGCTAGATGGCTGGCGCTGAGCACATGGTCGATCTCCAGCATGGCTCCTCCGATAGGGCCGTCGGACGGGCGGGGTCGTCTCACGGTTCCCACC
>JAWOCZ010000191.1:0-13425 GCA_046483565.1 Nitriliruptoraceae bacterium
CCTCGAGGCGGAGTTGACCAACCTCGAGGCCTACGAGACCGAGCTGCGTGAGCTGCTGACCGAGGTCCGGGAGGGCGGTGCCGACACCGAGGATCTGCTGCAGGTCTTCGATCGCCTCAACGCCGTGCGCGGCCAGATCGACCAGGTCGAGGCGCGACGCACCCAGCTCACGGACCAGGTGGCCATGTCCACGATCAACCTGCGGCTCTCCCCCACCGCGTCCACCGGCCCGGTCGCCGACCCGGGCTGGGACCCGGCCGGCACCGCCCGCGCCGCCCTGGCGACCACCGTTCGGGCGCTCACGGACCTGGCGGACAGCCTGATCCGCATCGGACTGACCGTCCTGCCGGTCACCCTGGTTCTCGCGGCCCCCGTGCTGCTCGTGGCCCTGCTGCTGCGACGCTGGTGGCGCCGACACCGCGGAACGCGGACGGATCACCCCGACACCGAGCCCGACACCGAGCCCGCGACCGAGCCCGCGCCCGAACCGACGCCGGGCGCCACGGCCGGGGACCCGCAGACGGCGGGGGCCGGCAGAGCAGCCGGGGCGGACGCCGACGCCGGGGAGCCGACACCGCCACCACCGCCCGAGCACTGACGTCACCAGCGGCCGGTACGTTCGACACCGGTGGGCACCGGCCCCCGCCACCTCCTCGAGGAGCTCTGCCCCGTGCGTTTCCGTGAGGTCCTGGCCCTGCTCGTCGGGCTCGCCGTGGTCGGTGGCCTCGGCTACCTCGGCTACGAGTGGTTCCTGACCAGGACCGATCCGCAGGAGCAGGAGGACGTGGTCGCCGAAGGCGCCGCCGAGGTGGTGGACACCTACCTCACGGCCTGGAGCGCCGGCGACACCACGACCATGCAGGAGCAGCTCACCGACCCGCCCCCCGAGGATTTCGCCAGGCGTCACGAGCAGCTCGCCGAGGCCCTCCAGCCGACCAGCTTCGCGGTCACCGCCGGCACGCTGTCGGAACCGGCCGACGGTCGGGCCGAGGTCGACGTCACGGTGGCGGTGACCCCCGCCGACGCTCCCCGTCCGGTGGAGTGGGAGACCACGCTGCAGCTCAGCCGCAGCCGTGGTGTGTGGACGGTGGACTGGTCGCTGTCGACGCTGCACCCGCAGCTGCGGCCGGCCTGGGAGTTCGCCACGGAGACCGAGGAGGTCGCCCGTCGTCCCATCCTCGCGGCCGACGGCACGGAGCTGGCCAGCGACGACGGCCGCTGGCTCGGCTTCGTCCCCGGCACCATCGAGGATCCCGAGCGGGTCGTCGCCGCGTTCGAGCGCGCGCTCCCGGGCACCGGTGAGATCGCGGAGCGTGAGCTGAACCGTGGCGAGCTGGTCGACGACTGGTTCTACCCCGTGGTCGTCGTCAGTCGGGAGCGGGCCGAAGCCGCCTGGACCACCCTGCGACGCACCTCCGGCATCGCCGAACCCCGCGACCCGCCGGAAGGGCAGCGCCGCACCCTGCTCGACCTCGGCTTCGCGCGGCACCTCGTCGGCGTGATCGCGGAAGCCACCGCCGAGCAGCTCGAGGAGCTCGAGGCGGAGGGCATCGAGGCTCCGGTGGGCACCTACGTCCCACAGTTCGGTCTGGAAGCGCTCTTCGACGACCAGCTGACGGGCTCCGAGGTCTTCCGGGTGGGGCTGCGTGAGGTCAGCGGCGGCGCCTTCACACACACCATCGACGAGGTGCAGGCCGAGCCGTCGGCACCGGTCGAGACGACCATCGACGTCGGCGTGCAGCGCGCCGTCGAGAACACGCTGGCGGGTGTGGACGGCCCTGCCGCGATCGTCGCCGTCGACGGTACGGACGGTGCGATCCGGGGAACAGCGAGTCGGCCGCTGTTCGGGTTCGATCGGGCCCGAGCCGGACGCTACCCGCCCGGCTCCACCTTCAAACTGGTGACCCTGGAGGCCGCGCTGGCCGCGGGTTACGACCTCGACGACGAGGTGGCGTGTCCGGCTCGCTCGGTGGTCGGCGGTCTGGCCGTCACCAACTCGGGTGACCGCGACCTGGGCACGGTCACGCTGGGTGAGGCGTTCGCCGCCTCGTGCAACACGACCTTCGCGGTGCTCGGCGCCGAGCTCGGTGCCGATGCCCTGGAAGCCTCGGCCCAGCGCTTCGGGTTCGACGAGGAGCCCCTGCACCCACTGGGGGCGTTCGGTGGCAGCTTCCCGGCACCAGCCGACACCGCCGAGGTGGCCGCGGCCGCCTTCGGTCAGGCACGGGTGGAGGCCTCCCCGCTGCACCTGGCCGCGATGGTCGCCGCCGTGACCGAGGGCGTCTGGCACCAGCCGTACGTGCTCGCCGACGATGGTCCGGGCAGCTCGGAGCCGTTGGCCACCGGCGCGGCCGACCGGCTGCGCACCGCCCTCGAGCTCGCGGTGGTCGAGGGCACCGGGGAGCTGGCCGCGATCGAGGAGGGCGGGGTGAGCGGGAAGACGGGCACCGCCCAGGCGGATGGCGGCAGCACCGAGCACGCCTGGTTCGTCGGCACCTACGACGGTCTCGGGTTCGCCATCCTGGTGGAGGGCGGTGGCTCGGGTGCCGAGGTGGCGGCACCGCTGGCGGCCCGGCTCGCCGCCGAGCTCCAGCGGTTCTCGAGCGGCGAGGTCGATCCGACGGATCCCCTCGAGGCGGCCCCGATCGGCAGCGATCGCACCCCCGAACCTGAAGGCGGCACGGACGGCGACCCGGAGGTCCTTCCTGAGGACGAGGCGGACGGCTGACCGGCGCACACGGCCGACCGACGCACACGACCGGCGCACACGGCCGACCGACGCACAGGGCCGGCGCACACGGCCGACCGGCGCACACGGCAGCCACGAGAGCAACGGAACGACCCAGGAGATCGAGGCCAGCGATGCACACACGCTTGCGTTTGACCGGCGACGAGCAGGCGGACCAGCTGCTGTCCGAGAACCCGTTCGCGTTGTTGCTGGGGATGCTGCTGGACCAGCAGATCGCCATGGAGGTCGCTTTCCTCGGTCCCGCCCGACTGGCGGAGCGGCTGGACGGCCCTCTCGACCCAGCGACGGTCGCGGCGACCGATCCGGAGGAGTTGGAGGCGCTGTTCCGGGTCAAGCCGGCGATCCACCGCTACCCCGGATCCATGGCCAAGCGGGTGCAGGCGGTCGCCAACCACCTCCTGGAACACCACGGTGGGGATGCGGCCGAGGTGTGGCAGGGGGCCACGGACGGGCGGGAGCTCGAACGACGGCTACGGGCGCTCCCCGGCTACGGGGAGCAGAAGGCCCGGATCTTCATCGCGCTGCTCGGCAAGCAGTGCGACGTTCGGCCCGAGGGTTGGCAGGAGGCCGCCGGCGCCTACGCCGAGCCGGGTTTCCGCTCCATCGCCGATGTCACGGACGAGGGCTCGTTGCAGCGGGTTCGGGAGTCCAAGCAGGCAGCGAAGGCCGCAGCGAAGGCCGCCGAGAGCTGAGCGCCGCTACTCGGGGGCCACGGTCAGCGAGAACAGGACCAGCGTCGCCAGTCCCATGGCCAGGATGCCCGCCGGCGGCCACCCCCAACCGCGGCTGTGGGGCCACACCGGCATCGCGAAGATCACCAGCAGGGCGAGCAGCACGGTCGGGACGATCTGGACCACCTCGGAGCCTTCGCCGTCGGTCGTGTCGGGCGCCCCGCGCGCTCCGTCGGCTGTGCAGCACGGTGCCTGAGCCAGGGCAGCGACACCGGGACGTGCGCCCACGCTACCGCTCGAGCAGGCGGGCGCAGGGCCCACTCGGGCAGGCGGCACGTCGCTGTCCACCCCGGGTGGTCGCAGTACGGTGCGGCCTCGTGCGCCCGGCCCCCGGCGGCATCCGACGCCCGGGGAGCGCCTCCCTTTCCACGCGACCACCTGCCAGCGCGGAGCCAGCCTGCCGTGAACATCGCGATCCTCTCCCGCAACGCCCAGCTGTACTCGACCCGACGGCTGAAGGAGGCCGCCGAGCAACGCGAGCACACGGTCGAGATCGTCGACTACCTCAGGTGTGTGATCGACATCACCTCGCACCGTCCGGCGATCGTCTACGGCGGGAGCAAGCTCGAGGGCATCGATGCCGTCATCCCACGCATCGGCGCCACGCACACCTTCTACGGCACCGCGGTCGTGCGGCAGTTCGAGATGATGGGCGTGTACCCCGCTGTGGAGTCCCAGGCCATCTCCCGCTCGCGCGACAAGCTGCGTTCGCTCCAACTGCTGGCCGCGGAGGGTGTCGGCCTGCCGGTGACCTCCTTCGCGCACTCGACGAAGGACCTCGAGGGGTTGATATCGCTGGTCGGCGGGGCTCCGTTGGTCGTGAAGCTGTTGGAAGGCACCCAGGGGATGGGCGTGGTGCTCGCGGAGACCACCAAGGCCGCTGAGTCGGTCATCGGCGCCTTCCGCCAGCTCGATGCCAACATCCTCGTGCAGGAGTTCATCAAGGAAGCCGGTGGCAGCGACATCCGAGCCTTCGTCGTAGGCAACCGCGTCGTCGCCGCCATGGAGCGCACCGCAGCGGCGGGTGACTTCCGCTCGAACGTCCACCGGGGTGGAGCGGCGCGACGGATCCGCCTGACCCCCGAGGAGCGCGCCACGGCGAAGCGGGCAGCGAAGATCCTCGGCCTCACCATCGCCGGTGTCGACCTGATGCGCTCCAACCACGGGCCGGTCGTCCTCGAGGTCAACTCCTCACCTGGCCTGGAGGGCATCGAGACCGCGACGGGTGTGGACGTCGCCGGCAAGGTGATCGAGTACATCGCCAACCACGCCGAGGAGAAGGCGGCCAACCGGGCCCGCCGAAAGGCCTGAGGCGACGGCGTGGCCAGGATGGTGGCCCGGCAGCCTCACAGGCCGGCGCTGCGCACCGCTCCGTCGACCTTGCGGGCCGCGATCAGCACCGGGTCCCAGACCGGCGAGAACGGCGGCGCGTAGGAGAGATCGACGTTGAGCAGCTCGTCCACGGTCATCTCGTTCCACAGCGCCGTGGCGAAGACGTCGATCCGCTTGGCCGCCCCCTCCCGCCCGATGATCTGCGCACCGAGCAACCGCCCGGTCCCCCGCTCCGCCACCGCCTTGATCGTGATCGGCGTGGCATCCGGGTAGTAGTGCGCCCGGGTGGTACCGGTGATCGTTCCCGCGACGGTCTCGAAGCCCGCCGCCGCTGCCGCGGCCTCCCCGAGTCCCGTTCGAGCGATCTCGACCTCACAGACCTTGGTGACCGCGGTGCCGAGCACACCGGGGAAGGCGCTGTAGGAGCCGCCGAGGTTCAGCCCCGCGATCCGACCCTGCTTGTTGGCGATGGTGCCGAGCGCGATCGAGACCGGCGAGCGGGACACCCGGTGGAAGGTCTCCGCGCAGTCACCAGCCGACCACACGCCCTCGACCGGGGTGTGCTGACGCCGGTCGGTGACGATCCCGCGTGACGGGCCGATCGGGATCTGGGACTCCCGGGCCAGGTCGCTGAAGGGACGGGTCCCCGTCCCGAGCACGGCGATGTCCGCCTCGAGCGTGCCTGCTGCGGTCACGACGCCGCGGATCCATCCGTCGGCACCGGTCTCGATCCCCTCCACGGCGACACCGAGGTGGAGGTGCATCCCCATGCGGCGCATCGCGTCGGAAACGAGCTCCCCGATATCGGGATCGAGGGTGGACATCGGCTGGTCCGCCATCTCGACCACGTGGACCTCGAGGCCGCGCAGCAGCATGGCCTCGGCCATCTCGATACCGATGTAGCCGGCGCCGATGACCACGGCCCGACGGGGCTCGCGCGCCTCCAGCGCGTCAAGCACCCGCTGACCGTGATCGAGGGTCTGGACGCCGAAGACGCCCTCGGCGTCGATGCCTGGCACGGGGGGACGCAGCGGGGTGGCACCGGTCGCGATCAGCAGCTGGTCGTAGCCATGGTCGGACTCCTCGCCGGCGTCGAGGTCGCGCACCGTGACGGTGCGCGCATCGGTGTCGATGCCGGTCACCTCGTGACCCGTCCGCACGTCGATGGACTGCTTCTCGCGGAACACCTCGGGAGCACGGGCGACGAGCTCGTCCCGCTCGTCGATCAGCCCGCCGATCCAGTAGGGGATGCCGCAGGCGGCGTAGGAGGTGTAGTGCCCCCGCTCGAAGGCGAGGATCTCCAGCTCGTCCGGCCCCCTGAGCCGCCGGGCCTGTGAGGCGGCGGACATCCCCGCCGCATCGCCGCCGATGACGATCAACCGTTCCGTCACGTGGTGCTCCTCATGTCGGTACCGACGCCAGCGGCCGAAGGATGCCCGACCGCTGCCTCAGGCAGCCTAGGAGCCCGGGACGGCGAACCCAGCAGTGGCACCGGTGGTGGTCTCCAACGCCACGAGCTCGGTGAGCTCACCGGTGTCCTCGGGCAAGGTCCAGGTGAACCGCACGACGGTGTCGGAGGGGACCACGGTGCCGACCCGACGGTCGCCGTGGCCGTGCGCCGCCGGCATCTGGTCATCGGCGCCCATGTCCGCCCCGGCGGAACCTGCCCCCTCGGACGGCAACGTCGGGGTCACCATCGAGGCCTGGTCCTCGGGGACGAGCAGGAACTCGGCCGGGCGGTCGGAGACCAGCTCGAAGGTCAGCTTCTCCCCCGGCTCCGCGACGATCCGTTCGACCGAGAGGCCGTCGCTGAGCTCCACCGGAACGATGCGACCGGGCAGGAGGTTGCGCTGGAACTCCACGCCGGCCAGCACCACGAGGACGATCAGGCCCACGAAGGCCGCCCGGAGCCCCCACGCCTCGGCGTGCTCGCGGGGGGTCGGGCTCGGTGCCCGCAGCCCCCGGAACTGCCGGAGCCTGAGCGAGTTGGTCACCACGAACACCGAGGAGAAGCCCATCGCGAAGGCGGCGACCATGGGGTTGAGGAACCCCGCCGCAGCCAGCGGGATGGCGGCGGTGTTGTAGCCGAAGGCCCAGACCAGGTTGCCGCGTATCGTCCTGAGCGTCCGCCGTGACAGGGCCACGGCGTCGGCGGCGGCGCGCAGGTCGCCGGAGACGAGGGTGACCTCGCCGGCCTCGATGGCGACGTCGGTGCCGGTCCCCATGGCGATACCGAGGTCAGCACGGGCCAGCGCCGGAGCGTCGTTGACCCCGTCTCCGACCATGGCGACGAGGTGACCCTCGTCCTGGAGCTCCCGGACGACCTGCTCCTTGTCCTGCGGGAGCACCTCGGCGATCACCTCGTCGATGCCGACGTCGGCCGCGACGGCTCGGGCGGTGGTGTGGTTGTCACCCGTGACCAGCACGGTGGTCAGGCCGAGCTCCTGCAGGGCGGCGACGGCCTCGCGCGAGTGCGGCTTGATCCGATCGGCGACCGCCAGCACGAGCTCCGCCGTCCCGGCACGACCGGCGAGCACCGCGGTACGGCCGACCTGCTCCGTGGCGGTGCGGCGGGCCTCCAGGTCCTCGGGGACCGTCCAACCCCGCTCGACGAACAGGCTGGCCCGGCCGACGAGGACCTCCTGGCCGTCCACCTCGCCGGTCACGCCGAGGCCCGGGAGTGCGCGGAAGGCCGCGACCTCGGGCAGCGTCGTGGCGTCGAGGCGCTGACGGAGCCCGGCAGCGATGGCGCGGGCGATGGGGTGCTCCGAGGCATCCTCCACCGCGGCGACGGCACCGAGCAGCTGCTGGTGGTCAGCGGCGCCGACGGTGTCCGCTACCTCGACATCGGTCAACGTCATCCGACCCTCGGTGACGGTGCCGGTCTTGTCCAGCAGCACGGTGTCCACCGTGCGCGTGGACTCGAGGACCTCGGCGCCCTTGATCAGCACCCCGAGGGAGGCCCCGCGGCCCGTGCCCACCATGATCGCGGTCGGGGTCGCCAGTCCGAGCGCACAGGGGCAGGCGATCACCAGCACCGCCACGGCGCGGGTGATGGCATCGGAGACACCGAGACCCGAGACGATCCAGAAGCCGAAGGTGGCGGCGGCGAGCACCAGCACGATCGGGACGAAGACCGCCGAGACGCGATCGACCAGCGCCTCGATCGGCGCCTTGCCACCCTGGGCCTGGGCGACCAGGTCGACGATCTGCGCGAGCAGGGTCTGGTTGCCGACCGCCGTCAGCTCGACGATCAATCGGCCCGACTCGTTGACCGTTCCCCCGACGACCTCATCGCCCTCGCCGACCTCCACGGGGACCGGCTCCCCCGTGATCATCGAGGTGTCCACCGCGGAGCTGCCCGACGCGACCACCCCGTCACTCGGGATCCGCTCACCCGGCCGGACCATGACCCGCATGCCGACGCGGAGCTCCTCGACCGGTAGCTCGGTGCCGTCCTCCAGGGTGGCGGTCTTCGCCCCGAGCTCGAGCAGACGCTTGATGGCCTGGGAGGACCGCCCCTTGGCGCGGTGCTCGAACACACGGCCCAGCAGGATCGCGGTGATGATCGCCGCCGCGGTCTCGAAGTAGACCTCCGGCAGACCAGCGACGTTGAGCCGCATGCCCTCGTGGAAGGTCCCGGCACCGAGGAAGAGCAGGGCGACCACCGACCAGCCGTAGGCCACCGAGGTCCCGAGCGAGACCAGCGTGTCCATCGTGACCTGGCCGTGGCGCAGGTTCATGGCGGCGTTGCGGTGGAACTCCCGCCCGCTGTAGAGCACCACCGGGGTCGTGAGCGCCCAGACCACCCACTGCCAGCCGGTGAACATCAGGGCCGGGACCATGGAGATCAGCACGGCCGGGACCGTGAACAGCGCAGCGATCGAGAGGTCGCGACGCAGGCGCACGCGACGCCGCTCGTAGGCCGCGTCGTCATCCGGGACCTCGGGGACCGCGTAGCCGACCTTCTCGATCGCCGCCTTGAACTCCGCGGGATCCACCTTGGCAGCGTCGTAGGTGACAGCCGCACGATGCGTGGCGAAGTTGACGTTGGCCTGCTCCACGCCGTCGAGCTTGCCGAGCGCCCGGGAGACCCGGTTCGAGCACGCCGCGCAGGTCATGCCATCGACCGGCAGGACCAGACGGATGGTGTCGGCCGGCGCGGTACGGGTGTCACCGTCGGCGCTGGTCACGGGATCGGTCTCGGTGGGCACGCGGACCTCGGGGGGCGGTGGGGATGCGCTCGGTCCCGCGCAACGTACCGATACCCCCCAGGGGTAGCAAGGGCGCGATGGTCGGCCAGCGAGCGGCCCGACCCGATGCTCAGCCGGTGCGATGCAGTTCGGACACCAGGTGCTGGCTCTCGACCCCGGCGTAGGACATCCACAGCTCCGAGCGCAGCACATCTCCGGTCAGGACGAGGTCACGCCGCACGGCGTCGACCGGCTTGGCCGTCCCGGCCACCCCGATCACCGTGCTCGCCAGGCGGAGGCTCAGCACCCCGTCGGCGTCCAGCTCGAGCGCGCCCTCCTGGACCTCCGTGAGTCCGAAGCTGTGGGCGAGGAGCAGCTCCACGGTGCCGGCGGTCGCCGGTCGCAGGAAGCCGTTCTCCGCGTGCATCGGGCGTCCCGAGGCCGGGTCGGAGGTGCGCTGGCTGTAGGCCAGGGCCGGTCCGCCGGAGGCCGTGAAGACGACCTGCTCGCGGTACCGGAAGGGCTCCACGGTGGGGAAATCGCCATCGCCCTCCCCCACGAAGGTGCCGACGAGGCGTGCCAGCAACGGGTCGAGCCCGGGCGCCCCCATCAGCTGACCCCCACGAGATCCACCACGAAGACCAGCGTCTCGTCCGGGCCGATCACCCCACCGGCACCACGATCGCCGTAGGCCAGCTCGGGTGGGATCGTGATGATCCGCCGACCACCGACACGCATGCCCTCCACGCCCTGCTCCCATCCGGGGATGACGCGTCCGGCGCCCAGCTCGAACTCCAGCGCCTGACCACGTTCCCACGAGGCGTCGAACTCACCGCCATCGGACCAACGCACGCCGACGTACTGCACCGACAACAGATCGCCCTGCGTCGCCTGGGCACCCTCACCGACGACCACGTCCTCGGTTACGAGCTGTGTCGGCGGCATGGTCCCGTCCGCCGGCACCAGCCCCTCGGTGACCGGGCGCTCGCCCAGGTCCTGCGCCACGGCGTCCCCTTCCTGTCCGTCGCCCTCGGTGACGGTGCCGTCGTCACCGCAGCCGGCCAGCAGCAGGATGAGCCCGACGACGAGCACCAGCGGCGACGGTAGCAAGCGACCGGACATCGCACGTTTCACGTTGATGATCTCCCAGCTGCCTCGGACCTGGCGATCGCTCCGGCAGCGACGGCGCCAACGGCGGCGACAGCTTCGGCGGGAGCGACGGTACCGGTGGCCGGTGGCCCGGTAGTGTGCCGGCGATGTTGCTCCCCGTTCTCGGCATCGTGCTCGGTCTCGCGCTGCTCACCGTGGCCGCGGACCAGTTCGTCGTCGGCGCGACCCGGATCGCCGCGCGGCTGCGCGTGTCCACGGTGGTGATCGGCGCCGTGGTCATCGGCTTCGGCACCAGCGCGCCCGAGCTGGTCGTCTCCGTGCTGGCTGGCCTGCAGGGCTCGCTCGAGCTGGCCGTCGGCAACATCGTGGGGTCCAACGTCGCCAACCTGACCCTGGTGCTCGGCGTCGCCGCACTGATCGCCCCGGTGGTCGTGAGCTCGCCCGTGCTCCGGCGCGAGGCACCGCTGTCCCTCGGGCTGGTCCTGCTCCTCGGGCTGCTGCTGCAGTCGGGCACGTTGACCCGCCTCGACGGCGTGCTGCTGTTCGGCGGGCTGGTCATCGCCCTGTCGATCACCCTGTGGTCCGCGCGGCGGTCGAGCGGTCTCGCCGCGCTCCCCACGGCCGATGCGGTACAGGAGTTCCTCGAGGAAGGCAGCCGACTCTCCCTGCCTCGTGAGTCGATCAGGACCGTGCTCGGGTTGCTCGGCACCCTCGGGGCGGCGCAGCTGTTGGTCGTCTCGGCCTCCACCGTCGCGCGCGAACTCGGGCTCAGCGAGGCCTTCATCGGGCTCACGGTCGTCGCGATCGGGACCTCACTACCCGAACTGGCGACCGCCGTGCAGGCCGCTCGTCGCCAGGAGACGGACCTGCTGATCGGCAACCTGCTCGGCAGCAACCTGTTCAACAGCGGAGCGGTGGCGGCGGCGGCCGCGTTCTCGGGCGCCGGCCAGACGCTCGGCCCGTCGATCACCGGCGTTGGCACGGTGCTCATGGTCGGGGTGGCGGCGCTGGCCACCGTGTTCATGGCCACCGGCCGCCGGGTCCACCGCCTCGAGGCCATCGTCCTTCTCGCGCTGTACGCCGGCACCCTGCCGCTGCTCGCCGACTGATGTCCGCACGGGAGGACACCGGACCCCCGCCGCCACGGGGTCGCCCGATCGTGTCGCACACGCGGTTCGACCCCGATCGGCTGCGCGCACGGCTACGGGCCACCGGCGAGCGTGTGAGCGTGGTGCTCCCCGCCCGCAACGAGGTGGCCACGGTCGGGGAGGTGGTCGACACGATCCGTCGCACGCTCGTCGACAGGACCGGCCTGGTGGACGAGCTGCTGGTCGTGGACGCCGGCTCCGAGGACGGCACCGCCGAGGTGGCACGCGCCGCCGGTGCCCGTGTGGTCCGGCAGGCCGATGTGCTGCCCCACCTCGGCACCTCGCCCGGCAAGGGCGAGGCCATGTGGAAGGGCCTCGCGGCGGCGCGAGGTGAGGTGCTGATCTACCTCGACGCCGACATCGTGGACATCGACCCGCGGTTCGTGATCGGGCTGCTGGGACCGCTGCTGCACGACACGGGCGTCGAGCTCACCAAAGCCGTCTACGACCGGCCCCTGGCGCTCGAGGGCCAGGTGCAGGGCTCTGGGGGAGGCCGGGTGACCGAACTGCTGGCGCGACCGGCCCTGGCGTTGTGGTTCCCCGCACTGGCGGGGATCGCCCAGCCGCTGTCCGGCGAGATCGCCGCGCGGCGGAGCCTGCTCGAGACACTGCCCTTCGTCCGGGGCTACGGCGTCGAGGTGGCGATGCTCATCGACGTCGCCGAGCGGTACGGCATCGATGCGATCGCCCAGGTCGACCTCGGCCGACGCACCCACGACCACCAGAGCCTGCCGGCCCTGGGGCGCATGGCCGGTGAGCTGCTCCAGGTGCTGGCGGATCGGCGCGCCGGCAGCGGGACCGAGCTGCCCTCGGAGCTGGTGCTGTGGCAGCCCGTCCGGGACGGCACCGGTCGACTCGACCTCGAACCCTCTGTCATCGCTGCGTCCCAGCGGCCCCCGCTGCGCGACATCGCGCCGGGGTGACGCAGCGCCCGGCGGACGGGTCGGGACCCTGCCACCGCCGGTGACCTCACCTGCCTACCGGCGCTACGGTGCATCGCGTCGGCTCACCCTGGGTGACCGGACCCACGCCCGGCAGCGAGTGGGGGCGCGGCTGTCAGCGAGGCCGGTGCGGTCGGCGTCGGGAGGGGTCGTCTCATGGCCAACGAGCGAGGCACGGTCCTGGTCGTCGATGACGAGCCGGACGTGCTCCTGCTCTGTCGCGTCAACCTCGAGTTCGAGGGCTACGAGGTGGTCGAGGCACGTGACGGCGATGAGGCGATGACACGCCTGCGTGAGACGTCACCGGACGTCGTGCTGCTCGACGTCATGCTGCCGCGGCTGGACGGCTGGCAGGTCCTCAGCGCCATCAAGGCGGATGAGGAGCTGAAGGATCTCCCCGTCGTGATGCTGACGGCCATGGTCCAGGAGCAGGATCAGCTCCTCGGCTGGTCCCGGGGAGCGGCCGACTACCTCACCAAACCCTTCTCGCCACTGGCCCTCTCGCAGGTCCTGGAGGACGTGCTCGCCACGACCCCGGAGGAGGAGGAAGGCCGACGCCGTCTCATCCTCGAGAAGCTGCGGACGGCCGACGACACCTGACCCGGCTCGGGTTCGGCTGCTGCGGCCCTTCGAGTGCCGACCGACTGGAGCCGCAGAGCCGGCGGACAGCAGCCGGGTGCAGCGGCTCAGCCGCGGTCGGCGCCGACCACCACGTGGACCATGACCGACGCTGACAGGTTGCCCGGCTGCTCGCGTACCGCGCCGGCACCGATGTCCTCGGCGACCTGGCGGCCTGCGGCCTCGTTGCCGGCGGTCCACAGCACGGTCGTGACCTCGTAGCGCAGTGCCGGGTTCTGGGCGATGATCCGGTAGCCGACGTCGGAGAGCTGCGCGGCGACGGCTGCTGCCGCTGCACCCCCGTCGGCCTGGTAGCCGTCGAGCACCTGCACCGAGACCGTCGACGGATCGATCCGGTCTGGTTCGGGCTCTGGCTCTGGCTCTGGCTCTGGCTCCGGCTCTGGCTCTGGCTCTGGCTCTGGCTCCGGCTCCGGCTCGGGTTCCGGCTCCGGTTCGGGCTCGGGCTCGGGCTCCGGTTCCGGTTCCGGCTCCGGCTCCGGCTCCGGCTCGGGCTCCGGCTCCGGCTCCGGCTCCGGTTCCGGTTCCGGCTCCGGCTCCGGTTCTGGCTCCGGTTCCGGCTCGGGGTCTGGTTCCTGCTCGGAG
>JAWOCZ010000305.1:0-2567 GCA_046483565.1 Nitriliruptoraceae bacterium
GCCGCCACCCGGCTGCGCGAGGTGCTGGAGGTGCCACCTCCGGCGCCGGACCCCGCGCCCGGCACTGCTCCGGGACCGTCCCGCGACGTGGCCGCCACCGCCGGCCCGCCCCATGCCGTCCCGGACGGTCCGTTGCTGCTCGACCACGTGACCGCGACCTACCCCGGCAGCACGACCCCGGCGGTGCACGATCTCACGCTCACGCTCCGCCCGGGCCGCCGGGTCGCGGTCGTCGGTCGGTCCGGTGCGGGCAAGTCGACGCTGGCGGCGCTGACGGTCCGGTTCCTCGATCCCGACTCGGGCCGGGTGCTGCTGGCCGACACGCCGCTCTCCGAGCTGCCCGGCGATGCCGTTCGGGGCCGGGTGGCACTCAGCCCACAGGACGCGCACGTGCTGGCGGCAACGATCGTGGACGAGCTCCGCCTCGCCGCGCCGCAGGCCGAGGACGCCGAGCTCCACGCCGCGCTCACCGCCGCACGCCTGGACGAGCTCGTGGCGGCGCTGCCGCGGGGCTGGGACACCCCGATCGGGGAGAACGGGTCACGTCTGTCCGGTGGGCAGCGCCACCGGTTGGCGCTGGCGCGCACCCTGCTGGTCGGCGCGCCGCTGCTGGTGCTCGACGAGCCCACCGCCGACCTCGATGCGGTGGCCGGGCGTGCGTTCCTCAGCGACGCGCTCAGCTCGGCGGGGGAGCGGGGCGTCCTGCTGCTCACCCACGATCTGCGGGCGCTGCCGATCGTCGACGAGGTCGTGGTCATGGAGGACGGGCGGATCGTCGCCCGTGGGACCCATGAGGAGTTGCTGGCCGGCGACCCGGCCTACGCCGCGCGGATGGCCCTCGAGTTCGCCGGACGCTGAGGGCGGCAGCAGGTATCGATGGATGCATCCGGGCTTCAACTCAGCGCCCGGTCGACCAGTACTCGTTGAGGCGTGAGATGGCCTCCTGCCGTGTCATGCTGCTGATGTCACGTCGTGTCAGGCCCACCCGTGCGATCAGGAGGTTGACGACCTCCACCGGGATCGCGCCGTCGACGTCTTCGCGGGCGTCGTCGGGTGTGCGGTCCGGGGGGATCCCTTCGCGGACGCACGTCCAGAACTCCTCAGCAGTGACGTCGAGTTGGTCACGGAGGATGTGGGCCCACATGCGCGGACCGTATGTCGTCTTGTCCGGTGGCCTCGAGATCCGCGTACGCAACACCCTGCGGTCAGGAAGCTCGACCTCGTAGGTCTCATGGTGCCTGGACGGGACCTCTCGCCACCCCTCGTTGATCACGAACCGCTCATGATCGGCACGCGTCGGCTGCGGCCACGCTTGGCTCACGGCTGCTGTGGCGCAGACTCGTCGTGCGGACCACGCACCCAGGCCAACAGCTGCTCGTCGTCCGAGACGGACACGTGTTGGACCAGTGCCGCCGCATCCTGGTGGTTCGGGGCCTGGTGCAACCGGTCGTTCCACGCGTCTGCGTAGTCGCGAAGCGCGTCCACGAAGTCGCGCAGGGCATCGTCCAGCGTCACCCCATCTGCCGCTACTGGGTGCCCTGGTAGCAGCACCGTCCAGCCGTCGTCCTCCGCGATGACCTCGGGGGCGGGCACCGCGCGCGTCAGCACGTCACGCAGCAGCGACGCAGGGAGAAGAGCGAAGTCCTGCTCGCCGCGGTGGAAGACGACTGGGCGTCGCTGCGCAGCCGCGTTCAACGACGCAGCCCACGACCCGCGCACCGAGGTCGCCGTCGAGTCCTGTCGTGCAGCCATCCTCATCTCTCTTCGACGTACGTCCTGTACATACTGTACGCCCGCTGGCCGCAGGCGCAACCTGCTGCATGCATCGGCCCACGGCCCGTGGCACGCCGCGCGATGCCACGGGCTACGACGCGCCGACTCTCGGGTGCAGATCGTGCGTGATGCGAGGTGACGACTGATGGCTGCAGTTGTCTCAAGGTGTTCCTGATACCTACCGATGCCATGGCGGTCAGGTGACCACGGGGGGTGGTCACCTCTTCACCGCTCTCCCACCTGCTCGACGCTCAAGGAGCTCCACGTGCACACCCGATCCCTGCCATCGACACGGACCCGTCAGGTGCTGGCGGCCATCGTCGCCTTCTCCCTGGTGTCGGTGTTCGTGATCCGCACCTCCGACGCCGCCTTCACCGCGACCGCCGAGAACACCGGCAACGAGTTCTCCACCGGGACCATCTCGTTGGACGCCGACCATGAGGTGCCGATGTTCGGCGATGGCCCGGACGCCAGCGTCATCGACGCCACGGGGCTCAAGCCCGGTGATGTGGTCGAGGCGTGCACCCTCATCACCTACGAAGACACGCTGCAGGACACCGAGCTGACCGCGGTGACGCTGTCGACCGCCATCGCTACGACCGGCGGTCTCGCGGACGATCTCGCTGTCGAACTGGCCGTCACCGCTGACTGCGACTCGGCTCCCTTTGATGACGACTATGCCGCCTCCGTCGCACTGGACTCGCTCCCCACGACGACCGGCTGGACGCCCGTGGGCACCGATGAGAGCCGGGGCTTCCACTTCCGCGTCACGGTCGCCGACTCGGCGCCGGTGG
>JAWOCZ010000085.1:0-27897 GCA_046483565.1 Nitriliruptoraceae bacterium
GTCGGTGATTTGATAGGAGCTGCCCCTAGTACGAGAGGACCGGGGTGGACGTACCTCTAGTGTGCCGGTTGTCCTGCCAAGGGCATGGCCGGTTTGCTACGTACGGTCGGGATAAGCGCTGAAGGCATCTAAGCGCGAAGCCCACCTAGAGATGAGATCACCCATCCCTATAAGGGAGTAAGGGCCCCAGCCAGACGACTGGGTCGATAGGCCGGAGGTGGAAGCGTGGCAACACGTGGAGCTGACCGGTACTAATAGCCCGAGGACTTGCCGTACTCGCGCTCGCGCTCGCTATGGAGTTCCGAGGATCGTCGCACCAGCGACGGTCTTCCGGGACCACAGACAACGGTCGTCTGCCCCTTCGGGCTCTCGACCTTCACATCACCTTCAAGGTTTCACGATCTCCCGTGGCCTTTGCGGAGGGGACACACCCGGTCACATTCCGAACCCGGAAGTTAAGCCCTCCAGCGCCGATGGTACTGCCGGGGCAACCCGGTGGGAGAGTAGGTCGCCGCGGGAACTTCTTTCGGTCGAGGCCGTCCCTTCTCGGGACGGCCTCGACCGCGTTTGCGGCCCGTACGCAGGGGCCAGCACGCCAGACCACCAGCCTGGTCCGCGAGGTAGCGTGGACGGACGAGCGAGCACAAGGGACGTCCCGATGCCACAGCCCCCAAGCCGCGATCGCGACCCTGGACGTCGTGGCTCGCGGGAGCAGCGGCCGCGTTCGCCGGCGGCGGAACGGCTGGCGGTGCCGGGTCACTCCGGAGAGCCGATCGGTCGGGACCGTGCCCAGCGCAGCCAGGGTGCACCGCCGCGTCGGCGCGCCCCGGTCGATGAGGTGGGCCCGCCACGGCCATCGCTGCCGACCGATGAGCAACCACAGCTGCCCCGCGGCGTCGTGCGTGAGATCGAGCGGGCACTCGGCAAGGGCCCCAAGTCCCACGACATCGCCCTGTGCCTGAGCATCGGCTCGCAGGCGATCGAGGAGGACCGGCCGGATGTCGCCGTACAGGTCCTGTCCTGGGCACGGCATCAGGCGCCACGCCTGCCGGCGGTGCGCGAGGCCTACGGCATCGCGCTCTACCACCAGCAGCGTTGGGCCGATGCCCTCTCGGAGCTCCAGGCGTACCGGCGGATGACCGACCGCACCGATCAGAACCACGTGATCGCGGACTGCCTGCGGGCGCTCGACCGTGGTCTCGAGCAGGTCGCCTCCGCCGCGGAGCCGCTGGTCGGCGATGAGCAGGCCCCGGAGGATCGGCGTGCGGAGGCTGCCATCGTCTGGGCGGCGACGCTGGCGGAGTCCGGGGACGTCGGGGCCGGCCGTGCCGTGTTGCGCCGGTTCCTGGAGCGTCCGCGTTCCGGTGATGCGGAGCACGACCTGCGTGTGCGCTACCTGGCCGCGGATCTGGCGGAACAGGCCCGGGACGACGAGGAGGCTGGCCGCCAGTTCGAGCTGATCGCGGCGGTGGACGATGATTTCCTCGACGTCCCTGATCGGCTGGAAGGCCTGCGCGCCCGCCAGGGATGACTTCCCGTCGGCCTTCGGCATCGCCTGTCTGGCTCGGTCGTCCGCGGGTCCCTGAGGAGGTCGGCTCGTGGGGCCTGCCGCTCGTGCCGACACGATGCCCGCCGCGCTCACCAAGAGTTGTGCGGCGGTGCAAGTCGGATCTCACGGCGAGCAACTATCGCGGTAGTCTTCATCTGTTGGGCGTGTGGCCCACCGCAGTCGAACACACGCGCGGAGCTCGCGAGGCCGCGCGATCACCAATCGGAGGCAAGCTATGCGGATGCGGAGACTCCGCTGGATGGGCGCGCTCTTGGCCCTGACCCTGATCGCAACCGCCTGTGGCGGCGAGGGTGACACCAGCGACGAACCGGGCGACGAGTCCGGCGACACCGACACGGGCGACACCGACACGTCCGACGACGAGGACGCTGCCGGCGACGACGGCGACGACGGCGACGGCGAGAGCGCGGACGGCGGCGACGCCGGTGTGCTGGTCGTCGGTACGACCGAGCGGCCCAGCACGATCGATCCGTCGGAGGTCTACGAGAAGTTCGCTTCCGACCTCCTCTTCAACACCACCGACCGCCTCGTGGAACTCGAGCCCGGTAGCGGCGACGCTGTCCCAGGTGTCGCCGAGAGCTGGGAGATCTCCGACGATGGGCTGACCTACACCTTCACCCTGCGCGAGGGTGTCGTCTTCCAGGACGGCTCCGAGCTCACCTCCGAGGACGTGAAGTGGTCGCTCGAGCGTTCACTGAACGTCAACCACCCGGACGGGGCCGCGTTCCTCATCGGCGCGATCGAATCGATCGAGACGCCGGACGACCTGACCGTCGAGATCACGATCAACCAGCCGAACGTGACCTTCCTGTCGCGGCTGGCGTACACGGTCGGAACCATCCTCCCGAGCGACTCCGACGCCTACTCGGCGCCCGACAGCCCGCTGGAGGAACCCTCCGCTGAAGAAGCGGGCGAGTTCATCCAGGGCGAGACCATCGTCGGCTCCGGGCCCTACCAGATGACGTCCTACAGCCCGGACCAGGGCGCGACCCTGGAGGTCTGGGACGGTTACTGGGGCGAGGCTCCGCTAATCCCGACCGTGCGGATCCAGTTCTTCGAGAGCGCCGCACAGATGACCAACGCGCTGCGTAACGGCGAGATCGATCTCAACATCAACGACCTCGGCCCGGCCGAGCGAACCGCGATGGAGGCCGAGGAAGGCATCGAGGTACAGATCGGTGATGGTGGGCGCACGCGCTACATCGTCCTCGACGTCACCCAGGCTCCGTTCGATGACCCCGATGTACGTCAGGCGATGGCCATAAACATCGACCGTCAGCGGATCATCGACGAGGTGTTCGAAGGCGCAGGCCAGCCCCTGTTCTCCATGGTGCCCCCCGGGTACCCGGCGTCCAGGGACTACATCTCCGACCTCGAGGTAAGCCTCGACGAGCCGGTCGACATCGAGCTGTGGTACCCGCTGAACAAGTACGGCGACACCGAAGCGCAGGTCGCAGAGGTGATCGGCCGTTCACTCAACGAGTCCGGTCAGTTCAACGTCACCACGCAGTCGGCAGACTGGGCAGCGGAGTACGCAGGCAACCTGAACACCGGCGCCTACAAGGCCTACCTGCTGGGCTGGTACCCCGACTACATCGACCCCGATGACTACATCGAGCCCTTCTACCACTCCGAGAAGACCTTCCTGGGCTTCTACGGCAGTGACGAGATGGATGCTCTGATCGACGAGGAGCAGCAGGTCACCGATCTGGATGCCCGCGAGGACATCTTCGACGAGATCCAGGAGTTGGCCGCCGAGGACATGCCGATCATCCCGCTCTACGAGGAGTCCGCGACGGCGTACTACGTGGACGACCTCACCGGTGTGGAGAACAGCATCGACATCGCGATCCAGTCGCGGTGGAACCTCATCGGCAAGAGCTGACAGCGAGGTGAACGGGGGCGGCCGGGCGTGTACGTCCGGCCGCCCCCGTGGTCCGAGGTCCTGAGGATTCGCCACCCCGGGGCCTGGCTAGACTTTGCCCGCCCCTTTCCGAACCGGTCAGCGAGGATCCGCCGTGGTCGCGACACGCGCGCGTTCGGGAAGCCTGCGTGCCTACGTCCTCGGGCGGCTCGCATTCGCACCGGTCTTCCTGTTCTTGCTGCTCACGCTGCTGTTCCTGCTGCTGCGGGTGATGCCAGGCGATCCGGTCGCTGCGGCCCTCGGTGACCGCGTCTCGGCCGAACAGCTCGAAGCCCGTCGCGAGGCAGCAGGGATCAACGATCCGATCCTGGTGCAGTACGGCCGCTACATGGGCGGGGTCATCCAGGGGGATCTCGGGACTCCGGTCACCGACCCACGTTCTGTCAGCGAGATCGTGATCGACCGGTTCCCGGCGACCTTCGAGCTGACGATGTTCGCGATGCTGCTCGCGGTCGGGATCGGGGTGCTGGCCGGCGCGGTCGGTGCTCGCTTCCGGGACGGTCCACTCGACGTCGGCGGACGGCTGTTCGCCATCATGATCTACGCAGCGCCGGTCTTCTGGCTCGGCATCCTGGCGCAGCTGCTGTTCGCGAACCGGTGGGGGTTGCTCCCGACCGGGAACCGCATCAGCGCGCGGATCTCCTACGAGGCGCCGACCGGCTTCTACATGCTCGACGGCTTCCTCACGCGGGACTGGACGTTCCTGTGGACCGCGTTCCAGCACCTGTTGATGCCGGGGCTCACGCTCGGCCTGGTCATCAGCGGCGTCTTCATCCGGATGGTCAGGGTGAACATGCTCCAGACCCTGCGCAGCGACTACGTCGAGGCGGCACATGCCCGGGGGATCGGGGGCCGCCGGGTGCTCTTCCGGCACGCCTTCAAGAACGCGTTGGTGCCGGTCGTCACGATCATGGGCCTGCAGTTCGCGCTGCTGCTGGGAGGGGCCATCCTGACCGAGACGACGTTCTCGTGGCCCGGTCTGGGTACGGCACTCGTCGGCTTCATCAACCGTCGCGACTACGTGGCGGTGCAGGGGATCGTGACCTTCTTCGCCGTCATGGTCGTCACGGTCAGCCTCCTCATCGACATCGTCAACGGCCTACTCGATCCGCGAGTGAGATACTGATGACCGAGTCCAGCGCCCCACCACCGGGCAACCTGCGCTACCGGGTCGATCACGCCCTGCGTCCATGGCGGCGGGCCAACCCGATGGCGCGCTGGCTCGTGATCATCGGACTGCTCATCACCGGGGGGTTCGGCTTCCTCGCGCTGTTTCCGAACGTCGTTGCCCCCTACGGCGAGTCGCAGTACCAGTACGTGGTGGGTGGCACGGAGGATCCCGAGGACCTCGACGTCCGCTGTGGCACCGATGCCGAGTGCGAGCAGATCCCCCGCCGCGTCGAGCCGAGCGAGGGCTTCCCCTTCGGTACGACGTCCGCGCGCTTCGACGTGTTCTCGAGGGTGGTGCACGGTGCCCGGGTGGCGTTCGCGATCGTGTTGCTGTCGACGGCGCTCGCGATGGGCATCGGCGTGCCCCTGGGGCTGTTCTCCGGCTATCGGGGCGGGAAGTTCGACCGTGTCCTCGTCACGCTGATGGATGCCGTCTACGTCATCCCGCCCCTGCTGCTGGCGATCATCGTGGCGTTCGTCCTCCAGGCCTACTTCGACCCCGGCCTGGCCTCGGCGGCGGTCGCCGTCGGGGTCGTGTACGTCCCGCAGTACTACCGGGTGATCCGCAACCACACGCTCTCGGTCAAGGAGGAGCCCTTCGTCGAGGCGGCCCGTTCCATGGGGGCCAAGCCACGGACGATCATCACCCGCTACGTGTTCTTCAACGTCGTCCAGAGCGTTCCCGTCATCTTCACGCTCAACGCTGCTGACGCGGTCCTGACGCTGGCCGGGCTGGGCTTCCTCGGCTACGGCGTGCCCTTCCCGCGTGCGGAGTGGGGCCTGGACGTCTCGCAGGCGCTGTCCGACGTCGTGTCCGGGTTCTGGTGGACCGCCTTCTTCCCCGGCCTGGCGACCATGTTGCTGGTGGCCGGTCTGACGCTCGTCGGCGAGGGCCTCAACGACATCGTCAACCCCTTGCTCCGCGTGCGCGGGTTCCGGGGCCGAGTGGCCAGGCGGGCGCTGCCGGCGGCCAGCGGTGCGCCCGGCTCCGAGCCCGCCCCGGTGCCGAGCGCGCCGAGCGGGGTCTCCGACACCGCCCCGGCCGGAGAGACCTCGTGAGCGCCGCCGAACTGCCGCAGGGCACGGCCCCTGACGGGACGGTGGTCCCGCCGGTGCTCAAGGTCCGTGAGCTCTCGGTCGCCTACGGCACCTACCGGGGCTCGCTCCAGGCGGTCGATCACATCAGCTTCGACCTGTGGCCGGGTGAGAGCCTCGGCGTCGTCGGCGAGTCGGGATGTGGGAAGTCGTCGATGGGCCGGGGGCTGTTGCAGCTCCTGCCGCCCGGGGCCGCCGTCGGTGGCAGCGTCGACCTCGACGGCGAGGAGCTCATCGGTGTCGGCCGCCGACGTCTGCGCCGGGCCCGTGGTGAGGACATCGCCCTGGTCTTCCAGGAGCCGATGACCCGTCTCGACCCGCTCATGCGCGTCTCCGACCACTTCGTCGAAGCGATCCGCGCCCACCGTCCACGCACCTCGAAGGAGCGGGCCCGCCAGCTGGCTCGCGAAGCGCTCGCGCAGATGGGGATCCCGCCGACCCGGGTCGACAGCTACCCGCACGAGTTCTCCGGCGGCATGCGGCAGAGGATCATGCTCGCGCTCGGGATCGTGCTCAGCCCGAAGGTGATCGTCGCGGACGAGCCCACCACTGCCCTCGATGTCATCGTGGAGGCGCAGATCCTCACTCTCCTCGACCGCATGCGCAGCGACGAGCAGGTCGGGCTCCTGCTCATCACCCACAACCTCGGACTGGTCGCCGAGACCTGCGATCGCGTGGCGGTGATGTATGCCGGACGGATCGTGGAGATCGGTCCGGTGGCGGAGGTCTTCGCCCACCCCAAGCATCCGTACACGCAGGGGCTGCTGAAGTCGGTGATCAGCGTCGACACGACCGAGCTGTCCAGCATCGAGGGCTCCCCGCCCGATCTGGTGACGCCACCTCCGGCGTGCCGGTTCGCCCCGCGCTGCCCCGCTCGCTTCGCTGCCTGCACCGAGGTGGATCCGGTGCTGGCCCCGGTCGGACCCAGTCACGAGGCGGCCTGCCTGCTGCACCCCGGCGCCGATGCCTTGGCCTCCACCCCAGTGGCCAGACCCAACGCGGGAGGGACCGCTTGAGGCGCAGTCGGATGGCCATTCCGGAGGGCCTCGACCGTTCCATGGTCGCACCCGGCGAACCTCTCATCGAGGTCGAGAACCTCCACACCCACTTCGAGGTGGGCGGCGGGTTGTTCTCCTCATCGCACGCGGCGGTGCGCGCGGTCGACGGTGTGTCCTTCGATATCCGTCGCGGGGAGATCTTCGGCCTGGTCGGTGAGTCGGGCTCCGGCAAGACCACGCTCGGCAGGACCCTGCTCGGGCTCGCGCCGGCCACCTCCGGATCGATCCGCTACCGGGGCCTGGACCTCGCCACGCTCACCGAGCCAGCGTTCCGGCCACTGAGGCGGCGTCTGTCGATGGTCTTCCAGGATCCCAATGCTTCCCTGAACCCGGCGATGACGATCGTCCAGAGCGTCGGCCACCCGCTGCGGATCCACGGGCTCACCCACAACCGCACGCAGACCCGCAAGCGGGTCGTCGAGATGCTCGAGCGTTGCGGGTTGACCCCCGCCGAGCGCTTCCTCGACACCTATCCGGAGGATCTCTCCGGCGGCCAGAAACAGCGGGTCGTCATCGCCAGGTCGTTGATCACCGAGCCCGACTTCGTGGTGGCCGACGAGCCGGTCGCCGCGCTGGACATGTCGGTCCGGGCCAAGGTGCTCGAGCTGATGATGGATCTCAAGGACGATCTCGGGCTGACCTACCTCTACATCACCCACGACCTCGCCAGTGGCAAGTTCGTCTGTGACCGCATGGCGATCATGTATCTCGGCCAGATGGTGGAATGGGGCGACGCCAGCCGGATCTACGACGACCCGCAGCATCCCTACACCCGTTCCCTCCTCGAGGCGGTCCCGCTTCCCGATCCTGCTCGTCGTGGTCGCGACAAGCAGCTGCCCCATGGTGAGATCCCCGATGCGCTCGAGCCACCGCGTGGCTGCCGGTTCCACCCGCGCTGCCCCGTCGCCTTCGAGCCGTGCGGCTGGGAGGGACGCGACCTGGTCGACGCCATCGAGGACCGGTGGACCAAGGTCGACGAGGACACCTTCGAGCGGGAACTGGGGCTGGTCGGCGATCTCGTGGACGCCAAGGTGACACGTGAGGAGGCCCGGTTCCCCGCCGCCGAGGTCGACGCGCTGCGCAGTTGGTTGGAGGAGATCGGGCCGGAACTGCCCGCCAAGGTCTTCCGCGGCGTCGAGTCCGTGGAGCAGGACGGTGACGAGGTGGTGGTGCGTTTCGGGTACGGACCAGAACCAGCTCCTCAGGACATCGCCGGCCACACCGTCGCCTGCCACCTGCACGGGGTCGTGGCCCGCGAGGGCGGGATCCACGCGGGTCCGGCCCCGGACGGGGCCACGTGACGAGCCGGGTCGGCGCCGGGCTCGTCGTCAGCCGAGTTCGGTCAGGGTCCCGCTATCGCGACGGTGCAGGTAGCGCAGCAGCCCGGCGGCGTTGGCACGGGTGTCGTTGAGCAGCTGCAGGCGACTCCGGTGATCGTCGTTGCCCTGGTTCGCTGCATCGGAGGTCGGCGGCAGACAGCGGCGCTCGAGCGTCTCCGCGACGTGATCGAGCTCGTGTGAGCCGGTCAGGCCACCCTCGCGGGCCTGGTCGCGAGCGTCCTCGGCGGTGTCGACCCAGCGCCGCAGCTGGACGCCGGCCATGTCGAGGACGGCGTCGGCTGGCGCGACCGGGCCGTAGTGGGCGAGGTAGATGCGCTCCGGGGACCGGGCGCGGTACCGCTCGAGGGAGGCCAGCGCCGCGTCGAGGTGGAACTCCGGCGGTGGGGTCGCCGGTCGCAGCTCGGTCATCCCCGGCAGCTGGACACCCACGGAGTCCCCGGCGAACACCGCCCCGATCTGCGGGTCGAAGACCCCGAGGTGGTGCTTGGCGTGCCCCGGGGTGTGCAGGAGCTCGAGGACACGCCCACCGCCGAGATCCAGCTCGTCCCGGTCGGCGATGCTGCGCACGCGCCCGGCGGGCACCGGGGTGCACGCCCCGTAGACGCGGTCGAAGAGGGGGCCGTACACCTGGGCGGAGGAGGCGTTCAGGCGCTCCGGGTCCGCCAGGTGCCGCGCGCCGTGCTCCGAGACGACCACGGTGGCGTTGGGGAAGGCGGCAGCCACGTCCCCGGCACCTCCGGCGTGGTCGAGGTGGATGTGGGTGAGGACGAGGTAGGCGAGATCGCCCGCTTCCATACCGAGGGTCCTCAGGGCGGCCAGCACCGTCTCGATCGTCAGGGCGGGGCCACACTCGATCAGGGCGGGACGTGGGGCGTCGATGAGGTAGCCCGCGGTGACGTCGGTCAGACCCGCGGTGAGCGTGTCGATCGCGATCACCCCGTCGTCGTGGGTGTGGATCGGGCCAGCGCCCGGACGGGCGTCGTCGTCGCTCGCTGTCACCTCGAGGCCTCCGTTCGGTGTCGCACCACGTTAGTCGTCAGCGTCGGGGACCTCCGGGTCGTCCTCGTCCTCCTCGTCGGTGGGGTCGTCTTCGGCGGTGATCGTCTCGCCGGGGAGCGCGATGTGCAGGAGCGCCTGTCCG
Organism: Nitriliruptoraceae bacterium; assembly: GCA_046483565.1. Taxonomy (GTDB): domain Bacteria; phylum Actinomycetota; class Nitriliruptoria; order Nitriliruptorales; family Nitriliruptoraceae; genus T1Sed10-7. Next base: position 9,299 of record JAWOCZ010000085.1, read on the forward strand.
GGCTGCACGAGCGGCAGCGTGGTGGCGCCGATCACGTACCCCTCCGCGTCGGCGGACACGCTCGCGCGTTCGGCGCCGAGCGGGGTCGTCGTCGTCCACAGCGGCTGGCCGGCCTGCACGAGGTCGCCGGGCTGGACGTGGAGCTCCAGCACGCCACCACGTTCGGCACGCAGCCAACGGGATGCCTCGAGCACCATGGGCTCGGTGCTGGCGGCGTCGGGCGGGTCGTCGATCATGTCGAGTCGGGCGAGGACGCGCCGGATGCCCCGGAAGGCGATGTCGATGGCGTCCTCGTCGAACCGCAGGGGTTCGCCGGCCTCGTAGGTGAGCACGGGGACGTCCAGATCCAGTGCGACGGCCCGCAACGAGCCGGGCCGCAGCGGAGCGCGCATCACGAAGGGGGCACCGAAGGTCACGGCCAGATCCAGCGCCCGCTCGTCGTCGGCGATGCGGACCTGGGGCACGTTGGTGCGGTGGTTGGCCGCGGTGTGCAGGTCGATGCCCGCATCGCTGCCGGTGATCACCTCCTCGGTGACCAGACGGGCGATCCTCGCGGCCATCGAGCCCCCGTGCGAGCCCGGGAAGGAGCGGTTGAGGTCCCGCCGATCGGGTAGGTACCGCGAGCCGAACTGCACCCCGAGCACGTTGACGATCGGCACCACGATGATCGAGCCCCGCAGCGCCGCCGGCTCGAGCGCGTCCAGCAGTCGGCGGCACACCTCGATGCCGTTGAGCTCGTCGCCGTGCACGGCGGCGGTGACGAAGACGCGGGGTCCGTCCTCGGCCCCGTTGATCACCGCCATCGGCAGGCTGGCGCGGTCACCGGTGTAGGACTCCGAGGCCAGCGGTGAGAGGTCGCGGCGCTCGCCTGGCTCGATCGTGACGGCCGCGACGGTGATGGGGCCGCCGGTCATCGGCGCCGCCGCCGAGGTGGTGTGGTGAGCACGTAGCCGTGGGCCGGGTCGACCAGGCAGAGGTGCTCGAGGGTGAGCCGGCCGAGGAGCATCCGGAAGTTCATCCCGGTGCGATCGGTCAACGTGATGTCAGCGGTCACGTCGAGGGGGCCGCACACGATGCGGGTCCGCACCACCGGCCGCTCCTCGGCGCGGGCACCGGTGTCGCGGACCCGCCGGTGTCCCAGGATGGGTGCCTCGACCTGGTGGTGCTCGGGGGCACGCCGGGTTCCGAGCACCACGTCGAAGCGCACCAGCGGCAGGGGTCGGCCCGTCGTCGGGTCGTGGTGCTCGCCGAGCTCGATCAGCTCCGTCACGTGGAGCGCGCTCGAGCGCGCCCCGGTGTCCAGCTTGGCTCTGAGCTCCAGCCCCCACTCCGGGAGCGAGACGTGCTCCTTCCAGCCGAGGACGGGCAGCGCTGACGACGTGCTCACGGTGACGGCGGCTCCTCGGATCCGGACGGTGAGGGGGGCGGGCACCGGCGCTGGGCCCGACCTGAGCCTAGGGCAGCGGTCACACCGCACGGTCGACGCCGAGCCAGCTCCCCGCCACCCGACGCTGCGGTACGGGACGACCTCGCGGGGCGTCGGTCAGCGGCGGGGTCGCCGTCGCTCGTGGAAAGGGGTGCGTCCGTGACGCGAGCGCCACGAGTCGAGCACGAAGAGCAGCAGGATGCCGGCCAGGAACCCACCGACGTGGGCTTCGTAGGCGATCTGGTCACCGGTCGGCGTCTGGCTCGCGTTGAACTGCAGCACGAACCAGCCGCCCAGCAACAGCCAGGCAGGCAGGGTGAGCACGGCGAACACGACCCACCAGCGCACCATCCTGATCCCGGGCAGGAGCCAGGCGAGCATGTAGAGCGGGAACGGCACCAGGGTCAGGATCCGTGCGGAGGGGTGCAGGACCAGGTAGGCCCCGAGCACGCCGGCGATGGCGCCGGAGGCACCGATCAGCGGGACCGTGGAACCCGGCCGCAGCGCGGTGTAGGCCAGTGTCGCGGCAGCGCCGCCCACGGCGTAGAAGAGCACGAACCGGGCGTGCCCGAGCCGGTCCTCGACGTTGTTGCCGAAGACCACGAGGTAGAGCAGGTTGCCCAGCAGATGGGCGAGGCCACCGTGCAGGAACAGGGAGGTCAGCAGCGACAGCGGGATGTTCTTCGCCGGAGCGCCCTCGGCGCAGGAACCGAGCAGTGCCTCGAGCTCGGAGGGGGCCAGGGGTGTGAGCGTGGTCAGCTCCCGCGGGATCGCGGCGTAGCGGTAGATCAGCTGCTGCTGCGCACAGCCCTCGAGAGGGAGCTGGACGACCAGGAAGATCGCGAGGTTGGCCAGCGTCAGCAGCCACACGACGCCCGCACGACGGCTGGTCGGGGTGACGTCGCCGATGGGGAGCACGGTGGGTGGGGACCTCCTCGGTGGGACGACGCCGTGGACGGTCGTCAGAGCACGGCGCGCAGCCGGATCAGGTCGGCCATGGAGGCGTCGAGCCGGAGCCGGTTGGAGCTCAGCGCCCGCGAGAACGGCAGCTCGCCGGAGGCGATCCTCATCAGGTCGTCGGAATGGACGCTGATGCGGATGTCGGGTCGACGCAACGGCGGATCGTCCAGCAGCTCGAGGTTGCCACGACGCCAGGTGGCGTGGCGGATGAGTTCCAGGTCCGGGCAGCTCGCCTCGATCGTGCGATGCGACGGGAGCATGGCCCGGGTCGTGTCGTCCACGTCGCCGAGCCGCTCCAGCAGTTGGACCAGGACGTCCTCGACCTGGTCCATCGTCGCCATCGTGTCTCGCTCCTGGCCCATCGGGTCACCGCACCCGTGACGGTGGGTGGCTGCTCCCGCACCGGCGGGTCGCCGCTCCCGTACCGGCGGGGTCAGCGCCCCCGCGACGGCGCACTGACGCTAGCAGCCGCGCTGACGGAGCCGACTGACGGCATCCCACCCGGCGCGAGGGGTGGCAGGACGACTACAGTGCCCGGCAGTCCAGCCACATGGGAGGGTGCCGTGAACTCTGCAGTCCAGCGTTACCTCGATGCAGCGTCGGGGTTGACCGAGTTGACCCGTTCGAAGGCCGAGCAGATCGTCAAGCAGCTGGTCAAGTCCGGTGAAGCGGCCGGGGATCAGGTGGGCGAGCTCGTCGAGGACCTCGTGCAGCGGCAGAAGGAGAACCGTGAGGCGATCTCCTCGTTGGTCAGGAACGAGACCAACAGGGCCGTGCACTCCATGGGGCTCGTGACCTCCGAGGAGGTCGAGCGGCTCCAGAAGCAGGTCGCCGACCTCAAGCGTGAGGTCCAACGGCTCGAGGGTGGGCGCGCGCCGTCACCGGTGCCAGCGAAGAAGGCCACCAAGAAGGCGACGAAGAAGTCGACGGCCAAGGCCACGGCCACCAAGAAGGCCACCAAGAAGGCCACCAAGAAGGCCACGAAGACGTCGACGGCCAAGGCAACGGCCACCAAGAAGGCGACGAAGACGTCGACGGCCAAGACGACCGCGACGAAGAAGGCCACCAAGAAGGCCACGAAGAAGGCCACGAAGAAGGCGCCGACCACGACGACCGCCACGGAGCAGGCCGCGACCACCAAGAAGGCCACCGCGACCCCGCCGCCCTCCGAAACCTGATGAACGTCGTCGACGGCCCGGCCGACGACCAGAGCCCCGGCTCGTCGGACCCCGTCGCCGCGATCGGCGCGGAGCTGGAAGGGCTGGACGCCCGGCCCGTCGTCGAGCACGTGGCCGTACTCGAGCGGGTCAACGCAGCGATCGCCGCGGAGCTGGCAGCCCTCGACGAGGTGTGACCCTGGCCACCACACGGCGCCGACTGGACGCTGAGCTCGTGCGACGACGGCTGGTGGCGACCCGGGCGCTCGCGCAGGAGGCCATCGCCGCCGGGCTCGTGACCGTGGACGGGGCACCGGCGTTCAAGCCGGCCACCCAGGTCACGCCACAGCAGGCACTGGTCGTCTCGGGCCCGCCGCGGGCCTACGTCTCCCGCGGTGGTGACAAGCTCGCCCACGCTCTCGAGGTGTTCGGTGTCGACCCGGCTGGGCGGCACGCGATGGACGCCGGCGTCTCCACCGGCGGCTTCACCGATTGCCTGCTCCAGCACGGGGCGGTCCGGGTCCTGGCCTACGACGTCGGGTACGGACAGCTGCACGAGTCCCTGCGCACCGATGCACGGGTGGTGCTCCGGGAACGGACCAACGTGCGCTCGCTGACCGCCGACGACGTCCCACCCCCCTCGCCGGACCTGCTGGTTGCCGACCTCTCCTTCATCTCGCTCGCGCTGGTCCTGCCGGGTCTGCAGCCGTTGCTGGCTGCCGAGGCCGAGGCCATCGTGCTGGTCAAGCCACAGTTCGAGGCCGGGCGCGGTGACGTCGGCGCCGGGGGGATCGTCCGGGACCCCGCGGTGTGGCGACGTGCGCTGGAGCGCGTCGCGGTCACGGGTGCGAGCGTCGGATGGCACGTCAGCGGCGCGACCGCCTCGCCGCTGCTGGGATCCAAGGGCAACGTCGAGTTCCTGCTACACCTGACGGCCACCGGTGCGCCCGAAGACCTCGCTGCACCGGCGCTCGAGGCGGCGGTGGCCGAGGGCGTCGAGCGACGACGCGCCGCAGGGGCGGCGATCACGGAAGGCAGGCCCGCATGAAGGTCGGACTGGTGGTCCACGCAGGCCGGCCCGCCTCCCGTGAGGTCGCGGTCGAGGCGGCCCGCACCCTGGCCGAACTGGACGTCGAGGTGGTGGTCACCGTCGGCGGCGAGGTACCCGACGACGAGCTCTCCGGTGAACTGGCCCACCTGGCGCCGATGGCCGATCCGGCGGACTTCGCCGCCGAGATCGGACTGGCGATCACCCTCGGCGGTGACGGCACCTTCCTGCGGGCTGCACACCTGTGCCGGGACGCCGACGTCCCCGTCCTGGGGGTCAACCTCGGACGGCTCGGTTTCCTCGCCGAGGTGGAACGCCACGATCTCGGCCCGGCGCTGCGGGCCGTGGCAGACGGTGACTACCGGATCGAGGAGCGTGCGACCCTGACGATGGAGGTGCACGACGCCGACGGTGGGTTCCTGGCCTCGGACTGGGCACTGAACGAGGTCGCCGTCGAGAAGACCGTGCGGCAACGCCTGCTGCTCGTCGATGTCTACTTCGACGGCACCTTCTTCGCCCGGGTCCCCGCCGACGCCTTGATCCTGGCCACGGCCACCGGCTCGACCGCCTACGCGCTGTCCGCCGGTGGCCCGATCGTCTCGCCGCAGGTGGCGGCGACCCTGGTGGTGCCCGTGGCGCCGCACAGCCTGTTCGACCGCACCGTCGTCGCCGGTCCGGAGGAGGTCGTGCGGGTCGAGTTGCTCGAGGGGCAGGCGTCCGGGCTCGCGTCCTGTGACGGCCGTTCCCCGGTGGCGCTCGGCCCCGGCGCCACGGTGACCGTGATCGGTGGGGCCAAGCCCGTGCGCCTCGCCCGCGTCGGCCTGATCGACTTCCCGACGCTCGTGCGCCGCAAGTTCGGGCTGCGCTGAGCGGCGCGTCCACCGGCGCGCGCAACGGCCACCGGGGCCGTGGCGCCGCCCGCGGCTACGCTTCCGTCGTGATCGAGGAGCTGCACATCCGCGGGCTGGGCGTCATCGAGGACGCCCACCTGCCGCTGGCACCGGGGCTGACCGTGGTCACCGGGGAGACGGGCGCGGGCAAGACCATGCTGGTCACCGCGCTCCAGCTGCTGCTCGGCGCGCGGGCGGACAGCAGCCTGGTACGGCGCGGTGCCACCGCGGCCAGCGTCGATGCGGTCATCAGCCCACGGCCGCCCGAGGCGAAGGACCACCTCGGTGCCAGCGACGAGCCCCTGATCGCCGCCCGTGAGGTCCCCGCCGAGGGACGCTCCCGGGCCCGCCTGGACGGTCGTCCGGTCCCGGTCGGCACGCTGCAGGAGGTCCTGGGTGCCCACGTGGAGGTCCACGCCCAGCACGAGCACGTGCGTCTGGCCCGTACCGAGGTGCAGCGCGACCTGCTCGACCGGTACGCCGGGGCGCCGCACGCCCGGGCGCTGGCGACCTACCGGGAGGCCTACGGCCAGTGGCAGGAGCTCTCGGAGCGGGCGGCCCGCCTGCAGGCCGATGCGCGGGAGCGCGCCCGGGAGCTCGACCGCCTGCGCTTCGAGGTGGCCGAGATCGACGGGGCCGAGCTGGACCCGGCCACCGACGCCGACCTGCCGGCCGCGATCGACCGGCTCGCCCATGCCGAGGAGCTGCAGCAGGCCACCGCCGCCGCCGGCGCGGCCCTCGGCTCCGATGGCGCCGGGGAACCGGTCGGGGTCGCCGTGTCGACGCTGCGGCGACTCGCGGTCGACGACCCGGAGCTGCTCGCGCTGACCGACCGGACGGTGGCGCTGGCCGAGGAGCTGGCCGATCTGGCGATGGACGTGCGTACCTACGGTGAGGCGATCGATGCCGACCCGGCCGCGCTGGCGGCCCTGCAGGACCGCCAACAGCTGCTGACCAGCCTGCGCCGCAAGTACGGCGAGGACATCACCGCGGTGCTCGCCTACGCCGAGCAGGCCCGGGAGCGGCTGACGGCCCTGGAGTCCGATGAGGTCGACGCCGGCGCGCTGAGCGAGCGGGTGACAGCGGCCTCCGCGGCCGTGTCGGCTGCCGCCGAGGACGTGCACCGCGGCCGGGTGGTCGCCGCCGAGCAACTCGCCACCGTCGTGGACGGGCATCTGGGCGATCTGGGGATGCCGCACGCCCGGTTCTCGGTCGCCGTCGACACCCCCGAGGACGCCGTGCCGAGCGCCCACGGCACCGACAGGATCACCTTCCTGCTCGCTCCCAACCCCGGGGAGGCCGCGTTGCCGCTGGCGCAGGCGGCCTCGGGTGGGGAGCGCTCACGGGTGTCTCTGGCGATCGAGGTGGCACTGGCGGACGTCGACGACGCCTCGGTGCTGGTCTTCGACGAGGTCGACGCCGGCATCGGTGGTGCCACCGCGCTCAAGGTCGGCGAGAAGCTCGCACGTCTGGCGGCCGGCGACCGCGGACGCCAGGTCCTGTGCGTCACCCACCTCGCCCAGCTGGCCGCGTTCGCCGACGTCCACCACGTGGTCGAGAAGGGCCTGTCGGCCGGTCGCACGGTCACCACGGCCCGCCGGGTCGCCGACGACGGACGGGTCGGTGAGCTGGCCCGCATGCTCGGCGGTGACGCCGAGGCCGACGCGGGTCGCGAGCACGCCCGCGAGCTGCTGCACACCGCTCGGGGACGTCGCGCCGGCTGAGCCGCCCCGACCGAGGGACGTTGGTCGCGCCGGCTCAGCCCGCTACGGTCGGACGGACCGCGCACGGCGGTCCGATGAGCAGGCGAAGGAGCGTTCGTGTCGGGTGCGGGTGAGGTGCGCTACATCTTCGTCACCGGGGGGGTCTCCTCGGCACTCGGCAAGGGCATCACCGCCGCCTCCCTCGGACGGCTGCTCAAGGCACGCGGGCTCAAGGTCACCCTGCAGAAGCTCGACCCCTACCTCAACGTCGACCCCGGCACGATGAACCCCTTCGAGCACGGCGAGGTGTTCGTCACCGAGGACGGTGGTGAGACCGACCTCGACCTCGGCCACTACGAGCGGTTCATCGACGAGAACCTCTTCCGTGGCTCATCGGTGTCATCGGGGCAGATCTGGCTGTCGGTGATCGAGCAGGAGCGCCGGGGTGACTACCTCGGCAAGACCGTCCAGGTGATCCTCCACATCACCGACGAGATCAAGCTCCGGATCCGAGCCGTGGCCGAGGGCACCGACGCCGACGTGGTGATCGTCGAGGTCGGCGGGACGGTCGGCGACATCGAGGGCCTGCCCTTCCTCGAGGCGATCCGCCAGTTCCGCGCCGAGGTGGGCCGTGACCACCTCCTCTACCTCCACTGCGCGCTGGTGCCCTTCATCGCCGCCTCGGGCGAGCTCAAGACCAAGCCGGCCCAGCACTCGGTCCGCGAGCTGCGCTCGATCGGGATCCAGCCCGACGTGCTGGTGCTCCGCGCGGATCGGCCCCTGGACGAGGAGCTGCGCCGCAAGGTCGCCATGCAGTGCGACGTGGACCTCGAGGCGGTGATCGCGGCGGTGGACGCGCCTTCGCTCTACCAGGTGCCCCTGCTGCTGCGCGACGAGGGGCTCGACGAGGTCGTGGTGCGCCGCCTGGGGCTGCCACCGGTCGAGCCCGACCTGGCCGAGTGGGACGCGCTGGTCCGGCGGGTGCAGGCCGCCCGGGATCGGGTCAGCATCGCCATCGTCGGCAAGTACGTGGATCTGCCCGACGCCTACCTGTCCGTGGTGGAGGCGCTGCGTCACGGTGGGCTGGCCAACGGCACCGAGGTGGAGCTGAAGTGGGTCGCCTCCGACGACCTGGCCCCGCCGGACGGGGCGAGCGAGGCGGAGGTCGACGAGCGGGTCGGCCGGTTGCTCAGCGGTGTGGACGGGGTGCTCGTCCCCGGCGGGTTCGGCGTCCGCGGGGTCGAGGGCAAGATCGCGGCGATCCGCTGGGCCCGGCAGCACGAGGTCCCCTTCCTGGGGTTGTGCCTCGGGTTGCAGTCGGCGGTGATCGAGGTCGCCCGTTCGCTGGCCGGGCTCACCGGCGCCCACTCGTCCGAGTTCGCTCCCGACACCCCCCACCCGGTGATCGATCTGATGCCGGAGCAGCGCGAGGTCACCGTCAAGGGCGGCACGATGCGGTTGGGGACCTACGCCGCGCGCCTGGTCGAGGGTTCCCTGGTCCGGGCGCTGTACCACGACGAGCCCGTGATCTACGAGCGTCACCGTCACCGCTACGAGGTCAACAACCGCTACCGCGGGCAGCTGGAGACGGCGGGCCTCAGGTTCTCCGGACTGTCACCGGACGAGCGGCTGGTGGAGTTCATCGAACTGGTCGACCATCCCTTCTTCGTCGCGACGCAGGCGCACCCGGAGCTCAAGTCCCGCCCCAACCGGCCCCACCCGCTGTTCGCCGGGTTCGTCCGCGCCGGTCGCCAGCACCAGCGTGAGACCTCCGGGCGGCTGCCCGTGGAGCTCGACGAGCCGACCGAGGGCGAGCTCGCCGCGGCGACGGGGATCACGCTGCCGGCGGCCGAGCCCGCCACGGTGGCGTCATCATGAGCGGGGCCTGGTTCGAGACCGTCAGCTCCCATGAGGCCTACCGCGGGTTCTCCTCCGTGCGCATCGACCGCGTGCGCACCCCCGACGGCGCCGAGGTGGACCGCGAGGTGGTGGAACGACCGGGCGCGGTCGGGGTGGTCCCGATCACGCCGGATGGGCGGGTCCTGCTGCTGCACCAGTACCGCCAACCCGTGGGACGCCCCCTGATCGAGCTCCCGGCCGGGCTGCTCGACGTCGCCGACGAGGAGCCCATCGACGCGGCCCAGCGCGAGCTGGTCGAGGAGCTCGGGATGCGCGCCGGGACGCTCGAGCCGCTCACCGTCTTCTGGAACTCCGCCGGCTGGACCGATGAGCGGACCCACCTCTACCTCGGTCGCGAGCTCCAGCCCGCCGAGCCGCCCGGCGACTTCACGGCGCAGGCCGAGGAGCTCCACCTCGAGGTCGTCAGCCTGGCCCTCGAGGACGCGATCAGCGCGGTGCGCGACGGTGAGATCACCGATGCCAAGACCGTGATCGGCATCGAGCTGGCGCACGCACGCCTCTCGGCGTGAGCGACCCGGCTCCCGGGACCTCCGAGGCGGCCGCGCCGCTGGCTCACCTCGAGAGCTACCTCGCCCACCTCGCCGTCGAGCGGGGATTGTCCCAGAACACGTTGGCGGCCTACCGGCGCGACCTGGAGGTGTACGCGGGCTACCTCGCCGAGATCGGCGTGACCGATCCCGCCGAGGTGGCGGACGAGGACCTCGAGTCCTACGTGGCCTGGCTGCGGGGCCGGACCTCGAGCCGCGGGCGGCCCTACGCCCAGAGCTCGCTCGCGCGCCTCATCGTGGCCGTGCGGGGCTACCACCGCTTCCTGCTCCACGATCAGCTGGCCGCCAGCGATCCGAGCTCCTCGCTCGGTACCCCGCGCACCTCCCGACCGCTGCCCAAAGCGCTGTCGATCGCCGAGGTGGAGCGGCTGCTCGCCGCACCGGTCGCTACGACGGCGCTGGCGCGACGCGACCGGGCGATGCTCGAGCTGCTCTACGGCGCCGGGCTGCGGATCTCCGAGCTGGTCGGACTCGACGTCGACGACCTGGATCCGGTGGAGCGGCTGGTGCGGGTGCACGGCAAGGGCGATGCTGAGCGGCTCGTGCCTTACGGGGACCTGGCCGCAGATGCGCTCGATGCCTGGCTCGTCCAGGGCCGTCCGACGCTCGGGGCCCGGGGCGCCGCGGTGTTCGTCAATGCGCGAGGTGGCCGGTTGACCCGGCAGGGCGCGTGGAAGCTGATCACGGGCCACGCCGAACGGGTGGGGCTGGCCGAGCGGGTGTCGCCGCACACGCTCCGGCACAGCTTCGCGACCCACCTGCTGGACGGCGGCGCCGATGTGCGTGCCGTGCAGGAGCTGCTCGGCCATGCCAGCGTGACCACGACGCAGATCTACACCCTGGTCAGCCGCGCCGCGCTGCAGGAGGTCTACCGGCAGGCCCATCCGCGCTCCGGCAGCTGACGGCCCCGTCCGCCGCTGGCACCACGGGGTCTACGATGGCGGATCACCGTGCCCCCGGGTGCGGAGCGTCGCCGTTGGAGGGATCTGCATGGAACAGTCGACCGGGAGCGGGTCTGCCGGGAGCGGGTCGGCCGGGAGCCAGTCGGCCGGGAGCGGGTCGGCCGGGGGCGGGTCGGCCGGGAGCCAGTCGGCCGGGAGCGGGGCGGCCGGGGGCCAGTCGGCCGGCGGGGGGCTGGAGGTCCCCGTCCTCATCGGCCGCAAGCGCGATGGTGGGGAACTCACGCCGGAGGAGCTCTCTGCGCTCGTCAGCGCCTACCTCGCCGACGAGGTCGACGACGCGCAGATGGCAGCTCTGTTGATGGCGGGCGTGATCCGGGGCTTCACCGAGGCGGAGGCGATCGCGCTCACCGATGTCCTGCTCGCCTCGGGTGACACCGTCGATCTGTCGATGCTCGACGGTCCGACCGTCGATAAGCACTCGACCGGTGGAGTGGGTGACACCACCACGCTGATCGTCGCGCCGATGCTGGCCGCCGCCGGGTGCCAGGTCGCGAAGCTGTCGGGTCGCGGGCTCGGGCACACCGGAGGCACGCTCGACAAGCTGGAGGCCATCCCCGGTTTCCGGGTCGACCTCAGCCCCGAGCAGCTGCGCTCCCAGGTCCAGGACATCGGACTGGCCGTCGCCGCGGCCACCGCCGAGCTGGTCCCGGCCGACAAGCGGCTGTACGCGCTCAGGGACGTGACGGCAACGGTGCCCAGCACCGCGCTGATCGCCTCCAGCGTGATGAGCAAGAAGCTCGCGGGTGGTGCGAGCCACGTGCTGCTGGACGTCAAGTTCGGGAACGGCGCGTTCGTCGCCGATCCGGACGCCGCCATCGCCCTGGCGGAGCTGTGCGTCGAGATCGGCAACGCCCGAGGCAGGCGTACCGCCGCGCTGGTCACCGACATGTCCCAGCCGCTGAGCGATGCCATCGGCAACGCGCTGGAGGTCGGTGTCGCCATCGAGGTGCTGGCCGGGCACCGTGGTGGCCGCCTGCGCGAGCTCAGCGAGTCCCTGACCGCCGCTGCGCTCGAGCTCACCGGCCGCGATCCGGTAGCGGCGAGGACCACGGCCGAGCAGGTGCTCGACAGCGGCCGGGCCCTCGAACGGTTCCGGGCCTTCGTGGTCGCGCAGGGCGGCGATGCGGGCGTGGTGGACGACCCCTGGGCTCTGCTGCCCGCCGCCGCGGTGGTCGCACCATGGCGGCCGGGTGCCGGGCACGTGAGCGTGACCGGCTGTCGGCGGCTCGGGGAGCTGGCCGGTCGCCTGGGGGCCGGGCGACGCCGCGCGGGCGATCGCCTCGACCTCGGCGTCGGCCTCGAGGTGCTGGTGCACAGCGGGGAGGTGATCGATGCGGACACCGTCGCCGTCCGGATCCACGCGCGCACCCAGGCCGATGCCGACGCGGTGCTGGCGGAGCTGCCCGAGGTGATCGTGGTCGGCGACCAGCCCGTCGAGGCACCGCCGTTGGTGCACGGGCGCGTCGGACTGAGCTGAGGTCGCGCGGTTGGTCAGCTGTGCTGGGCCAGGCCCAGCCGGTAGGCCTCGGCGACCGCCTGGGCACCGGTCTCCACGCCCAGCTTCTGGTAGATGCTGGTGAGGTGGTTCTTGACCGTCTTGACCGACAGGAACAGCACATCGCCGATCTCACCCGGCCGCTTGCCCTGGCTGAGCAGGTCCAGGATCTCACGCTCCCGACCGGTCAGGCCGAGATCGCTGCTGCGGGTGCGGCCGGCGGCGATGTCCATCACGCGTGTGGCGACCCCCGAGCTCAGGTAGGAGCCCCCGCTCTGCATCGCGCGTAGGGCGTCGAGCAGTTCCTCCACCGGGGCGGATTTGGAGACGAACCCGCGGGCTCCGATCGCGAGCGCACGCTGCAGGCTGGCGTCGTCGTCGTGCATCGACAGGAAGAGCACGGCGGTGTCGGGGTGCTTGGCACGGAGCTGTTCGGCGACGGCCAACCCGTCCTGGCCCGGCATGGCGATGTCGAGCACGATCAGATCCGGCTCGTAGGTGGCCACCGCCTGCAGTGCCGCGGGACCATCGGCGACCTCGGCGACGACCTCGAGCCCCGGCTCCGCGTTGACGGCCTTGACGATGCTCTGGCGGACCAGCGCATGGTCGTCGGCGATCACGACACGCATGCTCACGATGCGCTCCCGGTCGGCAGGATCGGTTCGGCGGGGAAGGTCAGGGCCACCAGGGTGCCGCCATGGTCGCTCGCGCTGATCGCGAGCGTCCCACCCAACCTGTCGGCACGCTCCCGCATCGACCTGAGACCGACCCCGCCGCCCGCCTGGTCGGAGGTCGTCTCGAGGCCGACCCCGTCGTCGGTGATCGTCAGCAGCACGGTGCCCTCCTCGGTGTCGAGCGTCAGCCCGATCTCGGAGGCCCGGGCGTGGCGCAGGGCGTTGGACACCGCCTCCTGTGCCACCCGCAGGGCCTCATCGGCTCGGTCGGGGTCGACCAGCACCTGCTCGTGCACGGTCAGGGTGAGACGCGGACCGTGGGCGCTGCGCAGATCCTCGAGGTGGCGTCCGAGCAGCGCGGCGACGTCCGAGCCGGACGGTGCCCGCAGTCCGGCGATCGTGTCGCGCAGCTCGACGAGCGCGGTGTCGGCGACCCGCGACAGCCGCTGCAGCTCCTCGTGGTCGACCGTCTCGCTACGGCCGAGGAGCCCGAGCTCGAGCTTGAGATGTGCCAGGGACTGGGCGACCCCGTCGTGGAGCCCGGCGGCGATGCGGCGCCGCGCGGCATCGGCGGCCCGCAGCTGGGTGCGGTCGAACAGACGCGCGTTGTCCAGGGCCAACCCGCCGTCCTGGGCCAGCACCTGGAGGCGGGTACGGGCAGCCCGGGCGGCATCGGCCTCGTGGAACCCTGCCACCAGGAAGGCCCGGGGCGGACGGGCGACGCCGAGCGGGAGCGCTCGCCAGTAGGCCGCCTCGTGGTTGGCGGCGGCCAGCGCCGCCGGCAGCTCGCGCTCGGCGCGTAGGATCCGACGCGGGTGCAACAGCGGCTCGAGCTCCTCGGCATGCAGGTCGACGGGGGCGCCGCGAGGCAGGCCCGTCGCGGCGTCGCTGCGCAGCAGCTCGCCCTCGCGGACCAGGACCGCTCCGGCGCGCAGCCCGGGAAGGCGGTGCAGTTCCGCCACGATCGCTGCGGACACGGTGGAGGCGTCCAGGCCGCCCGGCAGCGAGTCGGCCAGCGCGCTCAGCGAGCTCAGCAGCTGGTTGGCCTGCTGCAGCACCAGCCGGTCGCGCACGGTCGGATCAGAGACCAGCTGGCCGGCGCTGGCTGCGACCAACCCCGTCATCGGCAGCAGCAGCGCGACCGCCAGGACGCCCTCCGCCTGGAGGGACTGGACGTCGGTGAAGGCCAGAGCCCCGGCGACCAGCACGATCGCCAGGGTGCCACCAGCCGCCAGACCGGCGATGGCGCTGCCGATGGTCGCTGTCCCCGCCACCGCGACCAGCAGGAAGGGGAGGAACGCCGCCACGTCGGGCCCGGCGAAGGCGGCCAGGATCGCCGCGACCGCGAGGTCGGCGCTGCGCACGTACCGGCCGCGCCGCAGCAACCCGGTGACGACGACGTAGAGCAGGAGCAGCAGCACGAGCACCGCGCGCGCCTCGAAGCGGCCGCCGAGCAGGAGCAGCACCGTCGACAGCAGGGTCGCGGCCAACCGTGCCCACCGCTCGAGCCCCACGGCCGAGAGCGCCCGAGCCAGCCGGTCACCGGGCCGCTGGAGCCAGACGGGTGCCGTGGGGGCGCCACCACGCTCCCTGTGTCCGTCCCGGGCCACGCGCGTCCCCCTGCTCCTGCGCGGTCGCTACCGTCCGTCCGTCACCCTGCCGACGAGGATCGGGTGCGGCGGGACCCGCTCACCCCCGGCACCCTACCCAGCGTCCCCGAGGAGCGAGGAGCACCGGTGGCACCGCCACCCCCCGGCGCACCCCCGGCGCCGACCCCCGCGAGACCCCCCCGCCCGGGGGACGCAGCTGCGGTGCCCTTCGCCGGACAGCTCCTGCCCCTGCGCCGGCTCACCGTCGCTGACGTGCTCGACGGCGCCTTCCGGACCTTCCGCGCCGTGGTCGGCCCGGCCGCGGTCATCGTGCTCGTGGTCATCGGCCCGCTGCAGTTCGCGACGAACCTGATCCTCTCCAGGGTCGCGCCGGAGATCGTCGGTGGTGGGCTCGCCGCGCTGACGGATCTGGACGTCTTCGCAGCCGCCCCGGCCGACAACACCCTCGTGCTGACCAACCTGCTCGGCGGGCTGCTCGGCTACCTGCTCTCCCTGGTCGCCTCGGCGGGGGTGGTCGCGCTCCTGCTCACGGTCGATCGGGGAGGGGCGGCCGAGGTCGGCGGTCCGCTGCGCCTGGCCCTGCGGGTGCTGCTGCCCACGCTCGTGGCCTCGTTCCTGCTCGGCATGCTCGGCATCACCGCTGCGATCGCCGTGGCGGTGGGCAGCCTGCTGCTGGTCGCGATCCCGATCCTCGGGATCCTCGCGTTCGTGCTCCTGGTCCTCCCGTTGTACGTGGTCGGCATCGCCGCGTTCGTCGCCCTGATCACACTCGTGGTCCCCGTCGCCGTCGTGGAGCGGCGCGGTCCGCTGGCCACGCTCGGCCGGACCGTGCAGGTGTTCACCCGTCAGCCGCTGCGGATCGCATGGATCACCCTGCTGGTCGGGGTGGTCACCGCGGTCCTCGCCCTGGCGCTGCAGTTGCCGTTCCTGCTGGTCGCCGGCGTGGCGCCGAGCGGTGGGTGGGCGATCGAGGCGCTCGGCCAGACGGCGGGCCAGGTGCTCAGCGTGCCGGTCAGCGCCGCCGCGGCCCTGCTGGTCTACCTCGACGTCCGGGTGCGCTCCGAAGCCGTGGACCTGCGGGTGCGCGCCCGGGCCCTGGGCACCGGCTGATGCGGGCACGGCGTGGCGGTCGGAGACGTCGAGGTGGCAGCGTGCCGTTGCTCGTGGCGGCCGGCGGCCTCGCACACGATGCGCAGACCGTGCGCCGGCTCGCCGAACGGATCGTCGGCAACCCGCCCTACCGGGAAGGCGAGGCCGGCAGCCTCCAGCGCCTGCTCCAGAACGTGCTGGATGGCATCGGCGGGTTCCTGTCGCGGATCCTCGGGTCCGTCGGCGGCACCCCGGCGGTGGCCTGGATGGTCGCCACGGTCGGTCTCCTGGTGCTGGGCGTGGTCGTCTGGCGTGCCACCCGGGGGGCGACGCTCGGGCGTGGCGGTGACCCGGCGGTGCCGACCCCAGGTGCCGAGCGTTCCGCCGCGTCGTGGCGCGCGGAGGCCGAGGCCCACCTCGCCGCCGGGCGCTGGGAAGAGGCACTGCGTGCCCGGTACGCCGCCGCCGTGGTGACGCTGCTCGAGCGCGGCGTCATCGACGACGTCCCCGGTCGTACGATCCGCGAGCTCGATGCGGAGCTGCAGCGGGTGGCTGTGGCGGTGGCGCCGGCCTTCGCGGCCGCCGGGTCCCGGGTGGAACGGGTGGTCTTCGGCGACGAGCCGGTGCGCGAGGACGACCTGCGTGCCGCCGCGCACGCGCTGGAGCGGGCGGCCAGCGGGACCGCCCGCGTGGACCTCGGGGTGGGCGTGTGAAGACGCAGCGCGCGCCGTCGCCGCCCGTCCGTCGGCGGCGTCCCACCCAGTTGCTGCTGGCCGCCGTCGGGCTGGCCGCGCTGGTGCTGAGCGTGTTCGTGCTCGGCCCGCCCACGACCGGGCTGCCGCTGGATCCCACCAGCGTGGCGCCCGACGGCGTGCGGGGCGTGGTCGAGCTGCTCGAGGCCCTCGAGGTGGACGTCGCGATCGACGCCGAGCGACCGCGGTCGTTGGGCACGAGGGCATGGCTGCCGGTGGATGCGCTCGATGCGGATGCCCGCGAGGCCTGGGGAGCGTGGGTCGAGGAGGGCGGACACCTGGTGGTCTCCGACCCGACCTCCGAGCTGCACGACCTCACCCGCCTCGGTAGTGACCAGCTCATCGGCCGTGGGGACCGCCGGCCCGACTGCGACCGGCTCGCTGACCTCGGCGCGGTCCGCCAGGGGGACTGGCAGGGCCTCGAGGTCCCGGCGGGTGCGCAGGGGTGCTTCCCCATCGGACAGGAGGGTGCCTGGCTGGTCGAGCTCGACCGGGGCGCGGGTCGGCTCACCGTGCTCGGCAGCACCGAGCCGTTCACCAACGCCCTGCTGGACGCGGCGGACAACGCTGTGCTGGCAGCGGCGCTCCTCGGCCCCGCGCCGGGGGAGCGGTTGGTGGTGATCCCCCGTCCGTCCGAGCCCGCGGAGACCGGCGGCCTGCTCGCCCTGATCCCCACCGGGGTGTGGCAACTGCTGGCGCTGCTGGTCCTGGCGCTGCTGCTGGCGGTGGTGTGGCAGGGGCGCCGCGACGGCGTGGTCGTCGCCGAGTCCCTGCCGCCGGTCCTGCCGAGTGCCGAGCTCGCCCGCTCACTGGCGGGCCTGCTCCAGCGTTCCGGTGACCGCGCCGACACCGCCGAGCGGCTGCGCCGCGGCTACCGACGCCGGGCGAGCAGGACCCTCGGGCTGTCACCCGACCTGGACCCTGCCGCGCTGGCCCACGAGGTGGCACGTCGGACCGCGGTCACCCGCGAGGATGCCGAGGTGGCGCTGCTGCCGAGCCCGGTGCACGACGATGCCGGGCTCGTCGCCCTGGCGGCCGCCGGGCACCGCCTGCGCCGCGATCTGACCCACCCGCCCGAGCGCGATCGCGCCACGACCTGACCGAGCGAGAGGACCGACCACGATGTCCAGCGTCACCCCATCCGATCCGAGCGGACCTCCGGTACCACCGAGAGGCACCCCCGGGGCCGCGGTACCCGGTCCCGACACCGCGGGACCCGGTCCTGACGCCGCGGGACCCGGTCCTGACGCCGCGGCCCGGGCGCGCACGGCCCTCGAACGGGTCCGTGCCGAGATCGGCACGGTCATCGTCGGCCAGGACGGCGTGATCACCGGGCTCGTCGCCGCGCTGCTGGTGCGCGGACACGTCCTGCTCGAGGGCGTCCCGGGGGTGGCCAAGACCCTGCTGGTCACGACGCTGGCCAGGGCCCTCGACCTGCGCTCCAGTCGCGTGCAGTTCACCCCTGACCTGATGCCAGCGGACGTCACGGGCCAGACGATCCTGGACCCGAGCCGGGACGGCTTCCGTTTCCGGGAGGGGCCGGTGTTCACCAACCTCCTGCTGGCGGACGAGATCAACCGGACCCCACCTCGGACCCAGGCCGCGCTGCTGGAGGCCATGCAGGAGCGACAGGTCTCGGTGGACGGGACGGCCCGGCCGCTGCCCGAGCCCTTCCTGGTGGTCGCCACCCAGAACCCCGTCGAGCACGAGGGCACCTACCCACTGCCCGAGGCGCAGCTCGACCGCTTCCTGTTCAAGCTCCAGGTGGCGTACCCGTCCCGTGATCAGGAGCTCGAGATCATCGACCGGCATGCCACCGGCACCGATGCCGGCGACCCGCACACCGGCACCGTCAGGCCGGTGGCCGGTACGGCCGAACTGGACGCGGCCCGCGCCGCCGTCCGAGGCGTGGGGGTCAGCGACGAGGTCCGCGCCTACCTCGTGGACCTGGTGCGCGCGACCCGGCAGGCCCCGGCGGTGGAGCTCGGGGTCTCCCCGCGCGGGGCGACGATGCTGCTGCACGCCGCCAAGGCCTGGGCCTGGTTGGCGGGACGCCCCTACGTCACCCCCGATGAGGTCAAGGCGGTCACCAAGCCCACGCTCCGCCACCGGCTCGTGCTGCGCCCCGAGCTGGAGCTCGAGGGGGCCGACCCCGACGGCGTCCTCGACGGCCTCCTGGCGAGCGTGCCGGTCCCGCGGTGACCGAAGCCGTCCCCGCAGGTCCACCCCAGCCACGGCCCGCGCCGCCACCGCCGCGGTGGTCGCGGCCGTGGTGGGCAGGCGTCCTGCCGGTGCCGACGGGTCGGCTGGCGGCGCTGACCGTGGTCGCCGCCATCGCCGCCGCGCTGCCCCCACCGGCGGG
Organism: Nitriliruptoraceae bacterium; assembly: GCA_046483565.1. Taxonomy (GTDB): domain Bacteria; phylum Actinomycetota; class Nitriliruptoria; order Nitriliruptorales; family Nitriliruptoraceae; genus T1Sed10-7. Next base: position 27,895 of record JAWOCZ010000085.1, read on the forward strand.
AGC
>JAWOCZ010000260.1:0-5863 GCA_046483565.1 Nitriliruptoraceae bacterium
GGCCTTGGGCTCTCGGTTGGGGCCGTTCGGCACACTGCCACAACATGGTCTCGAGTACTGGCCCGAGGATGCCAAGATCATCCAGGTCGATGCTGACCACACGATGCTCGGCCTGGTGAAGCCGATCGAGGTTGGGATCCATGGCGACGCCAGGGCGGCCGCGGAGGCACTCGCCGAACGGCTCGCGAACCGGGAGCTGGCCTGTGACGCGACGCGGGAGCAGCGAGCGGATCGCATCCGATCTGAGAAGGCTTCCTGGGAAGCTGAGCTCGACAGTTGGACGCATGAGACCGACGACTACAGCATGGCGGTGATCGCCGAGGCTGAAAGCGACGAGCGGAACTGGCTCCATCCACGGCAAGTCCTTCGAGAACTGGAGAAGGCGCTGCCCGATGACGTCATGGTCTCGACCGACATCGGGAACATCAACTCGGTGGCGAACTCGTATCTGCGTTTCAAGCAGCCGCGCAGTTTCTTCGCAGCGATGAGTTTCGGGAACTGCGGCTATGCGCTCCCGACGATCATCGGCGCCAAGGCGGGCGCGCCGGAACGCCCTGCGGTGGCCTATGCAGGAGACGGCGCCTGGGCTATGAGCATGGGAGAGATACTCACTGCTGTTCGTGATGAGATCCCGATCACGGCGGTCGTGTTCCATAATCGTCAGTGGGGTGCGGAGAAGAAGAACCAGGTCGACTTCTACGACCGCCGGTTCGTGGCTGAGGAGCTTGACAATCCAAGCTTCGCCGGCATCGCTGAAGCTATGGGCGCCGAGGGCGTGGTAGTGGATCAACTTGATGACGTCGGTGCGGCGATGGAGAAAGCGATCAACCGACAGATGAATGAAGGCAAGACCACTGTCATCGAGATCATGTGCACTCGAGAACTGGGAGATCCGTTCCGAAAGGATGCGCTCTCGAAGCCGGTCCGGTTCCTCGAGAAGTACCAGGACTACACGTGATCTCTCGCTTGGTAGGTGTGCCTGGCAGCGATCCGAACTCCCCCTGCTGTCAAGACGAAACCTGCCAAGCGCCCGATCCCATATCTGCGGCAGTCAGCGGACCGCATTCCGGCATGCGTCCTTCAACCACTAGCCTAGCCTCGGCTCCAGCGTCGAGCCGCCTCAAGCTACATGAGTGTTCCAGCCTGATCGCCTGGTAGCCGAGGTGAATGAGATTTGATCGGCGCTGATCACGCCGACAGGGCAGTGCACGATCCGGCTCGTTGAGGTTGCCGGGGTGTGCCGGCGTATTCCCTCCCTTCTGCGGCTGGTACAGGGAGATGAGGAGATCGATATGCAGAGTTCCGATGTCCGAGCTACCGCTCGTCAACATCTCTTTCCGCACTTCACGCCTCGGCAGGCCTGGCACTCGCCACAACTGCCGGTCATCGTCCGAGGCGAGGGCTGCCATGTTTTCGACGAGGAGGGACGGCGCTTTCTCGACGGTCTCGCCGGGTTGTTCTGCGTCAATATCGGCTATGGACGTTCGGACATCGCCGCAGCCGCGACAGAGCAGATGGAGACGCTCCATTTCTGGCCGAACTGGTCGGCGGCCCATCCTGCCGCTGTCGAAGCTGCTACGACGATCGCGGGACTAGCGCCGGGCGATCTCGATGTTGTCTTCTTCGTGAACTCCGGCTCAGAAGCCGTTGAATCGGCGATCAAGTTTGCCCGCCAGTACCACCGCAGTAGAGGTGAGGAGGGTAGGACGAAACTGATCGCCAGAGATATGGCGTACCACGGTACGACTATGGGCGCCCTGTCGGTGACGGGGATCCCCAAGTACAAGGCGCCTTTCGGGCCGCTCTTGGAAGGTGTCCGGCACATCCCCAACACCCTGGGGGAGTCGGTGCCTCCGCAAGGTTCCGCCGCTGATCTGCCTAGCCTCGAGAAGTTGGTCGCCACCATCGAAGAGGAAGGCCCCGAAACCGTAGCGGCTGTTTTCGCTGAGCCGGTGCAGAATTCACGGGGGGCACTTGTGCCCCCGGAGGGCTACTGGGCCGAACTACGAGCCATCTGTGACCGTTACGGTGTCCTCCTGGTCGCGGATGAGGTGATCAGCGGCTATGGCCGACTCGGTTCATGGTTCGGGAGTGAGAAGTTCGGAGTCGTACCCGACCTCCTCACCTTCGCGAAGGGCTCGACCTCGGGGTACGCGCCTTTGGGTGGTGTCCTGATCCGCCAGGAGCTGGCGGAAGGCCTCATGGACTCCCCCATGGGAGGGGTGTTCACACACGGCGCGACCTGGGGAGCACATCCTGTTGCCACCAGAGTCGCGACCGCGAACCTGAAGGCGTTGCATGACGAGGATGCCCTTGGGAACGTGGGCCGACTCGAGCCTCGCTTCCAAGCGGGACTGACGGCGCTTGCGGACGCTCATCCCACGATCGCTGAGTGGCGTGGTACGGGGTTCTTCTACGCGATCGAGTTCACTGGCGATCGCGAGAGCGGTCGCGCCCTGACCGAGCAACAGTCGGTCGAGCTGGTTCGGGAAGTGATGCCGCGAGCCATGCGAGAGGCTGGGCTGATCACTCGCCCCGACGACCGGGGAGCGACGATGCTGATCCTTTCCCCGCCGTTGATCGCCGATGAAGGGGTCCTGGATGAATTGCTCGCCGCAGTTGACCATGTGGTTGCCGCAGTGGACGGCCACGTGCGATAGAGCACTGCTCATTCGGTCTTGATCAGGAGAGATAGCGTGCGTGTAGGCATCCCCTCAGAGGTGAAGGCTCACGAGTATCGAGTGGCGATCACACCGGCCGGCGTGCATGAGCTCACGCAGCTCGGGCATGAGGTGTTCATCGAGCGAGGTGCTGGAGTGGGCTCCTCTATCAGCGATGAGGAGTATGCGGGTGCCGGTGCGAAGGTAGTGGAGTCCGCCGATCAGGTGTGGGCGAATGCGGAACTGCTGCTGAAGGTCAAGGAACCCCTGGAGAGTGAATATCATCGGTTGAGAGATGACCTCACGATATTCACCTTCCTCCATCTAGCGGCCACACGCTCATGCACTGAGGCCATCCTGGAGGCAGGGACCACGGCCATCGCCTATGAGACCGTGCAGTCGGCGAACGGACGGTTGCCACTCCTGTATCCGATGAGTGAGGTCGCCGGGTGTCTCGCACCTCAGGCGGGCGCACACGCGTTGCTGAGCACGCAAGGCGGCAGGGGTTTGCTTCCCGGTGGCGTCACTGGCGTCAAACCGGCGAATATCGTTGTGATCGGTGCCGGAGTATCCGGATCGAACGCGATCGCCATGGCTACTGGGCTTTGGGCGAACGTTACGGCGATCGATAAGGACATCGACAAGTTACGTGAGATCGATAGACGCTACAGCGGTCGCGTCAAGACCGTTGCAGCCAACGCGTACGAGATCGAGGCTGCGGTCTTGGACGCCGACATGGTGATCGGGGCGGTGCTCGTACCCGGTGCGCGCGCCCCGAAGGTGATCCAGAACGACCTCGTCGCGAACATGAAGCCCGCTTCCGTTCTCGTGGACATCGCTATCGACCAGGGCGGCTGCTTCGAGGACTCTCGCCCGACGACCCACGATGACCCCGTGTTCCGGGTGCATGAGAGCCTGTTCTACTGTGTCGCGAACATGCCGGGGGCGGTGCCGAATACCTCCACGTTCGCACTCACGAATGCGACGCTTCCCTACGTCACGGCGATCGTCGAGAAGGGTTGGAAGGCTGCACTTCGCGACGATCCGGCACTCGCTCATGGGCTGAACGCCTTCGACGGTCACGTCACCAACGAAGGCGTCGCTGAGGCGCACGAACTCACGGCTGTGCCAGTCGCGGACGTGCTGGCCTGAGTCCGAGGAACCCGCGACTCGATGCCCTGCGATGTCCGCTGTGTTCGAGTGGTCTTGCAACCTCAGTAGTGGGCGGTGTCATCGCCCCTGCGAGGTGATCGCTGCGGAGCTCTTCGTGGATGGACCGGGTCGTCGTCAGGTCCCCATGACGGGGTGAGGCGCGCGCCCGTCGGCGAGAGGAGGATCCTGCGCGAGCAGACGAACTCGAGCCAGTTTCGAGCCGAGCTTGTGACCCCGCGAAGGGTTTCCAGGGCCGTGTTCTCGGTCCTTCTGCGATCTGCGTGGCACGGGCCCACGCTCACGGCCGCATCGGGCGAGTGATCCACGCTCACGGGGATGCGCGCCATGGGCGCGAGGACGCAGCCGTCCAGCCCGGCCCGGGGAGCATCGGTTCCAGCCGGGCGCCCCCCTGCGACCACCGCCAACCCGGACCGCTTCAGCACTCAGCACCAAGGATCCCACCATCTCCGACCACCGTCTCCTGAGAATCCTGCCGGGCGTCGCGCTTACTGGCGGCATCGCGGCGCTAGCGATCTACGTCGGCGAACGCACGCCAGCACTGCTCAGTGTGGTGCTCGTAGCCCTGTTGGTGGGACTGGTGATCGCGAACGCACGACCGCTTCCTGCGATCCTGACACCGGGTGTGGACGTCGCGGCGAAGAGGATCCTACGCGTCGGTGTCGCGCTACTCGGTGCGCGCTTGACGCTGGCCGATGTGGCCGGCATCGGAGGCCCCAGCGTCCTGGTCGTGGTCGTGACCATGGCCACAGCGTTCGTGACGGTGGCGATGGTCGGTCGCATGGTTGGAGTGAGTCCGCAGCTGGGCATCCTGCTCGGGACAGGCACGGCGGTGTGTGGGAACTCCGCGATCGTCGCAGCATCACCGATCATCGATGCGGACGAGCGTGAGGTCAGCTACGCCGTCGCCACGATCACGATCTTCGGGACGATCGCGCTCGTCCTGTTCCCGATCATCGGCCGCGCCATCGGTTTGTCCGACCAGGAGTTCGGTGTCTGGGCAGGGCTCGCGATCAATGACACCAGTCAGGTTGTTGCGGCTGGGGCGGCGTACTCCGAACAGGCGTTGGAGCACGCCACGGTTGTCAAACTCGTCCGCAACGCGTTGATGGGACCGATCCTCATCGGTCTGACGATGTGGATGGGTCGACGCCGTCGGCCAGCCGGAGAGGTCCCGGCCGGTCGACCGTCCTACCCCGGTTCCGCCGGCAGCGAAGCTGCGGCCGCGACCGCGCCGGCCGCCACGGGCCTGTGGCGCACCGCGAGGTCGGCGGTGCCGGTCTTCGTCGTGGCTTTCATCGCGCTCGCTGCCATGCGCAGCGCTGGTCTCATCCGCGAAGATCTCGCCGACGTGCTCGGCAGCGTGTCCGGAGTAGCGATCACGGTGGCGATCGCCGGCGTGGGGCTCAAGACGCGGGTCGTGGAACTGGCCACCGTCGGGCTCCGTCCGGTTCTGATTGGCCTGGCGGCGTCCACCGCCTTGGCGATCGTCGCGCTGCCGTTGGCTCGCCTCATCATCGGCTGAAGCTGTCCGACGTCCGGCCGCGAAGCCCGCGCCACCCCCTCGAACTCGGATCTGGGGCCGGGTCGGCTGCGGATGTCGACGCCGAGCGCGCCGTGGATCCGCCGTTGTAGGGCGATGCGGGACGGGCGCGCAGCCGAGGCACGGACGGCGATCGGGGGACACTCGGGCAGCACCTCATGGGCGCGCGCACCGCAGCTCAGGGTGCGCGGGTCAGCAGCAGATCGAGCACGGTGACGGCACCGACCTTGTCCAGCGGCTCGTTGCCGTTCCCGCACTTCGGGCTCTGCACGCAGGACGGACACCCGGTCACGCAGCGACAGGTCGCGATCGTGGCCCGCGTCGCAGCCAGGTGTTCCGGCAGCCGGCGGTAGGACCGCTCCGCCAGCCCCGCCCCGCCGGGAACACCGTCGTAGATGAACACCGTCGGCTGCCCCGTGTCGGGGTGCAGGGCCGTGGAGAGCCCCCCGAGGTCCCAGCGATCGCACAGCGCCAGCAGCGGGAGCATCCC
>JAWOCZ010000263.1:0-3402 GCA_046483565.1 Nitriliruptoraceae bacterium
GTGATCGTCGTTGTCGGCGCGACCGGCTCCGGCTCACCGCCCCAGGGGTCACCGATGCCGAACTCGGTGTGCAGCACGTCAGCGAACCGCTCCGCGATCCACTCATCCCCCGCAGAGTTGGGATGCACACCGTCATAGGAGTACACCTCCAGATCGAACCCGGTGTACAGATCCACACTGACCACACGCGAGGTCGACGTCGTCGTCGACGCAGCGACCTCCCGCACCAGCGCGTTGTACTCCTCGACCAGCGCCTCGAACCCCGCCGCCGGGGGGATCTCCGCCAACACGATGTCGACGTCCGGATCGAACCGTGCTTTGTCGACGACCTCCTCGATGTTGGCAGCCGCCTCCTGCGGGGTGATGTCCTGACGCAGGTCGTTGATCCCGATCAGCACCAGGACCACCTCGGGCTCGAAGTCGCGCACCGCGCCACCGACCACTTGACTGGCCCACAGGGTCCGCTTCCCCGACACCGACTCCGAATCGTGATCCCACTCCTCCTGCCGCAGGAAGTCATAGGTGCTGGAGGGATGCTCGTTGTAACGGCCCACCAGATCGAACCCCGTACCCGCAGCCAACCCGCTGGCCACCAGATGGTCGTACAGATACATCCGATACGTCGGCTGCGGATCAGGCGTCCCCGGATCCCCAGCCGTAATCGAATCCCCCAGCGGCAGGATACGGACCTGTTCCGCCGGGTTGGCCGACACCGACCTGGACGCCATGCTCGGCAGCAGTGCGACCGTCAACGCGACGACGAAGATCATGTGCAGTACGCGACGTTGCCTTCCACCTAACATGCACAACTCCCCAGCAACCCTGATGTCCGATGTGTGACCGAAGCCGTGGCGGATCCTTGGCCACCGGCGAAGTAGAGCACACCGACCCCGTCACGGGTGTCCGGCGAGAGCCCGGTGAGGCGCGGCGCCAGAGCGCAACGCCAGATACACGTCTCTGCCCTGTGACCGTAGGAACCCACGTCCGCGCCTAGGACAACTGCTCGGCTCTCGTAGCAGCCGTAGCGATGGCGGCAGGATCTGCCGACGACTCAGGACCCGCGGTTGCCTCGGCTGAGCCCGAGCAACACGGGAACGGTCAGCAACAGGATGGTCGCATCCGTGCGGGCAGAGACCCGCTTGATGTACTCCAGGTCACGGTCCACGTGGAGGTGCATCGGATCGCCGTTGGCCCGGTCCGTGGTCTGCCACAGACCGGTGATACCCGGCTTCACACCGTGTCGGGCGTGCTGCCAGGGCTCGTAGCTGGCGACCACCTCGGGGAGCTCCGGCCGCGGTCCCACGAGGCTCAGCTCACCGCGAAGCACGTTGATGAGCTGTGGGAGCTCGTCGAGACTGTAGGCGCGCAGGAAGCGGCCGAGCGGGGTGTGCCGCGGGTCGTCCGGCGTCTTGTGCGTGCGACGGCGGCTGCCTTCAGGCGCCCGTCGCTCGCCGAGCCGACGATCGCGTCCTTCGCGCCGATCCGGGCCGTCGATGGCGACCTGGACCTGTCGACGATCCTGGCCGCTGCGACGGTCCGTGCCCATGCGGCGGTCGGTGCGGAGCTCACCATCGGCGGTCCGACGACGATCGGGCTGCATGGTCCGAAACTTCAACATGGAGAAGGGCTGACCATCCTGGCCGATCCTCACCTGCCGGTAGAGCACCCCAGGTCCGAGGTTCACGCGCACCGACAGTGCGATGACCAACAGGACCGGACTGAACAGCACCAGTAGCAGCGCCGCCGCCGCGCGATCGATGACGGGCTTGACCTGACGCTCGTAACGTGATGGCGCACGCTCCACCAACCGGAGCGGCTCGAAGCTGGCCGCCGAAGCGCCGAACGAGTCCTGTCCGGACCACGAGGTCGCTACAGCCCGGCTCACCGCCCGAGAGGTCCCGTCAGCCGTGTCGTCGAACCATGGAAGCTGCGCGATCGGTCGTCCCCCTGTAGCGGTCCCGCTCGACGATACCTCATGCTACGTAGAGTGGCAAAGCGCCACTCTACGTAACCCTTCCGTCACACGTCGTCAACGTCGCACGAGCATGCTTCGGAGCAACTCGGTCCCCGGGCTCCGGCGGATGAAGTTCTCGTCGGCTGCCGAAACCGTTCTGTCCTGAGCCGGCAGCAACTCTTTCAAGGTAGCGTCGCCCTCCGGTCTGTCGACCTGATCCTTAGGGGGATCGCGTATGCGGCGAGGGGACACGGCATCGACGTCCGCGGAGGCTTCCGGTCCCCCGGTGCGGCGGCAAGGGAAGCTCCGGCCGCTACACATCGTCGTGGCCTTCGCCATCGCCCTGCTGCTCTGGGCCATCGCAGCCCTCATCCTGTTGGCAAGCGGGCGCGGAGACCTCGTTCGGGCCGAACAGACGCTGAGTAGCTCCCGCGGCGCGATCGAGGACCTCGACCTGGACGCAGCATCCACGGCGGTGTCCTCGGCCGACGCCGACCTCGACAGCGCGACGAGCTCACTGACCAACCCGCTGCTCGCGCCACTGCTCGCGGTGCCCATCGTCGGCGAGGATCTGCGTGCGGTGCGCGCGCTCGCGTCGAACGGCGCCACACTCACCGACACCGCCGGTGCCGCCGTCGATCTCATCGCTGGCCTGCCTGACGGCCTCGGCGGCCTGGCACCTGATGGCGGTCGCTTCCCGGTCGAGCGCTACGAGGAGTTGGCACCCATCGTTGCGCGGTTGGCTGCCACCGCGACCTCGGCGGTGGAGGAGATCGCGGCAAGCCCGCCCTCCGGACGCTTCCAGCAGGTCGTCGACGCCAGGGACCGTGTCCTGGAGCTCCTGGGGCCGATCGCCGAAGAGGCCGACACGGCTGCGCTCCTGGCGGCCGAGCTGCCCCGCTTCCTGGGATCGGATGGACCGCGCACCTACCTGTTCGGTGCGGCCACGCCGGCCGAGCTCCGCGGCACCGGGGGCTTCATCGGCTCCGTCGCTCTCCTGCGCGTCGATCAGGGGGCGATGGAGTTCGGCACGTTCGAACCCAGCAGCGAACTGCCGAGGCTCCCTCCCGATGAGCTCCCCCCGCCGGTCCCCGACGATGCCGACCGCTGGCGCCGCTACGGCGGCACCGGGCTGTTCGTCAACCTCAACCGCACCGCGGACTTCCCCTCGGCCGCCCGGGCGATGCTCACGCACTGGGAGGCCACCCGCCGCACCACGCTCGACGGGATGGTGGTCGTCGATCCGTTCGCCTTCGAAGCGCTCCTGGAGCTATCCGGACCGACCGAGGTCCCGGAGTACGGCGTGATGCTCGAGGCCGGATCGGTGGTCGCGTTCGTCACCAATGGCGCCTACGACACGTTCGATGACGCCACCGAGCGCAAAGAGGTGCTCGGTGCGGTGGCTGCGGCGACCTTCGGTCGCTTCCTGGCGGGCGCCGTCGAGGTGG
>JAWOCZ010000306.1:0-4748 GCA_046483565.1 Nitriliruptoraceae bacterium
GCTGGATCCAGACCAGCGTCGGTGACGCGTTCACGCACCTGCGTCAACCGGTGCCGCAGTTCATCACGAGCCTCGGCACGGACCATCTGTTGCAGGGCTTCCCACTCGTCGCGGTTGACCAGGACCGCGACGGGGCGTCCCCGCTTCGTGAGCGAGATGGGTTCGGACCCGCCGGCCACGTCATCGACAAGACGGCCGAGCTGCCCGCGAGCCTGTTCCACCCCGATGAACCGTGTCATGGCAGACCTCCAAACCTTACGGTTGTCCTGAAGGTAGCACGAGTGGACGCTGTTCTCGCGCCGATCTCGCGACGCAGAACAGGAGGTCCTCTCATGACCACATCCACCCTCGTCCTGCCCGTCACTGGCGAGCAGGACCTGGCCAGCTGGGCGGCGGTCGTGTTCGTGGCCAGCTACTCATCTCCGGGAACCCGGCAGGCGTACGCAACCCAGGTACGGCTCTGGTTCGCCTGGTGCGAACAGCACCTTCTGGAGCCGTTGGAAGATGTCCGCCGCCCCCATGTCGAGCTGTACGCCCGGGACCTCGAGGCCCGTGGCCTCGCTCCGGCAACGATCGCGCTCAAGCTGGTCGTGATCGCCGGGTTCTACCGTGACTTGCGTTGAGGTACAGCTGATCGAGCACTCTCCAGCGGTCCATGTGCGCCGACCGAAGATCTCCCAGGAATCGACCCGGCTCGGTCTTGACCGCACCGAGCTCGGCGCGTTCCTGGTCCAGGCCGGGCTGTCCGGTGGCAACGACCACGCCCTGGCCTGCCCGCTCGCGCTGAACGCCCTGCGCGTGTCGGAAGCCTGCGGCGCCGAGTTGTCCGACCTGGCGCTGGCCAACGGCCACCTCGCGAAACGTGCCGGGATCGACAAGCCGATCTCGCCCCACTCCCTCCGACATGCCGCGATCACCGCCGCTCTCGATGCCGGTTGCAGCCTGCGGGATGTGCAGCACTTCGCCCGGCACGCAGACCCACGCCAGACCCCCCGCTACGACCGCGCCCGCGGCGCGCTCGACCGCAACCCCACCTACATCGTCGCGACCTACCTCGCCGGAGCAACCGGTGACCGGTGAGGCCCGAGTCCCACTCACGGCTGCCGGGGCGAGCACTCGGCAGCCGTGATGATGTGCGGCCGCCTGAGCAGCCGCTGTCGCCCATAGCAACACGTCGGTTCGCACCATGATCGAGAACCGTTCCTAGATCAACGACCTGCCTCGCATGCTGGGTGTCGTGAGCACCAGCCGCGTGGTGGCTGTCGTGCTCGCGACCGACCGGTGTGCTGGACTGGGGCCTGACCCCGACCAAGACTGGAGCGACGCGTGGCGATCGACCCGACCGGTGCCGATCTCAAACAGCTGCTGGCCGACGATCCGGGTGGACCCGTCGTGATGCTCAACCTCCTGCGGTTCAAGCCCGACGGCGGCCGCCAGAGCTACGCCCGCTACGCCGAGGCACTCGAGCGCACGTTCCTGCCCCGGTACGGCGCCGAGGTGATCTACGCCGGCGACGGCCACCAGGCGATGGTCGCCGAGGACGGCCAGGCGTGGGACGCAGTGCTGCTCGTCCGCTACCCGACGCGGGCGGCGTTCAGCGAGATGGTCCGCGACCCGGAGTACCAGCAGGTCACCTCCCTGCGCACCGAGGCGCTCGAGGAGGCCGTGCTGCAGCCCACCTCGTCGTGGTGAGGGGCCCAGACGGGGACCCAGATCAGGCTGCCGCAGCGACCGGTGCGCGCGGTGCATGGAGCCCAACACCCTGCTTATCGAACTGGTCAGCCGCGCGACGGACTGGCCGGGACGAACGCCCGTCCCTGGCTGCGGTGACCCGTTGGACGAAGCCATCGCCGATGCTTCTATAGCTGCCAGAGCGCCCATAGCTGCCGGCACGCGCGGCGCAGGACGTGGAGCCTGTGGATCCAGCGTCTCCTCACATGCGGCGAGGGGTACGCTCTCCGCATGACCGAACACGCACAGTCGCTGCTTCGTGAGGCACTCTCGCTCTCTGATGACGAGCGCGCCGACCTGATCGCCGAGCTGCTGGTCAGCCTCGAGGGCCCGGTCGTGGATGACTTAGCAGCGGTCGAGCAGGCGTGGGCGGAAGAGCTCGAGACCCGTGCACGTCGCGTCCTGGCCGGACCGGGGCAGGGCGAGGAATGGAGCAAGGTCCGTGCCCGTCTTGGCCGAGCGCTGACCGACGGGTGAGTCGCCGGGTACTCGTCGAGTCCGAGGCCTCGAGCGAGCTCCGCGAGGCCGCGCTGTGGTACGAGGCTGAGCGGCCCGGTGTTGGCCTGGCGTTCCTCGCCGCTGTGGACCGAGGCATGGAACAGGTTGCAGCCTGGCCCGAAACGCGTTGTCGGGTGCGCTGACGCTTTCCGCAGGGCCGGAAGCCGGTCAGCATTACTGTGATACATTTTTACATGGAGATCCGGACCAGCGCTCGCCGCCACGGGATCGCTGACCCGGATATCCACCACGCCATCGACAACGCGGTGGCAGCCGGACCCGTTGAGGCGAACGTCGATCAGATCGTTGGTGTGCTGTACATCGGACCCGACCGCACAGGCCGCATGCTGGAGGTCATCACTGTTGACGACGTCGATGACGGCGAAGTCGCCATCCATGCGATGAAGCTGCGCAAAGCCTACGAGCGCTACCTCCCGAGGGAGGACCGATCATGAGCGAGGCCAAGAAGCGACCCACCAGCGTGCATGTCACCGACGAACTGGCAGAACGGCTCGCCGACGACGCCGAAGCGGGATATGCACCCCACAACATCCACGTGCGTCCGACCGGTCGGGGTCGCCCACGCCTCGCCAAGGGCGAGGGGCCATCACCCACCGTCAATGCCCGGTTGGACGACGAGCTCGCGGATCTGCTCGAGCAACGCGCCGATCGTGACGGTGTCCACAAGTCCGACATCGTTCGTGAGGCGTTGCGGGCCTACCTCGCCTGAACCCTGCGCCCCGTCACCGTCCAGTCGAAACCTCCCGGTGACGGATCGCGTTCTCGTGGCCAGCCCGCCCGCACATGGCCGTGACGATGTGTGCGCTGTTGTCGATTTGGGAGCGCGCAGAGCCTTCGAGGAGTCCAGGGAAGCTGCCCGGCGTGGTGCTAGGCGTCATCGATCGGGAGGTACCGGATCCGGTAGCGCTCCGGTTCGATGACCACGACCGCGCCTTGGGACAGCACGCGCTCAACCCGGGGGAGGACGTCGAGGAGCGCAGCGACACGTCCGTCGACCGAATCGCCGATGCCGCGCAGCAGCAGGACGCTTGGCCCGGCTGCACCGGTCAAGGCCAGGATGGTGCCGAAATCGGTGTCGGTGGTGACCAGGATGCGGTTGTCGGCGATGGCGAGGGCCATCACCTCGTCGTCGGTGTGCCCGGCTCGGCCGAGGATCCGGACATGGGTGGTGTCATGCCCGGCCGTGGCCAGCCGGTGAGCCACTGCATCCTGCAGGGCTTCATCGACCAGTAACCTCATGCGGTCTGATCGAGCGGCACGACGCGCTGGTCGATGTTGGCGGCCGCAAACCGCAGAGCTTCGCGAACGTCGTCCTCCGACAGCTGCGGGTACTCCGCAAGGATGGTCTCCGTTGGTGTGCCCGCAGCCAGCATCCGCACCAGCATCGCCACGGGGATGCGTGTCCCGGCGATGCAGGGCAGCCCACCCATGATCCGGTGGTCGATCTTGATCCGTGTGAAGGCCATGTCTCGATCCTACGTCACCGTTGGTCAAGCAGGAAGCCTCGTCCACAAGCAGCGGGAGCCCCGCGCCAAGGGGTTTCCGCGCGCCGGTGGACCACCGCACCTACTCAGCGACCCACGCAGAACGGTGACTTGCGCGCGGGTGCCTGTCCGCCGCCACGCACCCGGCCGCACGGGAGCGGTCCGTGTGGCGGAAGCTGATCCCGTGACGACGACGTGACAACGAACGTGGGGGGATCCGGGGGCACGGGCGGGTCGCGGTCAGGAAACCCGCGGTTCGAAAGCCCTGGTCAGATGGGGTATCGGGTCTTCGAGGTCATCGCCGGGAACGACCTCGCGATAGTTCAGGTCCGTGTGTCCTTATGGACATGGGGGTTCAAGTCCCCCCTCGCCCACCACCTTCGTAGGCCGGTCTAGCGGCCCGTAGACGCCAGAATCGCTCGAACGCCTCCGCTCAACTGCGGGGGCGTTTCGTATGCCGGTGACTCAACGGGTAGGCAACGCCCGGCTGGGGCGGGTGTTGCCACCGCCCGTTCCACCGCCCCGTGACCACGCGGTGACAACGGGTTGAGGGGAGCCAACGGTCTGAGCGGCGATTCCTGTACCAGAGCACCAGGATCCTGGCGTCACAGGTCGACGGCTCGGCCACGTTCCTGACCGTGTGCGTGTCCCTGCCGGTCAGGAGGCGCTGGCGACGATCGAGCGCTCCAGGATGGCGGCGAGTTCGTCGTGATCCGCCGGGGTGATGATCTCGTCGAGGTCCACCGGCCGCCCGTCGACGCGCAACTGCAGCAGCCCGAGCCTGGTCGCCTCCTCCGCGGCCGCGATGAGTGGTTCCGCGTCGAGCGGACGTGGTTGCTGCATCCGGAACCCGTCGCTGTGGCGGACTCCGTCCGCGGGTTGCACGAGACTGCGGAACACCGGGCCCGGATCGGCGTTGTAGGTGGCGACCTCCGCCCGGATACGGGTACGCAGGATGTCGCGGATGGTGACCTCGTCGGCGAGGCCGGTGATCTGGGCACCGCCGAGCACGTG
>JAWOCZ010000119.1:0-4136 GCA_046483565.1 Nitriliruptoraceae bacterium
ACCGCGTTCCCGCTGCGCGACCGGCTGCTCGCGACCTTCGCGGAGCAGGGTGATGTCCGGGCGGTCTCGATGCCGATCGCCGCGACGCTCGACGAGCAGGGCCTGCCCGACGAGACGCTGCCCCGCCGGCAGAGCTACCTGTCCTCCCACGACCAGCCACGCTTCGCCCACGAGGCTGGCGACGATCCGCGCCGCGTTGCGCTGGCGTACGCCGCGATCCTGACCCTGCCCGGCCTGCCGACCATCTACTACGGCGACGAGGTCGGTAGCTCGCAGACCGATGCGCTGCCGCCCGAGGCGGACTTCGCGGACCGGTGGTTCCGCGAGCCGATGCCCTGGGACCGGGACATCTGGTCGACCTGGGACGACGACCTCCTGGCCCGGGTGGCCACCTTCGCCCGCGCTCGCACCACCACACCGGCCCTGCACTCCGGCCGCTACCTCGAGGTGGTCGGCGCCGGCGACGTCTGGGTGTTCGAGCGCGTCCACGGCGACGATCGGTTGCTCGTCGCCCTGAACAACGGCGAGGTAGCAGCCGACCTCCGCGACGTGCTCGCCGACGCCGCCTGGCCGGACCTGGCTGTGCTCGAGGACGCCGAGGAGGTCGTCGCGCCATCGCTATCCGACGTGGACACCGGCAGCAGCGACGATGCCGCGCTGCGGGTGCCTGCCCTCGACGCGCTGGTTCTGCGACTGCCGACCGGCTGACCGCGAGCCCCGATCCGCAGGGGCCGGGGTAGGCCACAGCAACCGCTACGTCCTCACGCCCGGTGGCGTCCTCAGCGTCGGCAGCGATGTCCCGCGCCTCCGCTCGATCAGCCGAGTCCGAGGAGCTGGGAGCACGCAGGCCACTGGTTCGAGAAGGTCGCCCAGGGCTTCTGCAGCAGGAGTTCGGCGCGGTAGATCTGCTCTTCCTTCGAAGCCTGATGGGGGTACCCGGAGCCACCGACCGACTGCCAGGTCTCCAGCATGAACTGGAGCCCGCCGTAGAAGCCGTTCCCGGTGTTGATCTGCCAGTTCCGGTTCGACTCGCACTCGGCGAGCGACTCCCACATCGCCAGCCGTGCAGCTTCCTGTGCTGCCTTCTCGCGCTCCAGCCGTTCCTGTTCCTCCTGCTGCCTCTGGGCCTCTCGCTCGGCCTCGAGACGTGCCTGGCGCTCCGCGTCGATGCGTGCTTGCTCCTCGCGCCGTTCCTCCAGGGGCGCCAGCTCCACGCGCTCGACCAGATCGAGTGCACGAGCCAGGAAGGTCGCTGCCTCCCAGCGCAGCAGCGGATCGCCGGAACAGTAATGGGTCAGAGGGTCCCCGCAGCCGGCAGTGAGACCGGCGGCCGCCAGGCGTTGCACGTTGGCGCCGTGTGTCACGCCTCCGTCATCGAAGAAGAGCCCATCCGTCTCCGGCAGCTCGAACGCCTCAACCAGCATCGACGCCAACTGCTCTCGCGTGATCGGTGCACCTGAGCAGAAGGCGTCGTCGCCGCATCCGTCGACGATGCCGGCTTCGGCGATGGCGTTCACGTTCTGTTCGTGGACGTCGCCGTCGAGATCTTCGAAGGGGCCCTGCTCGAGGGGATCCAACCCGAGCGCCGCCGTCACCATCGAGGCGAACTGGCCCCGCGTCAGCTGCTCGTCGGGGCAGAACTGCTGCTCCTGGCAGCCGACGACGACGCCTTCGACGGCGAGCGCCTGCACCGCCTCCTCGTGGCCGCGCCCCTCCGTGTCGACGAACACCGGGTCGTCGGAGGCCATGGCGATACCCGTCCCGTAGAGAGCGACCAACAAGCCCGTCGCCAGCAGCGCGCGCATGAGCACGCGCAGGTCTCGGCGGTGACGTTCGGGTGTTCTGGATGGCATGATGTGCTCGCTCAGCGCTCAGGGCCTCAGGGCTCAGGGCCTCATGGCTCAGGGTCGTCAGGGGGAATCCGACGTGCGGTGGCTGCCTTCCTTCGCAACGTCGACCGCTAGCCGCAAAACTGGAGCAGCCAACCAGCAAGTCCGCCGGTGCGCCGACGACTGCCCTGTCCATATGGCCACGGCCGCAACGGTGACGGCCCCGCCGGAGCGGGGCCGTCACCGTGCTGCGAGGTGCTACGGACCGGTGCCCTCAGGCACCGGACGGGGGCATCAGAAGTCCATGCCACCCATGCCGTGGTCGTGACCGCCACCGGCGTCGCCCGACTCGGGCTCCGGCTTGTCGGCGATCAGCGCCTCGGTGGTGAGCAGCAGACCCGCGATGGAGGCTGCGTTCTGGAGCGCGGACCGGGTGACCTTGGCCGGGTCGATGACGCCGGCCTGGATCAGGTCCTCGTAGTCGCCGTTCAGGGCGTTCAGGCCCTGACCAGCCTCCATGCCGCGGACCCGCTCGACGACGACGGAGCCCTCGAGCCCGGCGTTCGACGCGATCCAGTACAACGGTGCGGAGAGCGCCTTGCGGATGATGCGAGCACCCGTGGCCTCGTCACCGTCGAGCTCCAGGTTGTCGATCCCGGTCTCGGCCTGCAGCAGGGAGGTCCCACCACCGGCGACGATGCCCTCCTCGACGGCCGCACGCGTCGCGGACAGCGCGTCCTCGATGCGGTGCTTGACCTCCTTGAGCTCGGTCTCGGTCGCGGCGCCGACCTTGACGACCGCCACGCCACCGGAGAGCTTCGCGAGCCGCTCCTGGAGCTTCTCGCGGTCCCAGTCGGAGTCGGTCTTCTCGATCTCCGCGGTGATCTGCGCGACACGGCCCTTGATGTCATCGTCGGCACCTGCGCCCTCGACGATGGTGGTGTCGTCCTTGGTGACGACCACCTTGCGGGCGCGACCGAGCAGGTCGAGGGTGGTGTTCTCGAGCTTGAGCCCGACCTCCTCGGAGATGACCTGGGCACCGGTCAGGATCGCGATGTCCTGCAGCATGGCCTTGCGGCGCTCACCGAAGCCCGGCGCCTTGACGGCAGCCGACTGGAAGGTGCCGCGGATCTTGTTGACCACCAGGGTCGCCAGGGCCTCGCCCTCGATGTCCTCGGCGATGATCAGGAGCGGACGACCGCCCTGCATGACCTTCTCCAGCACCGGGACCATGTCCTGGACCGCGGAGATCTTCGAGTTCACGATGAGGATGTAGGGGTCCTCGAACTCGACCTCCATGCGCTCGGGGTCGGTGACCATGTAGGGCGAGATGAAGCCCTTGTCGAACTGCATCCCCTCGACGAAGTCCAGCTCCATGCCGAAGGTCTGGGACTCCTCGACGGTGATGACGCCGTCCTTGCCGACCTTGTCCATGGCGTCAGCCAGGACACGGCCGATCTCCGGCTCGTTGTTGGCCGAGATGGATGCGATCTGCGCGATCTGGTCCTGGGTCTCGATGTCGAGCGCCTGGTTCGCGATCTCCGCGACGACGTACTCGACGGCCTTGTCGATGCCGCGCTTGAGCTGCATCGGGTTGGCGCCAGCAGCGACGTTGCGCAGGCCCTCCTTGACGATGGCCTGGGCCAGCACGGTCGCGGTGGTGGTGCCGTCACCAGCGACGTCGTTGGTCTTGGTGGCCACCTCCTTCGCGAGCTGGGCACCCATGTTCTCGTAGGCATCCTCCAGTTCGATCTCCCGAGCGACGGTCACACCGTCCTTGGTGATCGTGGGGGCGCCCCACTTCTTGTCGATAACGACGTTGCGGCCCCTGGGGCCGAGCGTCACCTTGACGGCGTCTGCGAGCTGGTTGACGCCACTCTCGAGGCGGCGACGCGCGTCCTCGCTGTAGCTGAGGATCTTCGCCATACGGTGGTTCCTCCTGGGTACGTCCGTGGACGTGTTGTGGGCGTTGAACAGGTGCGGTCGGTCAGCCGATGACGGCGAGGATGTCGCGGGCGGACAGGATCAGATACTCCTGGCCCTCGACCTTGACCTCGGTGCCGCCGTACTTCGAGAACAGGACCGTGTCGCCCTCGTTCACGTCGATGGTGATCAGATCACCGGTGGTGTCCGAGCGCTTGCCCGGGCCGACGGCGACGACGGTGCCCTGCTGCGGCTTCTCCTTCGCGGTGTCCGGGATGACCAGGCCCGAGGCCGTGGTCTGTTCCTGCTCGTTGATGGTCACGAGCACTCGGTCCTCGAGGGGCTTGACCTTGACATCGGTGGCGGCAGCCAACGTGCCCTCCC
>JAWOCZ010000010.1:0-13240 GCA_046483565.1 Nitriliruptoraceae bacterium
CACGACGCTGATCTGCCCGGCTCGTCTGGTGGCGGCCCACTGCAGGCCGACGAGGTCGAGCACCTCGTCGCAGCGTGCGCGATCGATCCCGGCGGTGGTGGCGGGGATGGGCAGCTCGTCGATCGACCGGCGCCCCGGGTGGTAGCCGACGCCGTCGACGATGCTGCCGACCGTGCGGGCCGGATCGGCCAGGTCGTGGAAGGCCGTGCCACCGAAGGTCGCGGTGCCCGCGCTCGGCGTCGTGAGGCCGATCATCATGCGCATCGTGGTGGACTTGCCGGCACCGTTCGGACCGAGGAAGCCGACCACCCGACCGGGCGGGAGCTCGAAGCTGACGTCGTCCACGGCGAGCTGCTCCCCGAAGCGCTTGGTCAGCCCGCGCACGACGACCGTGGGCGAGGGCGTCGCGGCGTCGGACGCCGGCGCTGTTGGCGATCCGGATGCGGGTGCAGCGGGGGTGCTCACGAGAGCCTCCGAGACGGCGCGGACCACCGTGGCCGGCCCGTGCGGTGTGGGTGCTCCCGCACCGTAGGCCCGCCACGATCCGCTGCCATCCGCCCCGAGGTGGAGGTCGGCGTCCTCCTTCCGGGTGACTCCCGGACGGTCCTCGCAAGTCCGGGGGTAGCTGCGGGAGCCGGATGCGGACGCCGTCAGCGTGGGTCGGTGCCCCCACGCGCCCGGCGGGCCCTGCGGACCTCGAACCACCGACCGACGGCGCCGACGACCGGCAGTAGCACCGCGCCCACCACCAGGGCAGCGGTCGGATCCCAGCCCCGGGCCAGGGCGGCGCCCGCCCCGATCAGGACCCCGAAGGGCACGAGTGCCAAGAGCGCCCAGCGGGAGTGCCCCTTCTCGTCGAGACGGCGCTGGGTCACCGTGGCGCCGATGGCCCCGGCGGCGACGAAGAGCACGCCGAGCACGACCGGTACGGCCGTGGTCAGCGAGCTCATGGACCCTCCTGGGACGCAGACCCGGGGACGTCACCGCCCGGATGGTCAGCCTACGAGCAGCGCGGCGGCGTAGCCTCGCTGGGTCGTCCCCGCCGGAGAGGTCGTCGTGACCGCCGTGACCGAGCTGCTGACCGAGGCGCCGTTGGTCGCGCTGTTCCTCGTCCTGACCCTCGGCACCCTCATCGGCGCGGTGCGCATCGCCGGGGTCAGCCTCGGCCCGGCCGGCGCGCTGTTCGCGGGGCTCGCGCTCTCGGCTCTGCTGCCGGGTGTCGCGGGCACGGTGCCCGGCCTGCTGGGCACCCTCGGGCTGACCCTGTTCGCCTACACGATCGGGCTGGCCGGAGGCCCGTCCTTCTTCAGCGGGCTGCGCCGCAACGCCCGCACGATCCTGGCCGCGACCGTCGTGGTGGCAGCGGTCGCGGCGATGGCCGGCCTGCTGGGCCGCGCGATCGGGCTGGCACCGGCGGAGGTGGCCGGGGTCTACGCCGGCGCGATGACCAACACCCCCGCCCTGGCCGCAGCCGTGGAGGTGACCGGCTCCAACGTGCCGGTGGTCGGCTACTCGATCGCCTACCCCTTCGGCGTGATCGGGGTGCTGCTCTCCGTCGTCGCAGCTCAGGCGCTGAGCCGTCGACGCCCCACCGCCGAGGACCGGGAGCCGCCCCAGACGGCGGAGTACCGCACGCTGGAGGTCACGAACGAGGATCTGCCGCCGCTGTCGGAGCTGAGCGGCTTCGGTGGCGCCCAGCTGGTCTTCTCCCGCCTCTGCCGGGACGGACGGGAGTGGACCCCCGACGACACGGACGTGCCCGGGCCCGGTGACCTGCTGACGGTCATCGGCCCGGCCACGGTGCTGGCCGAGCTCACCGATCACGTCGGTCGCGAGGCCGAGGACGACCTGCCGCTGAGCCGCCATCAGGTGGACTTCCAACGCGTCGTGCTCTCCAACCCCCGCTACGCCGGCACGCGGGTGATGGACCTCGAGCTCGACCGGTTCGACGCGGTGGCGGGGTTCGTGCGCCGCGGCGACGTCGACGTGGTCGCCCGCCCCGACCTGATGGTGGAGCTCGGGGACCGCATCCGCGTCGTCGCCCCCCGCGATCGCCTCCACGAGGTCGTGGCCGAGCTCGGCGACTCCGAGCGGGCCGTGGTCGTCGCGGACCCGATCGGCTTCTCGCTCGGGCTGCTGATCGGGTTGGCGCTCGGCATCGTCCCGATCCCGCTCCCGGGGACCACCCTGACGCTCGGCACGGCGGCGGCGCCGCTGCTGGTCGGGCTCGTGCTCGGGCGGATCGGCCACGCCGGGCGGGTCACCTGGCAGCTGCCCTACGCGACGAACCAGGCGCTGCGGCAGCTGGGAGCGTTGCTGTTCCTGGCGACGGTCGGGCTGAGCGCCGGCCCCGACCTGGCGGCTGCGCTGGGCTCCCAGCAGGGTCTGCTGCTGTTCGGGCTCGGGGCGGTGCTGACCGCCGTCCTGGCGGCGGCGGTGGTCCTGGTCGCCCGGCAGCTCGAGCTGGGCAGCGCACGCACGGCCGGGACGCTGGCCGGCGTGCAGGGCCAGCCGGCGATCCTGTCCTTCGCGATCGAGCGGACCGGCGCGGACGACCGCGTGAACCTGGCGTACGCGCTGCTGTTCCCCCCGACCTTCGTGATCAAGATCCTCGCCGCGCAGGTGCTCGCCACCTGGTGACCGCCATGTGGACCACACCCGCCCCGCGACACGGCACCATGGTGGCCCTCCTGCGGAAAGGCCCCGGGCATCGTGGTCGGTACCTGTGCTGCCGTGCGCCGTCGTCCGCGGCTGACCGTGGCCGTCGCTCTCGCGGTGCTCGCCCTGCTGAGCGGCGCCTGCGGCGCGTCCGGGACCCCGGCGCTGGAGGTGAGCGCCGCGCAGGCGGCGGTTCCCCTGGCCGGCAGCTCCCAGCTCGTGCTCACCATCACCAACAGCGGCGACGGCGACGACGCGCTGGTCGGCGTCGAGACCGATGCCGCCCTGGGGATCGAGCTCCACGAGACCCGGATCGCCGACGACCGTGCCACCATGGTGTCCCTGGACGAGGTGGAGGTCCCGGCCGGAGAGACCGTGCGGTTCCGTCCCGGAGGGCTCCACCTGATGATGATCGCGCCGGGCGACGACGTGGCGCTCGGCGCCACCTTCGACGTGACGCTGCTGTTCGAGCGGTCCGATCCCGTCACCACCACCGCCGAGGTCCGTGAGCTGCTGGACCTCGCCGAGGACAGCTTCGACGAACCCGACGCCTGACGATCCCCACCTGACGACCCGACACCCGAGGAGCGCCCCCGCCGTGCGCGCCCAACGACCGTTCCGATCGACCCGCCGTCCCGGGGGGAGCACCCTCGCGGTGCTCGTGCTGCTGGGGCTCGTGGCCCTGGCCTGCGGCCCGTCGAGCGCGACGGCCATCTCGGCCCAGGGCCTGGAGCCCGGCCCGGACGGGTGGCGCGGCGTCCCGTTGGAGCGGGAGCGGACGATGCCCGTCGCGACCCTCGACGACACCGGCGGTGACCCGGTGGAGCTGCACACCGCCTTCACCGGCACCCCCACGCTGCTGTTCTTCGGGTACACGAGCTGCCCCGACATCTGCCCGATCCACCTCGCGGCGATCGCCTCGGCGATGGAGACGGCGGGGGTCACCTTCGAGGAGCTCGACGTGGTGTTCGTCTCGGTCGATCCCGAACGTGACACCCCCGAGCGCATCGAGGAGTTCCTCGCCAACTTCGATCGCCAGCTGGTCGGCCTGCACGGCGACCTCGAGGTGGTCGAGGACGCGCTCGGCCAGTTGGACCTCGGCGGGCCGGTGGTCGAGGGACCGGACCCGCGCGGCGAGGGGGACCTGATCGGCCACCCGGCCCAGGTGATCGGCTTCGACGCCGACGGCCAGGCGCTCAGGGTGTGGCCCTTCGGTGCCCGCCGGTCGGACTGGATCGCGGACCTGCCGCGCATCGTCGAGCAGTGGTCGTGAACGTCGCCTGGTGGTGCTCCTCCACGCCGGGCCAGATCTGGACCTGGCGCTACACCCCCTTCCTCGGGGTGTGGGTGTTCGCCGCCACCTTCATCGGCGGGTACCTGCTCGCCCACCGTCGTGCCGGCCGGTCGGTCGACAGCCGTCTGCTGCGCCGCTGGGTGTTCGGGGTCCTGGCGCTGGTCGTGGTGTCGGAGTGGCCGATCGGTCAGCTCGGCGTCGGCTACCTCGCCACGATCGGGATCGCCCGCTACATCGTCTACACCTTCGTCGCCGCGCCGCTGCTGCTCGCGGGATTGCCGGAGTGGTTGGTGCACCGCTGGTTCCCCCCCGCCAGCCGCCGCCGACGCGTGCTCGCGGCGGTGACGACCTGGCCGATCGCGCTGCTGGTCTTCAACGCGGTGCTGTTCGGCACCCACCTGCCGGTCGTGGTCGACACCCTGAAGGTCACCCAGCTCGGCTCCTTCGCCGTCGACGTCCTCCACCTCGGCGCCGCACTGATCTGGTGGTGGCCCGCGATGCAGAAGGTGCCGGCCGAGAACGCGATCGAGGAGCCTCTGCGGGCCTTCTACCTGTTCGCCTCGTCGGTGCTGATGTTCGTCCCGGCGGCGTTCCTCACCTTCTCGCCGCTGCCGTTGTACGGGCTGTACGAGCTCGCGCCACCGCTGTGGCTCGGCTTCGACCCCACGCGCGACCAGCAGGCCGCCGGGATCATGATGAACGTCGTCGGCGGGTTCGTGCTGTGGGGCATCATCGCCGCGCTGTTCCTGCGGTGGGCGGCGGACCGCGAAGCCGAGGACACCGCCGCCCGCCAGGACCGCGACCGCGCCACCCTGCAGCGCATCGCCGCGCTCGAGGACGGGGACCGCGAGCCCGAACCCAGAGCAGACGCCTAACCTGCCGGCTCAGCAGGCCAAGGAGCTCACGTGCACGCCGACCCGTCCGGGATCTCGAACGACCGCGCGATGGTCACCGCCATCGAGGACGGTCACGCGGTGCTGGCCACCGGCCCGAGCCGCACGCCGATCCGACTCCCACTGCCCGACGTCCCAGACGGGGTCGAGGTGGGCATGTGGGTCGTGCTCGACGTCCAGCTCCACCCGCCGATGGTGCTGGAGATCGACCACACGATGACCGCCGAGCGCCGCGGTGGCTGACCCCGCCGGCCGAGGCCACGGCCGAGCCCCCGGCTACTGAGCCCGCGGCGCCCGAGGCCCGACCGGGCCCCGGGCCGTCACCGCGGTAGCCCGACGCGCTCCAGCTCGCGCTGCATCCCCCGCTCGACCGCCTCGATCAGCTCGGGACGCAGGCGAGCCGCCGGGATGATCTCCGTCACCGACCCCATCTCGCGGGCCCGCTCGACCGAGTGGATCGCGTCGAACTCCGCGGCGAGCTCGCCGAGCTTCTCCGAACGGATCTCGGCGGTGACCTCGTCCAGGCGCGTGCGCAGGTGGGCCCGCTCCGCGCCGGTGGCAGCCTCCGCCGCGGCGGTGAGCTCCACCACCCGCTCGTCACGCGCCGTGCGCTTGGCGACCTCACCGGCGAAGACCACGGCCGCCGCCGGAGCACCACCGATCACCGAGGCATGGGATCCCTCCACCGCCAGGGTGACCAGGTTGTCGTTCAGCCGCTGGCTGAAGACCACGAAGGCACCGCCGTGGTACCGGCTGACCACGCAGAACACGATCGGCCCGGCGAAGTTGACCGCCGCGCGGCCGATCTCCGCACCGAACTCGAGCTGACGCCGTCGCATCGACTCCGGTGACCCGTCGAACCCGGACAGGTTCGCCAGCACCAGCAGCGGACGGGACCCGCTGGCGGCGTTGACCGCCCGCGCCACCTTCCACGACGACATCGGGAACAGCGTGCCCGACGTCCAGCCGTCGGGCCCGTCGGCCGGGACCACGCCGCGTCGTGGCAGCGCGTGGGCCTCCAGGCCGATCGTGCAGACGGGGATGCCGCCGAGGTGGGCGTCCCACACCACGGCGGTGTCGCCATCGACCAGGTCCCGCCACCGCTCCAGCGGCGGATGGTCGCTGTCGAGCACCGCGCGCATCACGGTGCGGATGTCGAAGGGCTGCTTGCGTCCCGGGTTGGCGACGTCGTCGAAGATGTCGCCGACGGTGGTCAGCGGGCTGTTCGCCAGGCGGTGGGGCGTGCGGCGCACGTCCCGGTCCTCAGCGTCGGTGGTGACGGCACGACGCGGGAACCGCTCGCCGGCGGCGATGTAGGTGTGCTCGTAGTGGCTGAGCAGCACCTTGAAGGCACCGACCAGGTCGGGCGCCCAGTACTGCGCCTGCCCGTTGGGGCCCATCACCCGCTCGTAACCGCCGATGCCGTGGTTGTCGTCCGCGGACACCCCGCCGGAGAAGTCCAGCGCCTGCTTGCCGGTCAGCACCATCGCGCTGTCCGGGGTCATCACCAGGATGCCCTTGGTGTGCATCAGCATGGTGGCTTCGGCGTTCCAGTAGGGCTGGGCGCCCACGTTGATCCCGGTGATCACGACGTTGACCTCGCCACCCGCCTGGGTGAACTCGATCAACCGGCGCAGCACGGCGGCCACGCCGTCCATGTTCTCCGTCCCGGAGTCCAGCGCGATCCTGGCGCCGGCGGACAGGGCGAACCACTCCACCGGGATCGAGCGTTCCTCGGCCAGGTCGAGCGCGGCGCTGATCCGATCGCACTCGGCCTCGGTGATGGCCCCCAGCGCGCGGGTGGGATCGCCGAGCAGCACCACGCGGGTCATGCCCTCGGGGTGCCGCACCGAGGTGTTGGTCACCAGCCCGACGACGATGCCGGAGGGGTTCTGGCCCGGGGGCCGCTCCACGGGCACCAGCCGGCCGTCCTCGAGTTCGTGCTCGACGAAGGTGCCGCCGGTGATCTCGGCGAGCCCACCGGCACCCCGGGCCGACAGCAGCTGCAGCAGCTCGTAGGGGTAGGGCGTGCCACGCCGCCGGCAGCGCACGACCTTCTGGGCGTACTCGTCCAGCGACTCCAGCGGGTGTGGTGGCGGGGCGCTCTCGGTGACCGTGAAGCCCGCGTCCACCGAGCGCGCCAGCCGTAGCACCCGCGGCACCACCTCGCCGGTCGCCGGGTCGCGGCGGCGGCAGCTGACGTCGACCCGCTCGAGCCCGAGGCCGGCGGCGGCGGGCGCCAACGCGTCCGCCATGTGCGCGAGCTCCTCGTTGTCGAGCTCCAGCACCGGCCAGACGTGGAGGGTCACCCGGTTCCACACCGGCTGCGAGCGCGCCGGCATCGCCGTCAGCGCGCTGCGCATCGCCTCGATGGTCCGGCTCGCCGCCCAGTCCATCTCCACGAACCGTTCGACCTTGCCGCGGCCGTCCCGGACCGGCGTCAGGGTGCGCACCTCGGCGATCGCGAACAGGCGCTCGTCCGAGGGGTTCGAGTGGGCCACGGCGTGGTAGAGCTGGACACCCGGCCCGGCGGGCAGCCGGGTGAGGTCGAAGTGCTCGTAGCGCCACAGCTCCAGCCGCTGCGCGACGATCGGCTGGAGCCCACGCCGCTGCCGGTCCTCGGTCAGGGTGCCGTCCGCATCGGGCCGGAACGTGATGTGGCGCAGCTCGGTGGTGCTCCCGCCGGCGCCCTGCCGCACAGCCGCGGCGCTGGCGTAGCGCAAGCCCTCGATCGGGGCCAGCGGCGCGAAGGCGGGCCCGATCAACGCTGCCAACGCGTCGTCGTCGTCGGGCAGCTCCTCCGCCCAGGTGTTGACGTCGATCCGCACGGCATCACGCTGCGGGTGGGACGCGGCGAGCGCGACGATCTCGGCGACGAGCGCGTCGAGCTCATCCAGCGCGGCACGTCCCACGACCGTGTGGATGTCGGCCCCATCCTCGTCGAGCACGGCGTGCACGATCCGACCGCCGGCGTGCACGGTCAGGGGCGTGTCCACGTCGAGCCGGTAGTACCGGCGGGTCAGGACGTCGAGGATGAGCTCCCCGAGCCCTTCGGGATCCTCCACCAGGTGCGCCAGCAGCATCGGGGCGAGCGGTGTCGGGAAGGCCAGCAGGGCGTCGAGGTGGCGCGCCCGGCTGGTGGGATGCAGATCCGCGCGCTGCAGCGCCCTGAGGTGCCGGGCCATGCGCTGCTGGTCCTCGAGCTCCGCCTCCAGGACCGCGACGGCCTCGAAGGAGCGGTAGCGCACCTCCCGGGCCAGATCGGCGACCTGCGGCTGACTGCGGACCGTGGCCACCACCAGACGATCGAGCACCGCGAGCACGTCGTCGGCGACGGGTCCGGCATCGACGATGCCCTGGTCGTGCCAGCGTCGCAGCAGTGCGACGACGACCGGGACCTGCTCGGTCACCCGCTGCTGGGCCGTGAAGATCCAGTACAGCGCCGCCTCCAGTTCCGGCGTGCGCTCGCGGTCCTCGACGCCGTACCACCGCAGCGCACGGTCCAGATCGGCCAGGAACCGCTGCGGCAGCCCCTCGCCACCGGCGTCGATCGACCGCATGTAGGCGTGCAGGTGCTCCTCGGGGCTGCGCTCCAGCAGCGGGTCGACAGCGAACTCGTCGGCCTCACGGTGGCTGCGGAACAAGACCCGCAGGTCCGCGAAGACCTCCAGCACCTCGATCTCCGCCTCGAGGACGGCGGTGCCCGCGTCGGCGGGGACGTCCTCCACCGCAGCCAGCGCCCGTGCGGTGCTCGGCGCGACCTCGAAGCCCTGGACGAACCGGCGCAGCTGGGCGAGCTCGCCGAGCCGGCGGTCGACCGGATCCGGGTCCTGTGGTTCCACGGTGCCGGTCAACCTGAGCCGTGGCTGCGTGCTCGGCTCGACCCGCGGTGGACGACGGCCGGGGGGGCTGACCGGGTCCAGCTCGACCAGCGGGCCACCGGCGTCGACCTGCACGTTGGTACCGGTCAGCACGTGCCGTACCTGCCCGTCGAAGGGGGCCGGCACGGCGCGCTCCATCTTCATGCTCTCGAGGACCGCGACGGGGTCGCCGGCCCGGACCTGCTCGCCGACCGCCACGGGCAGGGCCACCACCACACCCGGGCTCGCGGCCCGCACGATGCCACCGTCCCGGCGCCGCAGCCGGTGCGGGACGCCGTCCACCTCGACGAGGTGGTCACCACCCTGGACCGCCGAGACGACCGAGACCGAGCGGCTACCCACCTCGACGCGGCTCTGGAAGTGGCCGAGACGGTTGACCGTCAGCGACACCTCGACGCCGTCGACCGCGAGCTGGTACTGGTGACGTCCGGTGCGCAGTACCTCGACGGCGTAGTCGTGGCCGAGGTGGACCAGTTCGATCGTGCGGCCCCGCTCGGACGAGGTGCGGGGCCGGCCCCGGGCCGCCGAGGAGAACAGCTGGGCGCGAGCGAACCGCTCCTCGGTGTCGGCGGCGTCCACGGCGGCCACCAGCAGGGCCAGATCCGCTTCCTGGGCACCGCCGAGGTCCCCGGCCAGCGCGACCCGGTCGATCCAACCGGTGTCGTAGCTGCCGGTGAGCAGCTCGGGACGTGCCAACAGGTCGAGGAGGAACCCCTTGTTGGTGATGCCACCATCCAGGGCGATCAGCAGGTTGGACAACGCCAGGCGTAGCCGGACCCGGGCCTCCTCACGGTCACGACCCCAGCCGACCACCTCGGCGATCGTCGGGTCGGCGTGCACGGCCAGGTCGTCGCCCTCGGTGACACCGGTGTCCACCCGGATCCCCGGCCCGGAGGGCAGCTGGAGCAGCTGGACGCGCCCCGGCGCGGGGCTGAGTGCGGCCTCCGCGTCCTCGGCGTTGAGCCGGACGGACAGGGCGTGACCGCGCGGCGCCGGCGGGGCACCCTCGAGACGACCGCCCTCGGCCAGGTGGAGCTGCAGCTTCGCGAGGTCCAGGCCCGTGGTCATCTCCGTGATGCCGTGACCGAGCGGGACCCCGACGCTGATCCTGAGCAGCGCGGCCTGCCGGCGCTGATCGGGTCGCACGAAGGTCACCGTCCCGGCGCCGGTGAAGCCGGCGAGCGTGAGGAGGCGTTCGGCCGTGGACCGCAGCGCGCCGAGGTCCACCCCCGCGCGGGCCTCGATGGCCGACTCCACCAGCACCTTCTCCGTGCGGCGCTGCAGCGTGCCGTCGTGCACGTCCACGGCCCAGGCGGTCCCACGGGCGTCGGCGACGGTCAGGACCTCGAGGTGGCGCCGCACGAACCCGCGGTCCGAGTCAGGCTCGGCCAGCGGGACGCCGGCCTCGGCCGCCAGGTCGGCGAGCGCGTCGGCGTCGGTGAGTCGCCGCAGCACCGCACCGCTCGGGCCGACCCGGTGCACCCCGAGCGCATCGCACAGGTCGGCGAACTCGGGCACCTGCGCCAACGGTCCCCATCCGACCCATGCCGCGTCCACCCGGCTGCGGACCAGGGCACGCTCGAGCAGTCCGAGATCGAAGCTGGCCGCGCTCAGCGACCCCTCGGTGGCGATCGGCCGACCACCGTCACCGAGGGCGACGGCCTCGTCGGCGGCACGCACGAACAGCGCATCACGCTCCGCGTCGGCGTGGATCGCGACGAGCCTGAGCTCGCGCCCGTGCTCGCGGGCGTGCTCCCGCGCCGCCCGGATCTGCCGGGCGGCGGGTGCACCCCAGGTGATGATGGCCAGCCGGGTGAGCGGACCGCCCACCGCGCGGAGCGGGTCCATGGCGCCGGCATCGGTCATCGCATGGCCTCACTGAGCGGTGCCAACAGCTCCTCGTCGGGCCCGTCGGGCAGCACGGTCGTGCCGTAGCCCGTCACGCGCAGGCGGACCACCCCGTCCGCGTCCACCACCTCGACGTCGGCGCCCGCCTCGTCCGGCGCGGCCACCGCCCAGCAGGGTGCGTCGTCGGTCAACGGTCCGAACAGCTCCAGCCGGGCGATGCGCGCGGGCAGGGCCATGCGGTGCGAGGTCCCGAGCTCGTGCACCCCGGCGATCTGGAAGCACAGCTCCAACAGCCGCGGCGCCGAGGACGTGGGCGCGTCCTCCGGCCGGTGGTTGGGCGGCAGGTCACCGGCCAGGGCGCCGACCGCGAGGCCATCGCTGGACCACGCCGATGCCAGCACCTGGTAGGTGGGACCGTGGAAGTAGATGCGGTAGATCGCCTCCGCCGCCACGGTGGTGTCCACGTCGGTGGACGGCACCTCGGTCGTCGGCGCCTCGGGGGCGTCGGCGGCCAGGACCACCCGACCACGGGCGTGTTCGGTGACCTGCTCGGTGCCGTTGGCCAGCGTGCGACGGCCCACCAGCGTGCAGGTGGCGACCACCGTGCCGTCGGCAGCGGGGGTCAGGCGGGCGGTGATCCGAGCCCGTCGGGGCTCGTCGCGGTAGAGCTTGAAGGGCGCGTCGAAGGTCATGTCCTCGACCGCGACCACGGTGTGGTCGGGGACCAGCAGCCGGGCGACCTCGGCGAAGCCCTCCAGGCTCATCACCCCGGGCACGACGGGGGTGCCGTCGATCCGGTGGTCGTCCAGGAACGGCTGCGAGGCGTCCAGCTCCACCTCGGTCACGACCCCCTCGCCCAGGGTGACGGCGACCACCTCGCCGAGCATCGGACCGGGCTGGCCGACGGTGGCAGCCAGCGCCGCCGCATCGACCCCGCCGGTCTGGTGGCGCTCCTCCATGAGCAGACCGAGCGCGCCCGCCACCACCGACTCGCCACCGTCGCCGGCGGCCTCGAGCTCGTGGCGCACGATCGGGATCCCGATCTCCGGCGGCAGCATGTCGATGCCGGCGAACTCCATCATCGTCGGGTTGGAGCCGCGGGTGGCCATGCCGATACCGCCCCAGGCGGTCCAGTCGAGCGCGATGCCGCGGGTGTCGGGCCGCAGCGTGCGCAGGGACGAGACCGTCTTGCACAGCAGGTCGTTCGCCGCGCTGTAGTCGGTCTGGCCACCGTTGCCGAAGCGTCCGGCGATCGAGGAGAACACCACCAGGTTGCCGAGCTCCGCATCACCGAGGCCGGCCAGGCAGTTGAACATCCCGTCGGCCTTGACGTCGAAGACCAGGTCGTACTCCGACTGCGGCTTGTCCGGCAGGTTGTGGCTGATCTCCAGCCCGCCGGCGTGCAGCAACACATCGACGCGGCCGCTCTCGGTCGCGGCCGCCATCGCGGCGCCCACGGCCTCGGGGTCGGTCAGGTCGACCTGGTGCCAGTGGGCCGTGCCGCCGGTGGCCTCGACCGCCAGGATCGTGTCGAGCGCGGCGCGGGACCGCTCGATCCCGGCCAGCGCCCGGTTCACCTTCGCCGGGGTCGCCTTCTCGCCGCTGTCCTTCATGCGCTGGGCCAGCTCGGCCTTGAGCCCGTCGAGATCGTCGACGAACCGGGCCAGGTCCGCGTCCCCGCGGTCGGGCTCGGGGGTGAGGTCCAGCAGGTGGAAGGTCCCCCCGCCGGCACCGGTGGCCAGGTCCGCGGTGATGGCGCTGACGATGCTGCCGGCCGCGCCGGTGATCACGAACACGTCGTCCGGGGACAACGCCCGGCTCTGGTCGGGCTCGGTCGGCTGGACGTCCAGGCCGACGCTCGTGCGCAGCCCGTCGGCGTAGCCCACCTCGATCACGCCGGGGTCGGCGAGCAGCTCGTCGATCAGGTGCGCGGCGATCGTGGCCGCGTCGGTGTCGGGCGCGTGGTCGACGACCTTGACCGTCGCCTCCTCGCGCTCGCGGGCCAGGGCCTTGGTGAACCCGCTGACCGCGCCGCCGAGGACGTCCTGCGCTCCGGCCTCGTCGTAGCCGAACCGTCCGCCCAACCGGGTGCCGGTGACGAAGGCGGCACCGCTCCCGAGGTCCTCGTACAGGGCTCGCGCCGCGGTCGCCAGCAGCTTCACCCGCACCCGCAACCCGTCCTTGAAGGTCTCGGCGGTGAGGGACGAGAACGGTGCGAGGTCCAGGCCCGCCAGGCCGAGCAGCCCGCTGATCGGACCCTCCTCGCGCCAGGTGGCGAGCTGGGCCTCGAGCTCCTCGGCCGTCGGTGCCGCCGGCAGGGTCAGCACGGTCGCGCCCCGCTCCTCGAGAGCTGCCGTGACGGCGTCAGCGACGCCACCGTGATCGGGTAGCACCACCAACCGCGCACCGTCCAGGGCGACACCGGTGGGGACGCACACCTCGATCGCGGGGCGCACCACGGACACGGGGACCCGGCGCGGGAACGCGCTGGTGTCCACCTCCGCGGCGGCCGCCGGCTCCTCGGCCGGCGCCGCCGCCGGAGCGGTCGCCTCGGCAGCCGGCGCCGCGGCCAGCTCCGGGACGCGGTCGCGGACGAACCCGATCACGTGCCCGAGCGTCGGGTAGTCGCGCAGCTGCAACGAGTCGTCGCGCTCGATGTCGTAGCG
>JAWOCZ010000110.1:0-2578 GCA_046483565.1 Nitriliruptoraceae bacterium
GTTCGTCAAACTCCTTCTCAAGAATCCGCTTCTCACCAGCCACGCGATGCGCCTCCTGCAGAAACTGGTCCAGATCCCCGATCTCATCCAGATAGGCACGGCCTTCCACGACCTGGCCGATCCGGCCCGCACGGTCGGCAGCATCGTCGACGGCGTCGCCTACCACCCGGGGCGCCGGGCGATCGACGAGCTGCGCATCACCGCCACCACCGCCGGGATCGATCGCGCACGCTGCGACGAGGTGCTCCACCTCGTCGGCCTGCAGGAGGCCGCCACCAAGCGCGCCGGGCAGTTCAGCCTCGGGATGCGCCAGCGCCTGGGCCTGGCCCAGGCCCTGCTCGGTGATCCGCAGGTGCTGCTGCTCGACGAGCCGGCCAACGGCCTCGACCCGGAGGGCATCCACTGGGTCCGCCAGCTCCTGCGCCACCTCGCCGGTCAGGGCCGCACGATCCTGGTCTCCTCCCACCTGCTCGGGGAGATCTCGCGCCTGGCGGACGAGGTGATGGTGATCCGTCGCGGCCGGTTGGTGGCCAACGCCTCGGTCGCCGAGCTCACCGGCGCGACGGCCGGCGGCACCGCCCTGCGCTCCGCCGACGATGCCGCGCTGGCGGCACGGCTGCGCGAGGCGGGCGCGGAGGTCACACCCGGGGACGGCCACCTCGTCGTCGTCGGGCTGTCGAGCGAGGACATCGGCCGGCACGCCCTGGCTGCCGGCATCGCCCTGTACGAGCTGCGACCGGCGGTCGCCGAGCTCGAGGACGTCTTCATGGAACTGACCGCCGGGGGAGGGATCAGCTGATGTCGCTCGTCGTCGCCGAGACCCGCAAGCTGACCACCGTGTGGACCACCGCGATCATCACCGCGGTCGGGCTGCTGCTCGTCGCCATCGGTGCCGGCTTCTTCGTGTTCGAGTCCGAGTTCTCCGGCGAGTTCCTCGGGACCGACGCGCAGGTCGCCGCCGCGATCGAGCAGATCGGGGGGATGAGCGTCATCGCACTGATCGTCGGGCTGCTGTCGGTCACCACCGAGTTCCGTCACGAGACGATCGGCCGGACCTTCCAGCTCACCCCGAGCCGCACCCGCGTGGTCGCGACCAAGATGCTGGTCGGCGCCGCCTACGGGGTCGCCTTCTTCGTCCTCGGCCTGGTGGTCGTCGGCGTGCTCCTGCTGGTCTCCGGCGCCGAGCTGGAACTCGGCGAGGAGTCCCTGCGGTCGCTGTGGCAGGGCCCCGTCGGCCTCGCGCTGATGGCGGTGTTCGGGGTGGCGGTCGGTGCGTTGCTGCGCAGCCAGGTGGTCGCCGTCGCGCTGATGCTGATCTACGTCTTCGTCATCGAGTCGCTGTTCGTGCAGTTCCTCCCCGGGATCGGCCGTTGGCTGCCGTTCCAGGCCCTGAACGCCATGTTCGTCTCCGAGGAACTGGCGGGCGGGGTGGGGGCCGACGTCGGTGCCCCGCTGGCGCCGATGGTCGGGCTGGCCGTCTTCGTCGCCTACGGCGTGGTCGCGGCGACCGCGGCGATCGTGCTGATGCGGCTCAGGGACGTCTGAGCTGCTCCGCAGCCGCCCCGTCCTCCGGATCCAGGGCCGCCACCAACGCCGCGACCTCCACCGGTGCCAGCACCCGGGCCCGGCGTTCGGCGAGGTGCTCCTCGTCGGGCGTGCCGGCCTCGATCGCCGCGCACAGCCGGTGCAGCGCCGCGGTGTGGTGGTCGATGCGGTCGTTGGCGTACCCGGGGCTGGCGCCGCGGGTGGCCATGAACGGCCAGTCCGAGGCCTGCAGCTGCGCGAGCTCCCGGGCGACCGCCGCCCGCTGGCGCTGTGTGCCCCGCCCGCCGGCCAGCGCGCGACGGGCGTGGTCCTCTGCGTCGTGCAGCCGCTGCCACCACGCCCGGGTGTCGGGCGTGACCCAGCTGGCGTGTCCCTTGGCGTACCCCCAGGAGGACTCGGGTAGGTGCAGGCGGCGGGTGGGCGGCTGCCGCCGGAGGCGGGAGTCCAGGGTGGTCGTGCGCAGTGCGGGGTCCGCCACCACCGTGCGCAGCAGCCCCTCGAGGAACGCCACGCCCTCGAACCACCAGTGCCCGAACAGCTCGGTGTCGTAGGCGGCGACGACGAGCTTGCCCGGCCGCGGGTCGAGCACGCTGCGCAGCACCCCGTGGAGGTGGTCGACGTCGCGCGCGACCTGCGCCCGGGCCGGCTCGGGCTCGTAGATCGCCTTGCGGTCCGGCGGCAGGGCGTGGTCCGTCACCCGCCACGACGGGTGGGTGCCGAACGTGCCGCGGGCGAAGTAGTCGCGGTACCAGACGTTGCCCGGGTAGCCGCCCGAGGGCGACCACACGTGGTAGGCCACCGAGAGGTCCCGGGCGAAGGCGGCCACGTCGCTGTCGCCGATCCACACGGCGTCGTGGACCACCTCGTCGGGATGCTCGGTGCCGGGCTCGGGCACCTCGGGGCGGGCGGTCCAGTCCCGGTCGGGCCCCCCGACCGCCCGCACCAGGGTCGCCGCGTCCGGCACCGAGCATCCCGACGAGGTGGTCCACGACGCCGTGTGGATCGGCGACAGCGACGTGGCCGCCTTCGCCCG
>JAWOCZ010000116.1:0-19589 GCA_046483565.1 Nitriliruptoraceae bacterium
CCCGGCAGCGCCCGGCAGACCCGCGACCCTGGCGCGTTGCAGCAACTATCCGCTGCTCCCTGCCCGGCAGCGGCCGGCAGCGCCCGGCAGACCCGCGACCCTGGCGCGTTGCAGCCACTATCCGCTGCTCCGTGCCCGACAGCGACCGGCAGCGGCCGGCAGCGTCCGGCAGCGCCCGGCAGCGCCCGGCACACCCGCGACCCTGGCGGGTTGCAGCAACTATCCGCTGCTCCGTGCCCGACAGCGCCCGGCAGACCCGCGACCCTGGCGCGTTGCAGCCACTATCCGCTGCTCCGTGCCCGACAGCGACCGGCAGCGGCCGACAGCGACCGGCAGCGGCCGGCAGCGGCCGGCAGACCCGCGACCCCGGCGCGTTGCAGCCACTATCCGCTGCTCCGTGCCAACCAGCAGCCCACACGGCCAACCAGCAGCCGACACGGCCAAACAGCAGCCCACACGGCCGGCACGGACGACACGGACGGCACGGACGGCGTCGTACGGCCGACACGGCTCGCGACGACCGGTTGGACCCCGAGGGCACGGCAGACGCCGGCGCCACGGCCAGATGTCCCTCGCTGCCCCCTTCCCGGTGGGGTATCGTGAAAGTCACTTCATCGCGCGCCCTTTCGTTCCTGTCTCTCGACGCGCTCATCGCAAGGAGGTTGATCATGGCTGCCAACACCACGGCTGTGCGGGGACCGGTGGTCCTGACCACGGACGGTCGCGCCTGGGTGGAGCAGCGTGTCGCCCGCGGGCACGAACGCCTCGCCCGGATCGACGCCGACCTCGCTGCCGAGCGGACCGAGGAGCTGGTCACCGCCCGCGAGCAGCTGCGAGAGCAGCTCGACGAGCTCGAGGTCGTGCTCCGCGATGCCCTGTCACCCGCTGACGTCACCGATGACCCGAACATCGTGGAGCTCGGGGACGAGGTGGAGGTCGAGTTCCCCGATGGGGACCGCGAGGCGTTCCTCATCGTCCACCCCATCGAGGCCGGGATGGACGAGCACCGGACCTCCAGCGACTCGCCGTTGGCCGAGGCGGTGCGGGGTCACCGGCCGGGTGACACCGTCACCGTGCGCTCGCCCGCCGGCGAGTACCGGTGCACGATCGTGCGTCACGACCGGATCGGCTGAGCCGTGACACCACCTCCCGCGTCGCACCCACCGTGTCCGATGCGGCGGTCGGGAGCTGAACGCCTCGGAGCCGCGGCATGACGACCCGGGAGCGTGAACTCACCGAGCCGGTCGATCTGTGCACGCCCGACGGTCGACACCTCAACCCGGAGGCTCGTGGCTGGGCACCCCGGTCCGTGCACCGCGCCAACCTCGCCGGCGGCTGGGGGCGCACGAAGCGGTGGGACTACCACGCCGTGCTGACCCGCGAGGTGGCGGTCTCCCTGGTCTACGCCGACATCGACTACCTCGGCATCGTCGGTGTGTGGTGGGCGCACCTGCCGTCGGGTCGCAGCGGCGGACGCGAGATCACCGTGCCGCTGGCACGCGGCATCGACCTCCCCGACCACTACGGCACCGCGCCGCTGGTGTTCCGGCACCACCACCTCGGCGTCGAGGTGGTGGAGGACGCGGACGGCACGCACCTCGTTGCGCGCTGGCGCGAACGTGACGGCCGGATCGGACGGCTGGAGGCCACGATCGCCTTGCCCCCCGGGCACGGCACGGTCGACGTGGTGATCCCCTGGAGCGACCGGCGCTTCCAGTACACCTCCAAGCACCAGGCCCGGCCGGCAACCGGCACCCTCGTGGTCGGTGACGACCGCTTTCCGCTCGGTGGACAGCAACTCGGCGGTGAGAGCGAGGAGGACGACCACGGCGACCGGACCGACCGGACCGAGCACGCAACCCACGCCGACCGGACCGACCGAGGCGAGCACGACGCCCGGACCGACCAGGCCTGGGGCGTGCTCGACATCGGCCGCGGCCGCTGGCCCTACCGCACCCGGTGGAACTGGGGTGGCGGCGCGGGGCGCTCCAGCGATGGTCGCGTCGTCGGGTTGCAGCTCGGGGGCCGGTGGACGGTCGGCACCGGCGCCACGGAGAACGGCATCATCGTCGACGGCCGCGTCCACAAGCTCGGCGACGAGCTCGAATGGGAGTACGACTGGGACCGGCCGCTGGAGCCCTGGACGGTCCGCTCCCCCGACGGGGCACTGTCGGTCACGCTGACCCCGCGTTTCGACCGTCACGCGCGCACGGAAGCGGTCCTGCTCGGCACCGAGGTGCACCAGGTGTTCGGCACCTGGGCCGGCCACGTGCCGGGACCCGACGGCGACCGCTTGCAGATCAGTGATCTGGTGGGGTTCGCCGAGGAGTCCCGCTCACGCTGGTGACCTCGGCGCGGTGGCGCCGCGACGACCAGCCGCGCAGCAGCAGCACGAGCGCGGCGAACCCGGCGATCACGGCCAGGACCAGCCGGTCCGGCGCGAGGCGGTCGAGCCTGAGCAGCCACCGCTGCGCGGCCAGGTCCAGCTGGGTCGTATCCGGGACACCCGGCAGCGCGAGAGAGCCGCCCGAGAACAGCAGCCACGCCCCGATCGCCACGAACAGCCCCCCGGTGACCAGCGAGGTGGTGTGCAGCTCGAAGCGCCCGACGTGCAGGGCCCGTCCGCGCAACCAGCCGCGGCGGCCGAGCTCGAAGCGCTGCCACACCCCGGCCAGCAGGAACAGCGGCGCGGCCATCCCCAGGGCATAGACGGCCAGTAGGGCGGCGCCGTGGGCCGGACGCCCGTCCAGGGCGGCGATCGTCAGCACGGCGCCGAGGATCGGCCCGGCACACGAACCCGCGACGCCGTAGACCGCGCCGAGGCCGAACACCGCCGCTGGTGAGGTCCGGCCGGCCACCCGGGCCTGGGCACGCCCGCTGAGCGACGGCAGCAGCCGCCCGACACCTGCCGCCGTGAGCACCCCGAGCAGGACCAGCAGCCACCCGGCGGCGACGATCAGCCGCTCCTGGTTGTTGAGCAGCACCTGGCTCGCGAACGCCGCCCCGGTACCGAGCGGCACCATCACCGCCGCCAACCCGGCGTAGAAGACCCCGGTCCGTGCCAGCAGCACCCCGGGACGGTCGAAGGCGTAGGCGAAGAACGACGGCAACAGCAGTGCGCCGCACGGGCTGAGCAGGGTGAGGACCCCGCCCAGGAAGGCGGCGAGGTAGCCGATCTCGATCACGGCAGCTCTGCGCCCGCCTCGATCGCGGCGTTCTCGATCACGTTGACGAAGGCCTCCAGCGGCTGCGCGCCGACCAGCGGGTAGCCGCCGACGATGAAGGCCGGGGTGCCGGTGATCCCGAGCGACTGCGCCTGCACGGCCTCGGCCTGGGCCTGCTCGGTGAGCGCGGGGTCGTCGAGCGCGGCATCGAACGCCTCGACGTCGAGGTCGAGCTCCGCCGCGACCTCCAGCAGGAACTCCCGGCTCATCCGGCCGTCGCCCCTGCGCAGGTCCGCTGCGAACATCACATCGTGGTAGTCCCAGAAGGCGTCCTGTTCGGCGGCTGCCTGGCCACCGACCGCGGCCAGCACGGCCTCCTCACCCTGGAAGGGCAGATCCCGCCACTCGATCCGCAGGATGCCGGTCTCCACGTACCGCTCGATGAGCTCCGGCTCCGTGTCCCGGGCGAACACGCCGCAGAAGGGGCAGAGGAAGTCCGCCCACTCGATCATGACCACGGGGGCATCCACGTCCCCGAGGGCTCGTGGATCGTCCGCCTCACGGGTCGCCAACGCCGCCAGCTGGGCCCGCGCCTCCTCCTGGGCCTGCTGGTCCTCGGCGAGCGCCTCCTGCTGCTGACCGGCATCGTCCTCGACCACCAGGTCCTCGGCGATGTCCTCGGCCGGGTCCTGAGCCGGCTCCGCCGACACCTCGGGTGCCGCCGTGCCCACCTCGTCGTCGGATGAGCCCCCCGTCATCGCCGCTATGGCCAGGGCACCGACCACGAGCAGCACGACCGCCGGTGCCAGCATCCCCCTGAACCCGGCACCGCCGCCCGACGGCGAGCCCTCGGTGGCCGGCGATCCACCGTCACCGTTCGGTGGTGCGATGTCCTGCTGCGCCGTGCTGCTGCTCGGCGGTTCGGCGTCGGTGGACATGGCTCGCTCCTGCAGCGGCACGGACTCGACGGGCTACCGATCGGTGCCCGGACCGGCACCAACGTACCGACAGCGCCAGAGCTTCCCGCGCGCACCAGGCCGGGCGGCGCCAACGTCAGAGGATCACCTCGCCCACGGTGCCCGGAGCCGGGAGCGAGGAGCGAGGAGCCAGCAACGCGGGGCCGGGAGCGCGCAGCCTGGCACACTCCCCTGCCCACGCCATCGGAGCTGCCCGTGTCCTGGACCACCCGCGACATCCCGGATCTCCACGGTCGGGTCGCCGTGGTGACCGGCGCCAACGGCGGCCTCGGTCTGGAGACGACGCGGGCCCTGGCCGCCAGGGGGGCGACGGTGGTGATGGCGGCCCGCGACCAGCGCAAGGCGAAAGAGGCCAGGGCTGTGGTGCTGGCCGAGGTGCCCGACGCATCGCTCGAGCTCGTGCCGCTCGATCTCGGGGATCTCGCCTCCGTCGCCGACGCGGCGGAACGGATCGGTGCAGCGCACGAGCGCGTGGACCTGCTCGTCAACAACGCCGGCCTGATGGCGCAACCCGAACGCCGCAGCGTCGACGGGTTCGAGATGCAGTTCGGCGTGAACCACCTCGGACACTGGGCCCTGACGGCCCAGCTGCTGCCCGCGCTGCTCCACGCCGAGGCCGCCCGCGTGGTGACGGTCACCAGCACCGCGCACCACCTCGGCCGCCGGGTCGATCCCCGCAACCCCCACCTCGAGGGCAGCTACGGGCCGTGGAAGGCCTACGGGCAGGCCAAGCTGGCGAACCTGCACTTCACGCTCGGCCTGCAGCGGGCGTTCGACCGTGCCGGTCTGGCCGCCAGGAGCCTGGCAGCGCATCCCGGACTCGCCCAGACCGACCTCCAATCACGGTCGGTCCGCGAGCAGGGCGGTGCCCTCACCCACTTCTTCGAGCGCCTGCAGCAGCGGACCGGTATGTCCGCCGCTGAAGGCGCGCTGTCCCAGCTGCGGGCGGCGACCGACCCTGCCGCCCCGGGCGGGGGCTTCTACGGCCCGCTGTGGGGGAACAACGGCCCGCCGGTCGCCAAGCCGATCCTCCGCGTGGTCGGGCTGGACCGCTCCATCCGGGTGCTGTGGGCGGTCTCGGAGCGGGAGACGGGCATCGCCCTGGATGTCGCCGCCGCGGCGGGACAGCAACGCGGCTGAGACCGCCCGTGACGCCCGTAGTCGGGTCACCACCGGCGAACGCGTCACGTGATGGTCACCACCGGCGACCACGTCGGGAGCCTCGCCCACCGCCGAGCACGACGACAGCTTCCTGTCAGAACGCTATGTTCCTGTCCTCACCGGTTGCTGGGGGTCGTGGTGCTCGGTCGTGAGGTGCGTCGCCTACGGGTGGAACAGGGGTTGACGCAGGCGCGCTTGGCGGAACTGGCGGGGGTCAGCCGACAGCTGGTGGGGGCGGTCGAGGCGGAGCGCCATCTCCCACGCGTCGACGCCGCGGTCGCGCTCGCCCGCGTGTTGGGCGTCCCGGTCGAGGAACTGCTGGTCACGCCGCCGGCCGGCGAGATCGTCGGGGTGACGGCCTCCCTGCGGGAAGGCGCGCTGGTGCGCACGGTGACGGTGGGCGAACGGCTGGTGTGCGTGCCGAGCACGGACTCGGGCGCGGCATGGGCCCGGGCGGACGCGGTGGTGCGCGACGGGCGGATCGAGCGGTTCGAGCCGGCCCGCGACGGTGCGCTCGTCGCCGGCTGCGATCCCGCCATCGCCACGGTCGCCGGGCTGCTGGACGCCAGCGGTGGCGGCGTCGTCCCGGTGCTGACCTCCAGTCGGACCGCGGTGGCGGCGCTGGCCGAGGGCCGGGTGCATGCGGCCATCGTCCACGGGCGCGACGAGGACGCGTCGGTCGCGCCGGCAGGGACCCGTCGTTGGTGCGTCGCGCGCTGGCAGGTCGGACTCGCCGCACCGGCCGACGCACCCGATGACTGGGTCGCGGCGGCGCTGGCCGGCCGGGTGCCCGTCGTGCAACGGGAGCCGGGAGCGGGCAGCCAGGCCGCCTTCGAGCGTGCCGTCGCCGCGGCCGGCCGGATCGATCCGGCACGTGTGCCCGGGCCGGTGGTCGGCGGTCACGAGGAGGCGGCACGTCGCGCCGCGATCGACGGGATGATCGCCGTCACGATCGAGCCCGCCGCGCTGGCAGCGGGCGTGCTCTTCCATCCGCTGGAGGTCCACGCCTCGCAGCTGTTGGCCACCTCGGTGTCCCTGGAGACGCGGGCGGTGCAGCGGTTCCTCGACGAGCTGGTCGGCGCGCGGTTGCGGCGTCGGCTGGAGAGCGTGGGCGGCTACGACCTGTCGCAGGTGGGCGTGGAGCTCGCCGTCTGATGGCGGCTGCCGAGGTGTTCAGGACACGGTCGATGGAAGGACGCCGGCGCGGGCGGACGGCCGGTGCGGTCCGCGTGTTGGCCTCCGCGGTGCTGGCCTCCGCGCTGCTGACGGCAGGGTGCGGGTCGGCCGCCGACGGGGGCGAGGGCGATGGGGCGTATGGCGCGCAGGCGGGTGACGCGAAGCCGGGTGACGCGCAGCCGGGTGACGCGCAGCCGGGTGAGGTCCTGGTCTTCGCCGCGGCCTCGCTGACCGACGCGTTCGGCGCGCTCGCCGACGCGTTCTCCGACGCCAACCCGCAGGTGGAGGTGACGCTCAACCTCGCCGGCAGCCAGACGCTCGCGCGCCAGATCGTCGAGGGCGCTCCCGCGCAGGTGTTCGCGTCCGCGAACCAGCGACACATGGACGTGGTCGCGGACGCCGGTGAGCTCGCCACCGACCCCGAGGTGTTCACCGCGAACCGCATGGCCATCGCCGTCGAGCCGGGCAACCCGCTGGGCATCACGGGGCTCGATGATCTCGCTGATCCGGAGCTGCTGCTGGTCCTGCCCGACGAGGAGGTCCCGGCCGGCCGCTACGCGCAGCAGGTGCTGGACGCCGCGGGCGTCACCGTGAGCCCGGTGTCGCTGGAGCAGGACGTCCGGGCGGCGAGGTCGAAGGTCGAGCTCGGCGAGGCGGACGCCACGATCGTATACGCAAGCGACATCGTCGCAGCCAGCGGACGCGTCGCCGGCGTCGACCTCCCCGACGAGCAGAACGTCCTGGCCACCTACCCGGTCGCGCGCCTCGCCGACGCACCCGACCCCGAGGTGGCGGACGCGTTCGTCGCCTTCGTGCTGAGCACGCAGGGGCGGACGATCCTGACCGAGTACGGGTTCACGGCCCCGTGAGCGACTCGACGGCGAGCACCCGCACGACCACCGGGACGAGTGCCGGGGTGGCACCTCCGCGGTCCGTGGTGCTGCTCGGCATGGTCGCCCTGGTGCTGCTGGTCGTCCCGCTGTTCGCGCTGACGCTCCGGACCCCGTGGCGACGAGCGGGCGAGCTGCTCACCGACCCGGTGGTGCTGCAGGCCCTGCGGCTGTCGCTGACGACCTCGCTGGCCGCACTGGCCCTGTCGACCCTCCTCGGCGTGCCGCTCGCGCTGCTGTTCGCCCGGGTCGACTTCCCCGGCAAGCCGTTCGTCAGGGCGGTGGCGATCCTGCCGATGGTGCTGCCTCCGGTGGTCGGCGGGGTGGGGCTGCTGGCCGCGTTCGGCCGTCGCGGCCTGATCGGCCGCCCGCTCGAGCAGCTCACCGGGATCACCGTGCCGTTCACCTCCGCGGCGCCGGTGCTGGCCGCCACGTTCGTCGCGATGCCGTTCCTGGTCGTCACGGTCGAGTCGGGACTCCGGCTGCTCGACCGTCGGCTGGAGGACGCGGCCGCCACGCTCGGCGCCGAGAGGTGGACGATCCTGCGCCGGGTCGTGCTCCCGATGCTCGCGCCGTCGCTGGTGGCCGGCATGGCGCTGGCGTGGGCCCGGGCGCTGGGCGAGTTCGGCGCCACCATCACCTTCGCGGGCAACCTGCCGGGGCGCACCCAGACCATGCCGCTGGCCGTCTACCTCGAGCTCGAGCGCAACCCCGAGGCCGCCTACCTCCTCAGCTTCGTGCTGCTCGCGGTGTCCGTGGCCGT
Source organism: Nitriliruptoraceae bacterium (assembly GCA_046483565.1). Taxonomy (GTDB): domain Bacteria; phylum Actinomycetota; class Nitriliruptoria; order Nitriliruptorales; family Nitriliruptoraceae; genus T1Sed10-7. The sequence continues at coordinate 8,132 of JAWOCZ010000116.1, forward strand.
GCTCATCGCGCTGCGCGACCGGTTCCTGACCGCCTCATGACCAGCCACCCGAGCCGCGCGCCGTCCCCCGCTTCCGCCCACCCCGGTGACCCCGGCGGCCCCACCGGCCGCGCCGCCCCCGCCGGCCCCGGTGACCTGTCGCTGAGCGCACAGCTGCGCCTGCAGCTCGGCACGTTGGACCTCGACGTCCGGCTCGATGCCGCCCCGGGCCAGGTCGTCGCCGTCGTCGGCCCGAACGGTGCCGGCAAGACCACGCTGCTGCGCGCCGTGGCCGGACTCCTCCCGCTCGCCGACGGCCGCATCCGGATCGGCGACCTCCTGGTCGAGGACCCGAGCGCCGGCGTGCGGGTGCCACCGCAGCAGCGTCGGGTGGGGGTGGTGTTCCAGCAGCACCTGCTGTTCCCCCACCTCACGGCGCTGGAGAACGTCGCCTTCGGCCTCCGTGCCCGCGGGGTCGACGCGGGCGAGGCACGGACGCGGGCCGGGGAGTGGCTGGAACGTGTCGGCCTCGACGGCGTGGCACGGGCCAAGCCGGCTGCGCTGTCCGGCGGGCAGTCCCAGCGGGTCGCGCTCGCCCGGGCGCTGGCCACCGACCCGGCACTGCTGCTGCTCGACGAGCCCATGGCCGCGCTCGACGTCGACGCGCGACGTGCGGTCCGCCGCGAACTCACCCGCCACCTCGACGCCTTCACCGGCCCGACCCTGCTCGTCACCCACGACCCGCTCGAGGCGATCAGCCTCGCCGACCGGATCGTCGTCCTCGAGGCGGGACGGATCGTCCAGGACGACGCACCCGCCACGATCGCGCGACGCCCGCGCTCCGCCTGGGCTGCTCGCCTGGTCGGCCTGAACCACTACCACGGTCATCTCGACGAGCACACCGTCACCCTCGACAACGGCGCGCGGCTCACCGTCGCGGACGGCTCCCCCGCCGGCGAGGTCATGGTCACCATCCACCCCCGCGCCGTGGCGCTGCACCCCGACCGGCCCCATGGCAGCCCTCGCAACGTCTGGCAGGCCACCGTCGACTCGCTCGACATCCACCACGACCACATCCGCGTGCACCTCGACGGCTCCATCCCGATCGTCTCCCAGGTCACGGCCGCAGCCCTGGCCGACCTGGAGCTCAGCGAGGGCCGCACCGTCTGGGCCGCCGTCAAGGCCACCGAGATCGATCACTGGCCCCGGTGAGCGCTGGCTCCAGGCCCCGACGAGCGCCACCATCGCACCCCACATCGGCCAGAGGCCCATGTTCTGGGGGAGCAGGTCGGAGCCGTCGATCCTCCGCTCGCCCCGACCCGGCGCGTACGCCCGCGAGGGGTGGCCCACCGTCGATGGGCCGGTGGCCGGCAACGTCGTGGCGTGCTAGAGCACAGGTGCGGTGCCGGAGGACGACGGACCCCTGCTGCCCGTCCCGGATGCCGTGGAAGGATCGTCGTGCACCTCAGCGAGACCTCCCGCGTCGGAGGTGCTGGATTGCTGGCACTGGTGGCGACGTACGGCATCGGCCGGGAAGCCTACGGACTGTTCGTCCCGGCCTTCCGGGCGGAGTTCGGCCTGCCACTGGACGTGCTGGGCTTCTACGCCAGCGCAGCACAGGCTGGCTACCTCGTGACGACGGTGATCACGGGCGCCCTGACGGCCCGCCTGGGGCCTCGCGTACCGGTCGTGACCGGATGCCTGCTGCTGGCCATCGGTGCGGCCATGACGGCGTCCGCGCCCGGCCCGGTCCTGCTGGCCGTGGGGCTCGTCGCTGCGGGCACCAGCGCCGGCGGGGCGTGGGGACCGTTCTCGGACGCGGTCGCCAACCAGGTGCCGTCGTCGGGGAGTCCGCGCGCCCTGGCGCTGGTCAACGCCGGCTCACCGGTGGGGCTCGTGGTCGCCAGCGGGCTGGTCCTGCTCGCCGGTGACCGGTGGCGGGCCGTGTGGTGGGGGTTCGCTGCGATCGGCCTGGTGGCCGCCGCAGTGGCCTGGCGGGTGCTGCCACCGGGTGCGCCGGAGCCGGCCCCCGAGCGCAGGCGACGGCCCCCTCTGGGATGGTTCCTCAACGCCCGTTCGATCCGGTTGTTCCTGGTCACGCTGGGCATCTCCGTCACCTCCAGCGCCTACTTCGCGTACGCGCCGGACACCGCACAGGACGGTGGCCTGGCCAGCTGGATCGGTCCGGCGATGTGGGTGACGCTCGGCGTCGTCGGGACCGCGGTGGGTGCCTTCGGCGGCGAGATCGCCAAAGCCTGGGGCCTGCGTGGACCGATGGTGGTGATGCTGGTGCTGGTCAGCGGATCGACCGTCATGCTGCTCGTCGTGCCCGGCTCCGTGGTCGCCGCCCTCGGGTCGGCGGCGCTGTTCGGGGTGGGCTTCACCACCGGGTTCGCCCTCGTGGTGATCTGGAGCCAGCAGGTCTTCCACGATCACCCCACCACCGGGTTCACCCTGGCGATCGTGTTCATCGCGGCCGGGTTCATCGTCGGGCCGAGCCTGTTCGGCGTGGTCGCCACCCGCGTGGACCGCCCCGCGGCACTGCTCGCCGCGGCCACCCCGGCCCTGCTGGTCACCCTGGTGCCACCCTCGCGCGACGACCGCCCCAGCGCCGATGCCGCGTCCGGGTAGGCCCTCGCACACCGGCGGGGAGCGTCACGAAGCGGTGGCGCGGACAGAGCGTGGGTGGGTCTCGGTCATGCGCAGAGCCACATCGAGGCCGGACGCGGCGGTGATCGCGGCGACCACGACGATGGCAGTGGCCAGCGAGTACAGATCGGCGAGCGTGCCGGCGAGCACGGCACCGACGGCGAAGCCGAGATCGCGCCACAACCGGTAGACCCCGACGGCGGCACCTCGCCAGGAGGGATGGGCGACGTCGCTGATCGCGGCGATCAGCGTCGGGTAGGCCATGGCGGTACCGGCGCCGAACAGCGCCGAGCCGATCGCCCACACGGCGAAGGTGTCGCCGGCGGCGATGACGAGCAGCCCTGCCGCCTCGGTGGTCTGCCCGCCGGCGATGAGCCACTTGCGGCCCAGCCGGTCCGAGAGCGCGCCGGTGAACAGCTGGCCGACACCCCACACGGCGGGGGCGATCGCGACCAGCAGGCCGACGGTGCCGACCTCCAGGCCCGCCAGCGCGAAGTAGACGGGGAACAGGCCCCAGGCCATGCCCTCGTTGAGGTTGTTGACCAGCCCGGCCTGGGAGGCGGCCGACAGCGACCGGTCACGCCAGGTCGCCAGGGCGAACACCTGCCGCTGGGTGAGGTTCCCGCCGTGGCCGTTCGTGACGTCGTGGCTCGTCCCGGGTCCGGGGCGCGACCGCGCGGCGACCTCGTGGGCGACGTGACCGGCGGTCTCGCGTACCAGCAGCGCGGAGAGGCCGAGCCCGAGGCCGGCGAACGCGAGCCCCAGGAAGAACGGGGCCGGACGCAGCCCGTAGCTCTCCGCGAGCAGCCCGGTGGCCCAGGCCGCGACGGCGACGGCGCCATAACCGGCCGCCTCGTTGAACCCCATCGCGGTGCCGCGTCTGGTGGGGCCGACGAGGTCGATCTTCATGATCACGGTGACCGACCAGGCCAGGCCCTGGTTGATACCGAGCAGGACGTTGGCGAACACCACCCAGCCCCAGGTCGGGGCGAGGATCAGCAGCAGCGGCACGGGTAGGCCGAACAGCCACCCTGCCAGCAGGACCGGCTTGCGACCGAACCGGTCGGCCAGGGTCCCCGCGACGTAGTTGACCAGCGCCTTGGTGACCCCGAAGGCGACGATGAAGGTCAGCATCGCCGTGTAGCCGGGCAGGGCGAACTCCTGCTCGGCCAGCAGCGGCAGCACCGTGCGCTCCTGGCCCACCAGCCCCCCGACCAGCGCGTTCACCCCGACCAGCAGCGCGAACTGCGGCAGGTTCTCCTTCAGACCCAGCCGGACGGGCGTGCCATCGCCGGTCATGCGCCGCCCGCAGCGGATGCCCCGCCCGAGAGCCTCGCCACCGGCCGGTTGCGCTCCCGCAGCAGGTGGACGCCATACCGCGCGGTGTGGACCACCTCGCCGTCAGGCTCCTCGTCGACCATCGGCACCGGCATCGGGACGCATCCATCGTTCGAGCAGTCGGCTCAAGTAGTTGTTTGAACAGGATGGCAGCCACCCGGCAGCGAAGTCAAACGTCGCCTTGAACAACTGGGGTACGGTGACGGACCGGAGGTGAGGGTCATGGCCGACGCGAACGACCGGCGCGCCGCCAAGGACGCCCTGTTCGACGGGTTCGCGACGATCGCCCGCGCCCTGTCGTCGGGTCGGCGGGCCGAGATCATCGAGCTGCTCGCCCAGGGTGAGCGCACCGTCGACGAGATCGCCGCTGAGCTCGGCCAGTCGCTGGCGAACACCTCCCACCACCTGCGCACGCTCGCTCGCGCGGGGCTGGTCGTCAGCCGGCGTGCCGGCACCCACGTCCACTACCGGCTCGCCTCCGAGCAGGTCCTCGAGCTGTGGTGGGTCCTGCGCACCGTCGCCGCCGCACAGGTCGATGGGCTCGACGATCTCGCCGCTGGCTATCTCGGGGAGCGCGAGCAGATCCCGAGTATCAGCCGGGAGGAACTGCTCGCCCGGCTCGACACCGAGGAGGTCGTCATCGTCGACGTGCGGCCCGCCGCCGAGTACCGGGCCGGCCACCTCCCGGGCTCGATCTCGATCCCGCCCGACCGGCTCGAGCTGCTCGACGACCTGCCCGCCGATCGCGACATCGTCGCCTACTGCCGTGGCCCCTACTGCGTCTACGCCGACGACGCGGTTCGACGGCTGCGGCAGCAGGGACGACGCGCCGCCCGGCTCGAGGACGGACTGCCCGAGTGGCGGCACGACGGCGGGCAGATCGCGGTGGCCGAGCGGCCGTGACCCGCCCCTCCTCCCCCCCGGTGCGCGGGTCCACCCCCGGACCAGCACCGACGGTCAGGTGGCGTCGAGGACGACGCAGGTGAGCTCGTGCTTGTTCTGTGACAGGTGGAACAGCTGCGCGCCGGGCAGAGCGGCGAACCCTGCGGCCGCGCCGTGATCGGTCGCTCCCTGGAACTTGACCGTGCAGACGAGGTTGCGGACCCGGCCCGAGTCGAGCCATCTCGTCACCAGCTCCAGCAGCCGGTCCGGGTAGGCGATGATGTCGCTGCACCACCAGTCGAGGTGGCCGACATCGGCCGGGTCGAGGCCGAACGCGGAGCCGCGCTGCACGGTCACGTTGGACAGCCGGGCGACCTCCGGTGCGAGCGGTGCCCGGTCCACGGCCATGACCTCGGCGCCCGTGCGGGCGAGCAGCCACGTCCAGCCACCCGGTGCCGCGCCGAGGTCGAGGCAGCGCTCACCCGGCCCCGGCTGGCGACGCAGCCGTGCGAAGACCTCCCACAGCTTGAGGTACGCCCGGCTCGGTGGCCCCTCCCGGTCCTCCACGAACCGCGGCACACCGTCGGGGAACGGGCTCGAGCAATCGGCCGCGGCCAGCACCACGTCACGTTCCAGCAGCGTCCAGGACCCGAGTGGGGCGTCGGGCGCGACCTCGCCGAGCTCCAGGGGCCGGGCGGCGACGTGGGGCAGCTTGTCGGCGATCAGCTGGGACCGCCCCCGGTGCTCGGGGGCGTAGGCCACCCAGTTGCGCTGCCGACGACGCAGTTCCTTCGCGGCGTGGCCGATCGAGGTCACCGGGATCCGCTCCGCCTCCCACCAGGTGTTGGCCGCCCAGGCCGCGTGGACGGGCGGGCTCTCGCTGACCCGGAGCCGACCGTGCCGGAGACGCACGGCGACGCCGGCTCGGGCGAGTTCGTCGTCGAGCTCGGCCTCGAAGCCCTCTGCGGCCAGGTAGGCGGTGGTCACGTCGACCTCACCGGCGCCGGCCGTCCTCGGGGAGCGGCCCCCGCCGATCGACGGCGCTCGGGACGATCGCCACGCTGCCTCCTCGGGGTCGGTGCACCGGACCAGTCGATCACATCGCGTGCGGTTCAGCCCGGCGGCGCCGGCGTGCTGCACTGGCGGGCCCCGCGGGGGTGGCGCCCGACTCCGGGTCAGCGGGGACGCCGTCGTGGGACCGCCCTGGTGGCCCCCTGCCATGACGTACCGCGGTAGGTTCGAACGGAGCGCGCTGCCATCACGCGCTGCCATCACGCGCTGCCATCAGGCGCTGCCGTCACGGGAGGTGGACGACGATCATCGACGGCCCCGACCACGGTGCAGGTCCTCGCCCCCCTGCGCCGGACGTCCGGCGGGCACGAGGTCAGGTCGTGGCGGCCGCTGGTCACGACGAGCGTGTCGTGCTGTTGGGGATGATGGGTGCCGGCAAGACCAGGACGGGCTCGGCGTTGGCGGCACGGCTCGGGTGGGCCTTCCACGACTCGGACGAGGAGGTCGAGGCGCGCACGGGTGCCACGGGGGCGGACATCGCCGCTGAACAGGGTGTCGCGGCGCTCCACGAGCTCGAGGCCCGCATCCTCCTCGATGCGCTCGAGGCGGAGGGCCCGATGGTCGTGAGCGCGGCCGCGTCGGTCATCGACGACCACCGCTGCCGGGCAGCCATGGCCAGCGCCGCGCTCGTGGTCTGGCTCGATGCTCCGATGGACGTCCTGGCGCGTCGCGTGCCCAGCGGGCCCCACCGCCGGACGCAGACGCCGCAGGCGGCCTCCGCGTCGCTGGCCGCACGGGAGCGACGCTTCGCGACGATCGCCGACCTCCGACTGGATGCCACGGCACCCACCGACGAGCTCGTGGTGCGCATCGCGGACGAGCTCACGCCCGCCGACCCAGCCACGTAGCTGCCCCTGCGTCCGGGGTCATCGTCGCTGGTGCTCCGTACCGAAGGTGAGCACCGTCTTGATGTCACCCTCCTGCGCAACGTATGCCTGTTGCCAGTCCTCCAGCGGCACCCGGCGGGTGATCAGCCCCTCGAGCCAGTCGCGGTCGGCGGCTGCCAGCGCTTCGGCGGCTGCTTGGTAGTGGCGCCGGTTGGCGTTGACGGAGCCGAAGACCACGTCGTTCTCGAGCACCAGCCGACGGGCGAGCAGGCCAGCCGCCAGGCGCAGCTCCGGACCGGGGGTGGTCACACCGGTGAGGCAGATGATGGCATTGCGTGGGTTGCGCTCCATCACGCCGAAGACGACGGCGGCGGCGCCGGTGGCCTCGATCACCACGTCGGCATCGCGGCTGGCCTCAGCGACGTCGTCGACGAGGTAGTCGGCCCCGAGCGCGGCGACCGCCGCGGGCTTCGGACCCTCCGTCACCCGATCGAGCACGGTCACCTCGAAGCCGCGTTGCCGGGCCAGCAGCGCCGCGAGCAAGCCGATCGGACCGGCGCCCGTCACCAGGACCCGGCGCGGCCGCCACCGGGCCCGGCGGCCGATGTGCTCGATGTGTTCCCACGCCTTGGCCACGATGCTCGCCGGCTCGAGCAGGATGGCCGCCTCGCCCAGCGCGCCCGGCACCGCGACCACGCCGGCCGGGTCGACGCGGAAACGCTCACGCGCGAACCCGTCGAGTGCCTTGATGCCATGTTCGGTGAAGCGGTCGTTCCGGCACATGTCCCACTCGCCGACGGCGCAGTTGACACAGGGCACGGGATCGGGGCGGCGCACGATGCCGACGACGAGGTCACCGGTGGCGAGCCCACTGTCGGTCGGTGCCTCGAGCACGCGTCCCAGCGATTCGTGCCCGAGCACGAGACGGTCGCGACCGGGCGGTGGTTGGCCGTGCGCGCCCGCGATGATCTCCCGGTCGGTCCCGCAGATACCGACCGCCTGGGCTGCGACGAGGATCGGACCCTCGGCTGGATCCGGCTCGGGAACCTCGTCGAGGCGCACGGAGTCTGCCGTCCCCGGGGCGACCGTGATCGCGCGCATCCTGGCTCCTTCAGGCGTTCTGGCCACGTTCCTCGGCGGGTCCGCGCCCCGTACCGAGGTTGTACGCCGACGCCACCAGACCGAGGTGACTGAAGGCCTGCGGGAAGTTGCCGAGCAGACGGCCGATCGCGGGTTCGTACTCCTCGGCCAGCAGGCCGACGTCGTTGCGCAGGGTCAGGAGGTGGTCGAAGATGCGGCGGGCGTCGTCACGGCGCCCGATCATGGCGAGGGCGTCGACGAGCCAGTACGAGCAGAGCAGGAACGCGCCCTCGCCCGGTGGCAGCCCGTCCGGCGAGTCGGTGGTGTGGTAGCGCAGCAGCAGCCCGTCGCCCAGACCGAGTTCGCGCTCGATCGCGGCGACCGTGCCGTGGACCCGCGGATCGTCGGCCGGCAGGAACCCGACCTGCGGGATCAGCAGCAGGCTCGCGTCCAGGGTCGTGGAGCCGTAGTACTGGGTGAACGTGTTGCGATCCGGGTCGTAACCCTCGTCCAGGACCTCACGGTGGAGCTGTGCCCGCAGGCGGCGCCAGCGGTCGACGGGGCCCTCCAGGCCGCTCTGCTCGACCGACCTGATCGCACGGTCGAAGGCGACCCAGGCCATCACACGGGAGTGGGTGAACGCGCGCTTCGGCCCGCGCATCTCCCAGATGCCGTGGTCGAGGGTGTCCCAGTGATCCTCGAGGTGCGCCATGAACGCCCGCTGCAACGCCCAGGCGTCCACGCTCGGCGGCGTCCCGGTCGTCCGGGCGTAGTGCATGGCGTCCATCACCTCGCCGTAGACATCGAGTTGGAACTGGTCGTAGGCCCCGTTGCCGATCCGGACCGGAGCGGAACCTTCGTAGCCGGGCAGCCACGGCAACTCGGTCTCGGCGAGTCGGCGCTCGCCGGCGATGCCGTACATGATCTGCAGCTTGGCGGGGTCACCGGCCACGGCACGCAACAGCCAGTCACGCCACGCCAGCGCCTCCTGCCGGTACCCCGCGAGCAGCAGCGCCTGCAACGTGAAGGTCGCATCGCGCAGCCACACGAACCGGTAGTCCCAGTTACGGGTGCCGCCGAGGTGTTCGGGCAGCGAGGTGGTCGGCGCGGCCACGATGCCGCCGGTCGGGGCGTAGGTGAGGGCCTTCAGCGTGATCAGCGAGCGTTCGACCGGTTCCTGCCAGTCACCGGTGTACGTGCTCTGCTGTGACCAGCTCCGCCACCACCCAGCCGTATGTTCGATGGCCACCTCGGCGTCGACGGGCGCGGGCGGTGCCTCGTGCGACGGGTACCACGTCAGCACGAACGGCACACGCTCGCCGGGGCCGACCTCGAACTCCGCGACCGTGGTCATGTCCTCGCCGTGCAGTGCAACCGGGGTCGTCAACAGCAGTGCGTCGGGGCCGGCGACGGCCTGGAGGCTGTGCGGCCCCCAGCGCGAGACCCACGGGACGACCGCGCCGTAGTCGAACCGCATCGTCAGGCGCAGGCGCATCGTGACACGGCCGGTGACACCCTCCACGATGCGGACGACGTCGGGGTTGTGACCCCGCTCCAGACCCCGTGGCGGCATCACATCGATGATCCGCACGGTGCCCCCGTGCTCGTCGCCGAGCAGGGTCTCCAGCACGAGCGTGCCGGGGCGGTAGCGCCGCGAGATCGCCCGCGGCGTGCCGGCGGGGGCCAGCTGCCACTCGCCGTGCGAGGCGTCACCCAGCAGCGAGGCGAAGCATGCCGGCGCGTCGAACCGCGGCAGGCAGAGCCAGTCGATCGAGCCCCACCGCGACACGAGCGCGACCGTCTCGGTGTCACCGATGATGGCGTAGTCCTCGATCGCAGGAGATCGATGGTGGGGCCTCTGGTCGGTGTCGTGGCCCGTCGCGGCGGCGTTGGCCGGTCAGGAGCACCGTCACCGTAGGTGGCCTGCCCCGTAGATGGTCTGCCCCCCCGTTCATCACCGCCATCCGCACCGGACGGCGCGCACGCCGGGTCGTTGCCCAGAACCTCGGCCTCTCACCCCACCGCGACCACGCGCGTGAGCGGGCCGGCGGCGGCGGACGAAAGGACGGGGGTTGCACCAACCCGCCCCTGACTCAGCTCGAACCGGTGGCTACCGTCTGCCCGGGAGATGGGCAGGCGATGGCGAAAGGCTCGAGTGATCCCTGTACCTCGCAGCCATCATCCTGCTCCTCGAGCGGATCGTCGTCCACGTGTGGCTGGTCGTCGTCGGTCGACACGGTGACCACACGCGCGGAACCGGCCCGCCACCACCTCGTGCTCCCACTCCTGCGCGCCGCGCACTTCGGACCGACGGTCGCGGTCACGACCATCGTGGCGCTGTTGGCCCTGGCCCTGGGCCTGCCCGCCTACGAGGGCATCGTCGTCACCGTGGCCGTGTTCACCGGCCAGCTCACCATCGGCTGGGGCAACGACCTGCTCGACGTCGGTCGGGACCGCGAGGTCGGCCGACCTGACAAGCCGCTGGCGAACGGCGACCTGACGCCGTCCTTGGTGCTGCGCTCGCTGATCGTCGCGGGTGCCGCCTGTGTGGTGCTGTCGTTGCTCGCGGGCTGGCGCAGCGGGGCGACCCACCTGGCACTCGTCGTCGCCTTCGGGCACCTGTACAACCTCTCCTTCAAGGCGACGGTCTGGTCGTGGCTTCCGTACGCCGTGGCGTTCGGCTCACTACCCGCCGTCGTCAGCCTCGCGAACAGCCCGTCCCAGTGGCCGCCGCCGTGGATGATCGGCACCGCAGCCACGCTCGGGGTCGCAGCGCACTTCCTCAACGCGCTCCCCGACTTCGAGGACGACGCGGCCACCGCCGTGCGAGGGCTCCCGCACCGCTTGGGCGCCATCCGGAGTCGGATCACCGCCACGGCGTTGCTGGTCCTCGCTTCGGCGCTCGCGGTGCTCGGCCCCGCCGGCGCACCGGCCACCTGGGCCTGGTCGGCTCTCGCCGTGGTGGCCGCGCTCGCCGCCCTCGCTCTGTTCGGGAACGGCAAAGCGCCGTTCTACGCCGCGGTCACGATCGCCCTGGTCGACGTGGCGCTGCTCGCGGTGGTCGGCACATGACGGCGCGGGACTGCGCGCATCCGCCGACGACCAACACGTCTTCGACGACCTGGTCGAACTGGGACTGGCTCGAGGCCGCAGCACGGCGACCATGGTCCGTGGCCTCGCCCGCGAGCTGGCGAACGGCGCCCGGAGCGGGCGCATCCCGCGACGCCACAACGACATCGAGGAGACACCAGCATGCGGATCGTGAGCGTCCAGGGGGTCCTCCCCGAGCACCGGTACGAACAGGCGGAGATCACCCGTGCCTTCACGCACACGCTGCTGCGCGGCGCGGTCGACGAGGAAGTCGTACGGCCGATTGTAATCCCGGGACCGGCCTTCATGTCTAAGTTATCTATTATTGGGTTATGTTAAAATACTTGTCCTATAAGGCTCCCGATTACGAAGTTCGTAACGCGTGCTTCAGGCAGATCGTCCTGTACCTCGGCCTACTGACTTAGTGTCGACCCATCATTTGGGACAAACGACTCTGCCGCCGAGGGGACCGCCGTCTCGTCAAGAATGTCTTCGAGAATAGCGGGTGCATCACGCTCGCTCAGTTCGGCACTCGTCCCCAG
>JAWOCZ010000134.1:0-7362 GCA_046483565.1 Nitriliruptoraceae bacterium
GCAACCGGGGAGACCACGGTTGACTGGGGCGATGGGTCGCCCCCAGTGACCTACACCGTGCCGGGCCAGCCGTACCCCGACGGCGAGATCCGGCACACCTACCGGGACGCGGCCATGGTCACCGTCACCGTGACCGATCGGTGGCAGATCGACTTCAGGGCGACGACCGCCAACGGCACGGTGTTGACCGACACCGTGGACGCGGAACTCGAGCAGGTGCTCATCGAGGACTTCGAGGTGCGGGAGTACCGAGCGGTGCGGACCAGTTCGTAGTGCCGAGACACCACCGGCACCGCTCATGACAGTTCCCGCACCCGGTTACAGGTTGATCACCGGGCAGGTCAACGTCCGTGTGATCCCCGGGATCGCCTGCAGGGCAGACACGACCAGGCGTCCGAGCTCATCGACGTTCGCGGCGCTGGCCTGCACGATCACGTCGTAGGGTCCCGTCACGTCGTCGGCGGCAGTCACGCCCGGCACCTCGGCCGCGGCTTCGGCGACCTCGGCAGCGGCGCCGAGTTCGGTCTGGATCAGGATGTAGGCCGACACCATGACGCGCCCCTCCCGGCTCGCGTGTCCCCCGACGCTACACCGAGCACCCACCGGGCCCATAGGGCCCATAGGGCCGACGAACTCGATCCCGCCCCGCTGCGATCCATCGCACACGAAGGAGCGCCCCGCGGGAGCGAGGCGCTCATCCTGATCCGATGTCCGTACCGTCCGGACCTCGGGGTCTCAGGCCTTGACCGGGGGACGCGTCACCTTGCCCGCCTTGATGCAGGAGGTGCAGACGTCCAGCTTCACGGTCCGGCCGTCGACGTAAGCCTTGACCCGCTGGATGTTGGGGTCCCAGCGCTTGCTGGAGCGCCGGTGCGAGTGGGAGACCTGCTTGCCGTACCACGGCTTCTTGTCGCAGAGCTGGCAGGTGGACGCCATGGGACTGCCTTCCAAGGTGGTGCGTAGCGCGCGCTCGGAGGTGCGCAACATGGTGGCGCGGCGCGGGCACGACGGGTGGGATCTTTCGCGTGGCACGCCAGAACGGCCCCGCGGGCACCGAGAAGGTACCAGCCACCTCGACCTCCGACCACTCCACTGCCTCCGGCGAGGCAGCAGCCCACACCGGCGAGGCAGCAGCCCACACCGGCGAGGCAGCACCCGATCGGCAGGCGTGTCGCCACCCATCGCTAGGCTCCGCCGGCATGAGCACCGTCGACCCTCACGGATGGGAGCCCCGAGGGGTGGCCGAGTCACTCGCAGCACCGTTGGCCGCGCGGGAACTGCCCGCGCTGTTCGATCGTGTCCACGCAGCGCTCCAAGCGCGACGCGAGGCGGTCGACGACCTCAACGTCTTCCCCGTGCCCGATGGGGACACCGGCACGAACATGACCCTGACCGTGCGAGCGGGTCGCGACGCACTCGCCGCCGCGCGCGCCAACCGGCCCCACGGCGGCCGGGACGCGCTGGCCCGTGAGGTGATCCGGGGTGCCGTCCGCGGGGCGCGCGGCAACTCCGGCGTGATCATCAGCCAGGTCGTCCGAGCGGTCGTCGAGGTGACCGTCGGCGAGCGGGAGGTGGACGCACAGCTCTACGCCGCCGCGCTCGCCCACGCCCGCGACCTGGCGTACGAAGCCGTGGCGGAACCGGTCGAGGGCACGATGCTCACCGCGATCGCCACCGCCGCCCGCGCCGCGAACGAGGCCGTGGCCGAGGGTGCGGACCTCGTGGCGGCCTCCGCTGCGGCGTGCACGGCGACTGCCATCGCGGTGGAGCAGACCCGGGAGCAACTCGACGTGCTGCGGGACGCCGGCGTCGTCGACGCCGGTGCACGCGGCTTCGAGGTGCTCCTCTCCGCCGTTCACGGACACCTGACCGGTCGGGACGCTCCCGTCGCTCTCGACCCCCGTCGCGACGTCGTCGTCCACACCGCCGGCCACGTCTGCCACGGCTCGCTCGCCCACCCCTACGAGGTGCAGTACCTCCTCGACGCCCCCGACGCCTCCGCCGCTCCGCTGCGTGTCGCCCTCGAGCAGTTGGGGGAGTCCGTGGTGGTCGTGGCTGCCGGCGGGCTCCTCAACGTGCACGTCCACACCGACCGCATCGGACCGTCGATCGAGGCCGGCCTCGCCCACGGTCGCCCCTCCGCCATCGAGGTGGTCCACCTCGGCGAACAGGTCGCTGAGCGGGACGCCGCACGGGCCGTGACCGAGGCCGCCCTGGCCATCGATGCGCCGTCGGCTCACGCTGCCGCCGTCAGGCCGGGGGCCTCGCTCCACCCCACCCGTCCGCTCGCGGTCGTCGCCGTGCTGCACGGCGTGGGCGCGGTCGCCCTGGCGCGGTCGCTCGGCGCCGAGGTGGTGGACGGCACTGCCGGTGCGCTGCCCTCGGTGGCGCAGCTGGTCGAGGCGATCGTGTCCTCCCGCGCGAGCCGCGTCCTGGTGCTGCCCGGCCACCGCAACGGCGTCGCGGCGGCACGCGCGGCCGCCGACGTCGCTGCCCGGGAACACGACCTCGAAGCGGTGGTGATCGACGCTGCCACCTCGCCGCCCGCGGTGCTCGCGGCCCTGGCGCTGTGGGAACCGGGGGCCGATCCGCGTCAGGTCACCGACGAGGTGTTGGCGGCCGCCGCCGCGGTGCGCGGGGGTGAGGTGGTGGACGCGGTCCGAGATGCCGCGACCGCGATCGGGCCCGTGCGGGCCGGTCAGCCGCTGGCGCTGGTGGATGGCGGGCTCGTCGCAGCCGCGGACCAACCGCTCGAGGCGCTCGCCACGCTGTGCCGTGCCCTGGACGTCGATCGCGCCGAGGTGGTGACGCTGCTGCACGGCTCGGGCGCGTCGCCACAGGAACGCCAGGCGGCCGCGGACCTGGTGATCGGCCTGGCGCCTGACGCCGAGGTGGAGGTCGTCGACGCCGGCGTGGCCCCGGCCCGGTTCTGGATCGGCGTCGAGTGAGCCTGTCACTCGAGGATCGCGTCACCGCACTGCCCGGGGTCGGCCCGAAGCTCGCCGCTCGGCTGGCGGAGGCGTTCGCGATCCACACGATCCGCGACCTGCTCGAGCACTACCCGCGCCGCTACCACGACGCCGGCGAGGTCCTCGATCTCAGCGACGTCGAGGAAGGGGCCCCCGCGACGTTGCTCGGTGAGGTCCTCGAGTGGTCGACGCGCCGGATCCCGCCCAAGGGGAAGCGTTCCCGTCCGCTGGACCTGGCCGAGGGGCGCGTGCGTCAGGCCAGCGGTGCGGTCTTCACGGTGACCTTCTTCAACCAGCGGTGGCGCCCTTCGAGCCTGCCGCCGGGGACGGTCGCGGCCTTCAGCGGCACCATCAAGCGGTTCCGCCGTGAGCTCCAACTCGCGAGCCCCGACGTCCAGGTCCTGGGCAAGGTGGGCTCAGGGACCGACACCTCCTCGGCAGCCGAACGGCTCGACCACCAACGCCTCCTCAGCGTCTACCGGGCGACGGAGGCGTTGCCGAGCTTCAAGCTGAACGAGCTCGTGGAGGCGGCGCTGGAAGCGCTGCCACCGCTCGAGGACTGGCTGCCCGAGCCGATCCGCCACGACCAGCAGCTGCGCCCGCTGGACCGGGCCGTGCGGACGATCCACACTCCGGCCGACCACGCCGATCATCGTGCGGCACGTCGCCGGCTCGCGTTCGACGAGCTGTTCAGCCTGCAGCTCGGGCTGCAGTGGCGCCGCCGACGGCTCGAGGCCGACACGGTCGGGTTGGACAACGCGCCGGTGCCCGAGGGCTGGGCGGCCCGGTTCCTGGCAGCGCTGCCGTTCCCCCTGACCGGGGCGCAGCAGCGCGCCACGGTGGACCTCGGCCGCGACCTGGCTGCTCCGCGGCCGATGCACCGGCTCCTGCAGGGCGATGTCGGGTCGGGCAAGACCGTCGTCGCCGTCTGGACGATGCTCAACGCCGTGGATCGGGGGCGGCAGGCAGCGCTGATGGTCCCGACCGAGGTCCTGGCCGAGCAGCACCACCGGACGTTGACGGAACTGCTGGCACCCCTCGGCGTCAACGTGCTCGACGGCCTGCGTGTCGCCGCCCTGACCTCCTCCACCCCGACGACCGCGCGGCGTCGGATCCTGTCCGAGCTCCTCACCGGCGAGCTGGACCTGATCGTCGGGACCCACGCCCTGCTCGAGGAGGGGGTCTCCTTCGCCGACCTCGGTGTGGTCGTGATCGACGAGCAGCACCGGTTCGGCGTGTCCCAGCGCGTGCAGCTCAAGGAGAAGTCCGCGCCGATCGACGGGGCGACACCGACCGCTCCGGACGTGCTGGTGATGACCGCGACCCCGATCCCGCGTTCCCTCGCGCTGACGCTGTACGGGGATCTCGATGTCACCGTCCTGGACGAGCTGCCGCCCGGACGGGAGCCGATCACCACGCAACTGATCACCCCCGACGAGGCCCACCGACGCGGGCGGTTGGAGGCCTTCATCCGCACCGAGGTGGCCGCCGGCCGCCGGGTCTACGTGGTCTGTCCCTTCGTCGAGGAGAGCGAGCAGCTCCCGGGTCGCGGTGCGGTGGAGGAGCACCGACGCCTGGCCACCGAGGTGTTCGGCGACCTCGAGGTGGCACTGGTCCACGGCCGGCTGCCATCGGCGGCGAAGGAGGCGGCCATGACCGCCTTCCGGTCCGGTGCGGCCCAGATCCTGGTCTCCACCACGGTGATCGAGGTCGGCGTGGATGTACCGCAGGCGACCATCATGGTCATCGAGGACGCAGAGCGGTTCGGGATCAGCCAGCTCCACCAGCTCCGCGGGCGGGTCGGTCGCGGTGGCGGTCGCAGCTACTGCGTGCTGTTCGCCGGCTGGTCCTCGGAGTTGGGTGAAGACGCCCACGAACGGCTCGTCGCCGTCGCCCTGACCACGGACGGCTTCGAGCTCGCCGAGGCGGATCTGAGGATCCGTGGCTCCGGCCAGCTGTTCGGCCGAGCCCAGTCCGGGCTCCCCGACCTGCTCCTGGCACGCATCCAGGAGGACGTCGACCTGGTGGCGGCGACACGGGAGCTCGCGACCCGGATCCTCGAGGAGGATCCGGAGCTCGTGGCGCCGGAGCACGCCGGGCTCAGGGCCGAGGTGCTGCGTCGCTACGAGGGCGGGGTGGAGGCCTTCGCAGCCCTGGAGACGGGCTGACGGGCGCCGCCGCAGGCTGACGGGCGCCGCCGCGGGCTGACGGGCGCCGCCGCGGGCTGACGGGCGCCGCCGCGGGCTGACGGGCG
Organism: Nitriliruptoraceae bacterium; assembly: GCA_046483565.1. Lineage (GTDB taxonomy): Bacteria > Actinomycetota > Nitriliruptoria > Nitriliruptorales > Nitriliruptoraceae > T1Sed10-7. Next base: position 5,224 of record JAWOCZ010000134.1, read on the forward strand.
CCGCGGGCCGACGGTTTCCGCCGCGAGTTGACGGGTCAGCCGCGCTCGGGCCGCCCGTCGACCAGGGACCGGTCGAGCCGCAGGGTGCCCTTGCCGCCGTGCACGACGAGCGGGTCGAGCGAGGCGATCTGGGTCACACCGCGGACATCGAAGCTCCCTCCCGCTCCCATGACGGTGAGCTGCTGGCCGTTGCGGATGATCGTGAGCCCATCCCCGTGACCCATCTCGGATCGGGGCAGCAGGGGGAACTCCAGCCTGTCCGCCGTGGCATCCCGGGGGTCCACCACCCAGGCCCAGTCCGCCTCCGGGCCGCCGACGAGGACGCCATCGGCGCGCCGCATAGCACCCACCCTGGCGGGTTCCTCTTCCGGCGGCAGCGGGACCGCGGCGGTGTCGGAGATCGACGGCAGCGAGGAGAGGTAGCTACCCCCCGCGCGGCGTCCGATCCGGACCTGCGGCTGCGGGTCGCTGGTGCCGACAGGCGGCAGCGTGGCCACGATGACCTGTCGGCTGGTGGTGTCCACGACGGTGCGTTCGGGTGCGACGGCCACCTCTCCGAGGGTGATGCCACCACGGTCGTGGAGTTCGATGCGCTCCGCGAAGGTCACGATCAGCACGCCGCCACGCACCCCAGCGGCCACCGCACCGGGGCGCGCCAGACGCATCAACTCGCGGCCATCCCGGATCCCCAGCATCGTGACCTCGCCGGTCTCGCGGTCGACCAGCGTGGTCCCGTCCACCTGTCGTGCGTCCAGCGCCTCGCGCCATCGCTCGACACCGGTGGTCGCGTCGTAGCGCACGAGGTGGTCGTCATCGATCGCCAACAGCGGGGCCGTGCCGTTGCCGGGCGGTCTCTGCTGGCGGACGGGACGGGTCACCTCGAGGTCGTAGCGGACCCGGCCGTCGTCGTCGAGGCCGAGGAGACGGGTACGGGGCTCGTCGCTGTCGCGGACCCGGCCGGTGATGACGAGTTGACCCTCGTGACGCCGGATGTCGGTCACCCGGGTCGGTGACAGATCCAGTTCACCGAGGACACGGCCCGTCTCGGCGGCGTGGATGCGGACCTGGTGGCCGTAGGCGATGACCAGCGTGCGTTCGTCGAGGTGGGAAGCGGTCAGGGCGGCGGCCGGCGAGACTCCCCGAGGGTCACTGTGGCCACGACTCCACCGCCAACGGCCGGTGTCGATGTCCACGGCGATCAGCAACTCGAGGCCGAGGTGCACGGCCAGCCGCTCGTTGACCAGCAGCGGTCGCTGATCCAGCACGGTGGAGCGCCAGAGCGCACAGCCGTCCGTGTCACAGGTCGGCGCATCCGGTGGGAAGGCGGTACCGGCCGGGACGACCGCAGCGGCGCCGGGTTCGGTGCCCGGACTCCAGGAGCCGTTCGTCTCGGAGCGCGGTGCCGGGGCACCGAGCTCGACCGTTCCGGCGCCGGGAGCTGCCGGCTCGCCGGCTGGTGCCCCGGCTGATCCCGCTGATCCCTGGGTGCCGGCGCCCGTCGGCTGCCAGATCGACGTGATGTTCCCGGTGAACACCGCCAGGAGCAGGATCGCCGCTGCCGAGGCCGCCAGCGCGGTCAGCAACCAGACGATCGGTCGCCGCCGACCAGGAGCCGAGCTCGTCGGTTCGCCGCTGTCGACCCCGGCCCGGCCATCTGGCTTGCCGGCCGCCGGGAGCGGCGGCCGCAGGCGGTGGAGCGCGCTGCCACATCCGGCGCACCACACCGCCCCCCGGTCGGACCACGTCCGGCCGCAGCTGGGACAGGTGCGTGCCTTCACCGGTGCTCCTGCTCGGGACGGTCCAGCGGTGACAGGGTGCCCGACGCTGGCGCGTCGTCCACCGCCGTCCGTCGCTGCCTTCATCGGTGCGCACCGGGAGTTCGTCGCTGACGCCGCCGCGGCCTGTCTGGGCTCTGTCCGGCCGGCTGTGCTCTGTCCGGCCGGCTTCGCTCTGTCCGGCCGGCTTCGCTCTGTCGGGCCGGCTTCGCTCTGTCCGGTCTGCTGTGCGCTGTCGGGTCTGCTGTGCGCTGTCGGGTCTGCTGTGCGCTGTCGGGTCTGCTGTGCGCTGTCGGGTCTGCTGTGCGCTGTCGGGTCTGCTGTGCGCTGTCGGGTCTGCTGTGCGCTGTCGGGTCTGCTGGAC
>JAWOCZ010000142.1:0-4228 GCA_046483565.1 Nitriliruptoraceae bacterium
CGGGCTGCCCGGAGTCACGCCTCTCAGACCGGGACGGTCCGTTGCACCAGCACCCGCTCACCGTGGGAGCCGCGCTCGTCGGACCACCGGTCGACGATCTCCAACCGGCCGTCCTTGCGATGTTGGAGCCGTGCGCGTCCGCGGCCGATGATCTCCTCGGCGTCGTGACCATCCTCCGCGGTGTGGACGAACCGGTACCGCAGCAGGTCGCCGGTCAGGATGCCGCCGGCCTCACCGTCGAGCAGGTGGTCCGCCTCGTAGCGACCGACCACCCGCCGGCCCTCCTGGAGGAAGCGCACGAGTAACCCCGTGACCACGGATCCTTCGATCGTCTCCTCGAGCTCGAAGCTCAGTCCGTGCAGGTCGTAACCCGAGACGCTGCTGCGGTGACGCCCGGCTTCCCAGTCGCTGCGTGTCAACGCGTAGCCCCACTCCGAGGCGGTGGCACCATCGCCGGCCGCGTAGGACTCGCGGTAGCGGGCCTCCATGCGGAAGCCCGCCGCGTTGAAGGTCCGCTGCATGGGCACGTTGTGCTCGTGTGCGCGCCCCGTCAGGCGGACGAGGTCGGACTGGGCGGAGAAGTGATGGTCGGCCAGCTGTCGCAGGACCTCCCGACCCGCTCCCCGTCCTCGTGCCTGCGGCGTGATCCGCAGTTGGAGTTCGGCGTCACGCTGGTCGAGGTCGTCCACCAGGGCGAAGCCGGCCGTCGTCCCGTCGATGATGATCGCCCAGCCGAAACGGTCCGTACTCGCCCACTCGCCGGCCTCGAGCTCCTGCCGAAGCCTGTCCTCGACGAAGCCGATCGGTTTCGCCAGGTTGGTCGCCGAGCGGCGATCCGTGTTGACCACCCAGCCGGCATCGTCGGGGACGAGCATGCGTAGGTGGACCTCGGATCGGTTCGTTGATCGGGACACGGCGTGCTCCAGGGACGTCGGGGGACGTGCGCGTATCGACGCGCGGCACGAACCTGGCGACCGCCTCTGGGGGAGGTGTCGCGGTGGTGGGGTGATGATCCGGCGGCGGGTCCCACCGCAAGGATCGTGGCTTCGGTCGTCACCAGATGAGCCGTGGCGGTCCATGGGACGTCCCGGCATCGTGAACCGGGAGTGACCATGATGCCAGATGGACCGCTGCCTGTTCGCCGATGCCAGCGCCGGTTCGGACGGTGGTCGCCATCGTGACGGCAGCGAGCGGGGGGGGTGCCGCCGTAAAGGCTGCCCCGTTAGGGTGTCGGCCCGGCGCTGGCTGGTGCTGCGCTGAGCTGATAGGGAGGTGAGCCGTGGAGTTCGTGGGACGGACGGCGATCGAGTTGGCCGAGGCGGTGTCGACCGGCGCATGCTCGGCTCGCTCGGTCGTGCAGGCACACCTGGATCACCTGGCCGGGGTCGAGCACCGCCTCGGTGCCTTCGTCACCACGAGAGCACGCGCGGCGCTCGAGGAAGCGGATGCCGTCGATGCCGATCCCGAACGCGGCCAGCTCCCGCTGGCCGGGGTGCCGGTAGCCGTCAAGGACGTGATCGACGTGGCGGGGGAACCGACACGGCACGGCTCGCTGGCCACCTCGCCGGAGCCGGCCACCGCTGATCACGAGCTGGTCTCGCGTCTGCGGGCCGCGGGTGCCATCGTCCTGGGCAAGACACGTACCCCGGAGCTCTCGCTGTGGGGCACGTCCGACGATCCCACCGCGACGGTGGTCAGTCCGTGGGATCCGACCCGGGTCGCCGGCGGCTCTTCCGGTGGTTCGGCGGCGGCCGTGGCGGCGGGCACCGCGCCGTTGGCCCTCGGTACCGATGGTCTCGGGTCGGTGCGCATCCCGGCTGCCGCGTGCGGACTGGTGGGGTTCCGGCCCGGCGCTCCCCATCTGCCCTGCGAGGTGGACGGCGAGCCGCACTGGTTCGGGATGACGAGGTTCGGGCCACTCGCCACGACCGTGGCGGACGCGGTGCTGATGGCCGAGGTCATGTCGGGATCCAGCTTCCCCGTGGAGGGGGCACTCGACGAGCCGCTGGATGTGGCCGTGTCGTGGCGGGCGCCAGCTCCCGGAGTCAGCGTCAGCAGCGCCTGGCGGGAAGCGGCGCTGGAGGCAGGGCGGCTACTCCACCACGCGGGCCACGCCGTGACCCGTGCCGATCCACCCTACGACCGCACCACCGTCCGGGCGGTGGTGGCGCGATGGACCCAGGGCGCCGGCGCCGATGCCACAGCACTCGGACTCGACCCGGAGCTGCTCCAGCCACGCACCCGTGCCCACATCGCCGCCGGCGAGCGGCTCGCGAAGGTGACCGAGGTGGCCGAGGACGACGTCGTGCGCTGGCGGGAGCGGCTCGCCCCCTTCTTCGCAGACCACGACGTCCTGTTGACGCCGGCGTTCGCGCGGGCCCAACCGTCGGCGACCGCCTGGCATGCCCGGCCGTGGGCTGCCAACATCGCCGCCAACCTCTCCGCCTACCCCTTCAGCGCCGCGTGGAACCTCGCTGACCTGCCGTCCGCGGTCGTGCCGGTGTGGGAGGAGGGGGGACGGCCACTGGCGGTCCAGATCGTCGCCGATGCGGGACGCGAGGACCGCGTGCTCGCGGTCGCCGCACTGCTGGAGTCGATGGTGCGGCGGGCGCGCCACGCGCCGGGCTGGGGCGTCGACGGCTGAGGTGCTGCGGGTCGGGCGGTCAGCGCTGCGTGGTGTTCGGCCCGTCGGCTGTCCCTGGCTCAGCATCTTCCTCTGCCGTGTGCGCGGGTTGCCGCGCAGCACCGGAGACCGTGCGGGAGACGGTGTCGCCGTCGTCGTCGACCTTGACCCGGGTCCGCCGGCGGATGCCCCGACGCTCCGCCCGCCGACCGTGTTGGGTGCCGTCGCGGGACCGGGTCGCCGAGCGCAGCTGCGTCTCCTCGGGGAACTGCGCCAGGAGCGTGTCCGGGTCGACGCCGGGACCGCCGACCGGGCTCGGACCCGCGCGGTGACCTCCGGATGCCAGATGGTTGCGTATCCGCAGTTCGTTGCCGACGGCGGCGATCACGGCCGTGACGGGAACAGCCAGGAAGGCGCCGACGATGCCGACCAGGACCGCCCCCGCGGTCAACACGGCCAGGATCACGACCGGGTGCAGCGCGACCGCCCGCTTCATGATGGTTGGTTGGAGCAGGTTCGACTCGATCTGCTGTACGAGGAGCACGATGAGGGTCATGATGATGGCCGACTGGAGACCTTGGTCCGCCAGAGCCACGAGCACCGCCAGGAAGCCGGTGACGAACGCGCCGATGACGGGGACGAAGCCGCCGAAGAAGACGAGGACGGAGAGCGGCAGGACGAGGGGGACACCGAGGATCAGCAGCCCGAGACCGATCCCGACGGCGTCGATCAGGGCCACCAGCGAGGTCCCTCGGACGAAGCCCGACAGAGCCACCCACCCACGCTGACCGGCCGCACGCACGTCATCGCGTTGGGCGGCTGGGGCCATCTTGAGGAACCACGACACGAGCTGCTCGCCGTCCTTGACGAAGAAGAACAGCAGCACCAGGGCAAGGGCCAGGGCGGTGAAGCCCTCCACGACCGCGACGGCCACCGTGCCGACCTGCGAAGCGATCGTGCCGGCGGCGCCCGACAGCGACGCCACCGTCGAGTCGAGGAGCTGGTCGAGCTGCTCCCGGTCGTAGCCGATCGGCCCCTCCTCCAGCCACAGCAGCAGCTGGTCGAAGCCTTCGGCCACCGTCGGACCGAGCTCCTGGATCTGATCGACGAACGCCGGGGTCATGAGCGCGATGACACCGAAGAAGGACCCGACGCCGCCCACGACCACGAGACTCGCGGCCGCCAGTCTCGGCCACCCGGCGCGTTCGAGACGGCGAGCTGGGGGGACGCACAGCGTGGACAGGATCAGCGCGATGATGATCGGCAAGCTGACGAGGTAGAGCCGGGTCAGGGCCACGATGAGCACGGCGGCGCCGACCAGCAGGACGAGCGCTCGCCAGGTGTACTGGACGGTGGTGTCGAGCCAGGCGGGGACCCGCTGGTCCGAGCCCCTTCGCACGGTGACCGGCCCCTCGTCGCCCGCATCCACCGGGGACTCCGGATCGGCGGTCGACGGGTCGGGTGGCTCAGCGGCCATCGGTGCTCTCCGGTGTGTGTTCGGTGCGCGGTGGCGGGATGCTACGCCAGCACCTCGCCGTTGGTGCGGAGCCGGGGTCCGGGATCGCTGCGTGTGCGAGCGATCGGTGGCAGGTAGGTCACGGTCGC
>JAWOCZ010000227.1:0-25695 GCA_046483565.1 Nitriliruptoraceae bacterium
ACGGGCGGTACGTGACCCTCGGTGATACCGACCGGCGGCGAGCCAAGTTCGCCTTCGAACACCCGGCGATGCGGTGGATGTCGACCGCGGGGGACTCCGGCGAGCCGCCACAGGAACGCTTCCTCACCCTCGATGCCGGGTTCACCCTTGCCCGCAGCGGCTGGGGTGTGGACCGGCCGCGGCTCGAGGAGAACCACCTGTCGGTCCGCCACGGTGCCCCACGAGCGTTGCACGGCCACCTCGACCACGGCTCCCTCACCCTGTTCGCGGACGGCCAGCCACTGGTGGTCGATCCGGGCAAGTACGCCTACGGCAGCACCGACGAGCGACGGCACGTGGTGTCGCTACAAGCCCACAACCTGGTCACCATCGGGGAGGACTGCCCGCCGCCGGCCGACCAGCGCTCCGAGGTGGTCGACGTGGCACACACCGACGACTACGACCGCCTTACCGTGCGGGTGGCGACCTGTGCCGGCACGGGATGGATTCGCACGCTCGGCTTCGTCCGCGATACCGGCGAGGTGGTGGTCCTCGACGAGGTGTCCGCGCCAGCGACGGAACCGGTGCGCCAACGCTGGCAGCTCGAGATGGGCGCGATGACCGAACAGGTCGACGACGCGCTGACGTTCGCGTCGTGGAACACCGGCGCGAGCCTGGCGATCGAGCAGCTGCTGCCCGTCGCCGCCACGACGTCGGTCGCCGGGGGTCGCTCGCCCCTGCGCGGATGGGTCTCGGCGCGCTACGGGGAGCTCACGCCCGCTGCCAACCTCGTCTTCACCGCGCCGAGCGCCACCGCACGGACGTTCGTGACGGTGCTGCGGCCCGGTGCCAGCGGCACGGCAGCGCGCAGTCAGGTGCAGCTCGGCGCGGCCGAGGCACAGGTGAGGCTGGTCACCGGCGATGGGGAACCGATCACCGTCACCCTGCCGCGGACACGTCCCTGACGGGGCCGAGCAGCAGGTCGAGCACCTCGTCGTGCACGGCGGTGCGTGCCAGCAACCGCTGCCGGGCCGCCACCACGCCGGCGGGACTGGCGACGACCCGGTCGAGGGCGGCCGGCAACCCCGCCAGCGACGCGGGCGACCACGCCAGTAACGCGCCCGCCTCACCGAGCTCAGCCGCCAGTGCGGCGACCTTGTCGGCGTAGTCGATCAGGACCACGGGCCGTCCGGCGAGCACCGCAGCGACACCACCGTGGAACCGCATCGACACGACCGCGCTCGCGCCGGAGAGCTCCGCCAGGACCTCGCCCAGTGCCGGGGCAAGACGGGTGCTGGGTGTGCGCATCCGCCCGGCGACCCGCTCGTGGAACGGCTCGTCGCGGTCACGCTGCAAGGCCACGAACCGCACCTGCAGGCCAGTGACGCTCGCGATGGCGTCGAGACCCGTGGCCAGCACCTCCACGTGGGCGTCCGGGGTCGCATCGCCGCGCGCCTGGGCCGGAAGCCGTCCCCGCCGCCCCGACCAGGGACGCAGACACACCGCGAGCGTGCCGGCTCCAGCGGTCGGGGATGCCTGGAGCAACGGCGTCGCCGCCGACGGACCCAGGGCGAAGGCGAGGTCGCTGGCCAGGCGAACCCCCCTGACCCCCAGGGCGTCGAGGAGGGCCCGGCTCGGTTCGTCGCGGACGGTGACCCCCACCATCGACGTGAGGCCGCCGCGGACCAGGGCGCGCCCGAGTCGGGTGTCCAGCGCGCCGGCGCCCAGCCCGATGCCGGCGACGGGCAGACCGCGCATGCGGGCCAGCAGCGGCCGCGACAGGTGGTAGGGCAGGTTGAAAGGGCTGGTGGTGTCCTGGAGCAGCCCTCCCCCGCCGAACACCATCGCATCGGCGGACCCGATCGCCCGCCACACCCCCGCCAGATCGGTGTCGGCGACCGCGCCCACCCCGTGCAGGCGCCGGGTCGCCGCGGGGTCGCGCGAGATGGCGGCCACCTCGGCACCGCGGGCGGCCAGCAGACGGCAGAGGCCAGCGAAGACCAGCTCATCACCGAGGTTGGTCGACCCGATCCATCCGCCGACGAGCACCCTCACGTGTCCACCCCCGCCGGTCGCCGGATGAGGTCACCCAGTCCGAGCCCGAGCGCGACCGGCACGGTCACCAGCAGACCGAGCACCCGAGCGACCGCGACCGCCAGCAGCCCGGCCTCAGCGGGCAGGTCCGCCAACGGTGCGACGATCGCGCTGAGGAACTCCGCCAGACCGATCCCGCCGGGGAAGAACCCCGCGGCTGCGGCGACCGGCGAAGCCGTCGCGATCACCACGGACTGCACCAGGGTCGCACCGATGCCGAGTCCGAGCAGCACCAGCCACAACCGAGCAGCCTGGACCAGCGCGGTCGCGAACTCCACCAGCAGCAGCCAGCCCGCGGCAGCTCCCGCTCGGCTCGTCGCGGTACGTGTGACCCCGAGCAGGCCGGAGACGACCAGCGCGCCACCGACCACCAGCCCACCGATACCCCATCCCACAGCCGTGGACGGCAGCAGCACCGCGCCGGCCAGCACCAGGCTGATCCCGACCCACACCGCCGCTGCCGCGACCTGGACACCCGCGGCAGCAGCCAGCCGGGCACCGGCCGAGTACAGCACCTCGATACGCAGCGCGGCCCCAGCGGGGACCGGCAACAGGTTGGCGGCGGTCGCCAACACCACCGTACGGATCGCACGAGCCCAGCCGACCTCGGCCAGTCGGGCGCCGCTGGCCAGTGCCGTGGTGCGCAGCTCCGCGGCGTTCAGCGCGATCGTGAGCGGGGTGGCGACCAGCGCGGCGACCAGCAGCGGCACCGCCCGCAGGTCGGCGACAGAGAGCTCCAGGCGGTCGACGGACAGCACCGCGGCGATGACCGTGGCGAGACCGGCCCCCACCAGGAGTGCGCCACGGACCCGCGGAGACGGGGACCGCAGCCGAGCGAGCCAGCCCAGCACCCCGGACGGTGACACGCCGTCGGCCACTACCCGGCGCCGCGACGTCGCGCGAGCTCATCCTGTTCGGAGCCGGAGCCCTCGTCACCGCTGGTGTCTTCGTCGCGGTCGTCACCGGAGTCGCTGGTCGTGTCCTCACCGGGGTCCGCACCGTCGTCAGCGGTGACGTCGTCGTCGGTGTCGGAGGAGCCGCTCTCGCCGGTGCCGGCGTCGCTGGTGTCGGAGTCGCTGGTGTCGGAGTCGCTGGTCGCGCCGCCATCGGGGTCCGCACCGACGTCGCCGGTGGGGTCATCGCCAGGATCCGCACCGTCACCAGTCGCGTCACCGCCGGTGCGAGAGTCGCCGTCCTCACCCTCCTCGACACCAGCACGATCCTCCAGGCAGGAAGCCAGATCCTGGTCCTCAGGGCAGGGTTGCGGGCCCCCGAACCCGTCCAGGTCCCGGGCCGCCGGCGCCGCGATCACCTCCGACCCCTGCGGCTCGCCCGGCTCCTGCGCCTCGCCCGGCTCCTGCGCCTCGACCGGCCCCCGCGGCTCGCCTGGTTCCGGCGCCTCGTCCAGCTCCGGGTCTGGCTCAGGTTCGGGCGTGCGGGACCCGGATCCGACGTCGCTCCCGCTGTCTGCGGACCCATCGTCCGGGTCAGGGCCGGGTGTCGGGAGTGCTCCGTCTCCGTCAGGCGCGGTGGTCGGCGCTTCAGCCTGCGGTTCAGCCTCGACCTCGACGTCAGGTACACCGTCGGCTGGGTCCGGCGCGTCGAGTTCCAGGGCCTCGAGTTCAGGGAGAGGGTCGGCCGCACCTGCGTCCTGTGGCGTCTCGGACTCGGACGACGGCTCGGGGGCCGCGCGCTCGATCGGCTGCCCCTCACCGGTCGTCGTCCCGAGCAGCACCTGCAGGGAGAGCTGACCATCTCGGGCGCTGGCGATCCCACCGCCGACCGCCGCCAGGAGTACCAGGGCGGCAGCAAGACGACCGACGGCCATACCCGATGACGCTCGCCGAGCTAGCGACAACCTGACAACGGGCTCCGGCCGCAGGGATCGATCGACCGAGTCGTCCGCGCCGGGGGCGTCGTGAGCGTGCTCCTGCGCGGACGCCAGCAATCGCGCCAGATCCTGTTCGGCACGGTCTGCGTCCGGTGGGACCACCAGTCGTGCCCGCAGACGCCACAGAAGCTGACCGACCCTGGGGTCGGTCAGCTCATCGTCGCGCGGGGTGAACTCAGCCATCTCATGGTGAGAGCGCGCGTGCCCTGCCCTGCGGGTACGACCCGGACGCGACGTGCGCCCTGAGCGCGTCGAGGCCCCGGCGGTGCAGGGCTTTGACAGCGTTGTAGTCCTTGTCGAGCACCTCCGCCGCCTCGTGGAGGGTGAGGTCGGCGACGTAGCGCAGCAGGAGCACATCGCGCTGGTCCGGGGTGGTGGCGGCCAACAGGTAGCTGAGCTCAGCGGGGCCGAGGTGGGAGACGGATACGTCCTCGAAGGAGTGAGCCGGCGCGACGCGCTCGAGCACGTCGCCAGCGGTGGCGTCGGCCGGTCGGGCGGCGGTCCTGCGCGCGTCATCGACCATCCGGTGGTGGGCGAGCGTGAACACCCACGACCGGAAGCTGGACTCATCGCCGTCGAAGCTGCGCAGGTCCCGGACCACCTGGAGGAGGGTCTCGGAGGTGACATCCTCCGGGTTCCTGGCACCTCGTCCGATCAGGTAGCCGGTCAGCACGGGGGCGAGGTCGAGGTACAGCTTCGTCCAGGCCGTCTCGTCGCCGCGACGTGCGTCCGCAAGCGTCCGGTCGAACCCCTCACCGAACACCCAACCCCCTGTCGTCACCTGATGATCGTCGCCGCCGTCCCCCACAGGTGTCGGGTCCCGGTCGGTGGAACGTCCGGTCATCGTCCGCATCTCGCACAGCACGGATGCGCGACCGTCGACCACGACCGGGTCCCTGGGATGAACGCTAGCGGGCGCGGTGCCCGGCACAACGGATATGGAGCCGGCCGGACAGTGTCCTGGTGCCCCGCACGCTCGCGAGCGGACGTCTCATGCTTCCCCCGGTAGGCGAACGAGGCCACACCGCCGACAACGGTCGGCCGGTTCTTCGGCACGGTGGGTACGGGACCGAAGCACTGGCCTCCGAAACGAGCGCTGACCGCACATAGAGCGCGAGAGGCGCTCGCGTGCGCTCCGCCGCGGACACGTACCGGACCGCGAGCGGATCTCGGTCACCCGCTCGGTAGCGCAACCTCGACGCCCTCACGCTCGAGAGCGTCGAGCGTGCGTGCGAGGAACGCCGCCATCTGCGCCCGGTTGACGGTGCCGGTCGGCTCGTAGCGCCGGGGCTCAACGGTCCCGAAGGTGATACCGAGCTCCCTGACGATCCCGATCGGCAGCTCGTGGGCCGTGCCGGCGGTGTCATCGAACCAGTCCCGCGGCGCGGCGTAGGTCTCCCCCGTCAGGTGCTCGACGGTACGGACAAGGAAGGCCGCCATCTGCCCGCGATCCACGGGCGAGGCGGGACTGAAGGTGCGATCACCCTCGCCCCGGGCTATGTCCAGCTCCGCCAGGGCTTCGATGGCTGCCGCATGGGCCGAGCCCAGGGTGTCATCGAAGCTGGCCTGGTCACCTTCCGTGGGCGCCGGCAGGGTGTCGGGGTCAGGCAGGGCGCCGGCCCGAGCCAGGGTGCGGGCCAGGAAGCTCGCCATCTGGCCGCGCGTGACGGTGCCAGCAGGGTCGAAGACCTCCGGGCTCAGCCCCCGCGCCACCTCGTAGTAGGTGATGCAGTCGATGCTCGAGGCATGTGTGGAGCTCGGGTTGACATCGAGGTAGCCGGCCGGTGGGAGCCCTTCGCCACAGACGGGACGTTGCACCGCGGTGAGGAAGGCCGCGACGTCCAGCACCCCGCCCGACGTGACCTGATCGGCGAAGGCCGCCACAGGTCGGGCGGTGCGGGACAGTTCGGCCACCAGCCGGGCGGGATCCGCGCGCGGTGCGACGGAGATCGCCAGGGCCAGGGCGCCGGCGACCTGGGGCGCAGCGAAGGAGGTACCAGCGTGGTACCGGTGGTCCTGACCGGCCCACGGCGCCACGATCCGATCCCCGGGCGCGGCGATGTCGACGTGACGTAGCCCGACGTTGGCCGCACCCTGGTCATCGGCCCACGGCTGATCGTCACGGTCCGACGCCGTGACGGTGACCAGGTTCGACAGCCGCAGCATCGCCGGGTACCGGTCCAGTGGTGCGTCCGGGTCGGAGAGATCCACACCGTCGTTACCGGCCGCGACGACCACGGGAACGCCGCTGCTGCTGATCGCGCTGCGCAGCGCCAGGCTCCGGTCCTGGCCGCCCCAGGGCAACAGGATCACATCGGCCCCGTCGGCGGTGGCGGCACGGATCGCGGTGACCGCTGGGTCGTACCCACCGCCGAGCACCGGTGGGGTCAGATCGTCCGGGGAGCCGTAGATCTTGTAGACGCTGACCGAGGCCTCCGGGGCCACGCCCGCGATCCCGTAGCCATCCCCCGCACGCGCGGCCACGATCCCCGTGATCGCGGTCGCGTGCCAGTCCTCGGCCGCGGTGTAGTAGGGCACCGGCGCACCGCGGTAGAGATCCAGGCCGTAGGTCCCGCTGTACAGATCGGTCGCCAGCGCACCCTGGAGGTCCCGGTGGGCCGGGTCGACGCCGGTGTCGATCACCGCGACGGTGACCTCTGGCGTTCCCCGGGTCACCTCCCACGCCGCCGGCACGTCAGTGCGCTCGAGGTACCACTGCAGGGGGAAGAAGGCATCATCGACGCTGCTCACGAAGGGCGCGTTCTGCCCCTCCTCCTCGGTCGAGCCGGCGTCTTCCTCCTGCGCGGACGTGTTCGCCAGCGGTGCGGCCATCGCCAGCAGCAGGGTGACCGAGGCGATCACGACGACCCGCGGCACGAGAACCATGCGCTCCGCGCCCACCTGTCCCCCTGTTCCCTGGTGCGTCCGGTGCAGACGGGCCCCTGCTCTCACCGTGTCCCTCAGCTCGACTCCTCGAGTGGTCGGTCGAACGGGATATCGATCCCGGCCCGGCCGAGTGCGTCCAAGGTCCGGGCCAGGACGCTGGCCACCTCGTCCCGGGACGTTCCCGTCGAGGCATCGTAGTTCACCCGGTTTCGCCCCCTGACCAGCCCGAGATCGCGTGCCACGTCGATCGCGTCGGCGTGGGTACTCCCCACCGCGTCCGGGAACCACGATCGGGTGGCCTCACGCTCGGCGCCGTCGAGGAGCTCGGTGGTGCGTACCAGCATCGCGGCGACCTGGCCGCGCGTGACCTCGAGGTCCGGACGCGCTGAGCCTTCGTCGTCGCCGCGCAGCAGGTCGAGGGACGCCAGCGCATCGATCGCGGGCTCGTGCACGGATCCGTCGTCATCGCGGAACGCATCCGGAGCGCCCACAGGTAGACCATCGGTCGCTGCGAGGAGCCCGGCCACCAGGCTGGCGAACTGCCCCCGGGTCACGGGCTCTGAGGGCCGGAAGGTGCCGTCGGGATAGCCGGCAGCCACCTCCAGCTCCACCAGACAGTCGATCGCAGGGGCGTGGACATCCGTCACGTCGACGTCGTCGAACCCGGCGGGCAGCGACTCGGCGCCGCACACCGGGCGGTCGAGCTCGCGTAGGAAGGCGCCCACGTCGAGCCGCCCTCCGGTCGTGGTGCTGCCGGCCAGACTCTCCTGCGCGACCGTGGTGCGCATCAGCGTGTCGAGCAGATCCGACGTCGAGGTGGTGGGAGCGACCCCACGGCCGAGCGCGAGTGCTCCGCTGACATGGGGGACGGCGTACGAGGTCCCGCTGCGCGGTGCGAGCTCCAGTTCGGTGTAGCCCCCACCGACGGTCGCAGCCACGATGCCCACCCCCGGCGCAGCCAGGTCGATGGTCGATGCCCCCACGGTGGCGAAGGACGGGATCGCGCCGGCCGGGTCGATGGCGGTGACCGCGATCAGGTTCGGAAGGTCGAAGCCGGCCGGGACGGCGACCCCTGCTACCTCCAGATCGAGGCTGCGGTTCCCGGCGGCGGCGACCACCGGGGTGCCAGCGTCGGCGATCACCCGCTCCAGCACCGCGCTGTCGGTGGCCGACTCCCAGGAGGCGTTGATGACGTCGGCCCCGTTGGCCACCGCGTAGTCGATCGCGCGGATCAACAGCTCGATCGTGCTGACCCCGGCTCCCGTAGCCGTGGAGGTCTCTGCGAAGGCCCTGATCGGCATGATCCGGACCTCTGGCGCGACCCCGGACATACCCACGTCGTCATCGCTGCGGGCGGCGATCAGGGACGCCACCTGCGTGCCGTGGGCCTCCGCCACGGTGCTCGTCGGATCCGCGGCCACGATGGGGCGGCCGGCGACGAGGTCCCAGCCGTTGACGTCGTCGACGTAGCCGTTGCCGTTCGTATCCCGGCCATCGAGCAGCTCACCCGGGTTCTGCCAGAAGGCCCCCTCCAGATCCGGGTGGGTCAGCTCGACCCCGGAGTCGATCACCGCGACGGTGACCTGTGGGCTGCCGCGGGTCACCGCCCACGCCTCACGGACGTTGACGTCGACGCCGACCCGGGCTCGCCAGCCGTCGAGCCACAGCAACTGCCCGGTGTTCTCCAACGCCCACTGCTGCGGGAACAGGGGATCGTCCGGCCGTGGCGCCAGCGCCGGGGCCTCCGAGACCGGATCGACGGCAAGCCGGACGGGCTGATCCACCTCGGCGATCTCCACCGCGGGATGATCGCTGAGCCGACGTGCCGTCGCAGGACCGGACCCTGCCGCGACGGTGACGGTGTCGATATCGCGAGCCGTCGCGGTCGCGGGGCCGGCGAGGTCCAGGACCTGCCGGCGCAACGCCCGGGAGGCCTCGCTCCGCCAGAGCACGACCACCCGATCGGCTGCCGGCACCGCCGCACGCGAATCGTCCGGCGGCTCCTCGGCCAGGGACGGCGCGGCCGTGGCCGCCGCCATGTCCGCAGGCAGCGCCAGTACGAGAGCGCCGAACGTCAAGACCAGCGCCGCACGGATCCGGTCCGCGCCACGCTGCGCTGCCAGAGGACTCACCGACGGACCGAACGCCGCACGAAGCTGGCGAGTTGACCGCGGGTGACGGGATCCTCCGGGCAGAACCTGCCGGAGCCACAGCCGGTCGTGATCCCGGCCTCCGCGACCGCGGAAACGCTGGGTCCGTGGGTCCCGTCGACCTCGATGTCGGTGAAGCTGTGATCGTAGGTCGCGATCAGCCCCTGCGCCCGTGCCAGCAGCGTGGCCATCTCCTGCCGGCTGAGCGGCGCACCCGGCCGGTAGGTGCCATCGCGGTAGCCGGTCGTGATCCCGGCTGCCGCCACCGCCTCGACAGCGGTGTGGTGGGTCGAGCCCGGCGGCACATCGGGGAAGGTGGACGCGCCCGCCGCCGGCGCCGGGAGGTCGAAGGTGTTGTCCAGGAAGGTCGCCATCTGCGCACGCGTCACGGGTTCCCCGGGTTCGAAGTCGGTGGCTGAGATGCCCTGGACGATGCCGGCCTGCGCCGCCCAGGTGATGCTGTACTCGTGGGTACTGCCGTCATCGTCGTCGAAGGGCCCGAAGCCTATCCCGGTGAGCTGCGAGGAGGAGAGGCGCTGGTTCGACTCCACCGTCTCCCTCACCGTCAACTCCAACCTGAGAGTTGCGCCGGCGATCGGCCTGGTCAGGGTGCGCCCGTCGCTGGTGCGGATCCCACGGAAGGTCATGTCCTCACGATCGCCGCCGCTGGTCGTCCCGGATACCAGCAGCGTGAGCGCCGTGCCACCCTGCGTGCGCTCACCGAGGCGGATCCGCTCGATCCGCTCGTAACCGCTCAGGCCGAGGTGACGGCGCTCGAGGTTCACCAGGCGGGTCAGTTCCTGGTTGGAGGCGACCGCCGTCCAGTTGCGCCGGCTGTTGGACACCGCTTGGCCGCCGATCTCCTCGAGCAGGGACCAGGGGTCGTCCACGCTGCGCAGGTAGGGGGCAGGTTGGCGGCGGTCCAGGTCCTGGTAGGCGCGGTAGTAGGCCCAGGAATCCTCGAGGTTCTCACTGCGCCCCCCGAAGGAGGAGGAGTAGTAGGTCTCTGCGAGCTGTCCCTCGTAGGTCAGCACCTGGTCGGTGGTGGCCTCGATCGCGGCCAGCCACTGCTCGCCCGCGAACCCTTCGACCTTCGAGATCCCGCGGAAGACCTGGCTTCGGGCGGTGGAGAGGATGTCACAGCGGCAGGCACCTCCGATGCCGCTGCGCAGCGCGTAGGTTCGGCCGGTGATGACCTGGACCTCCAGTGCCGCCGCCGGCCAGGAACTCGGCACCTCGTCGAGGCCCTGCAGGTACTGCTCGATCGAGTCGACGTCTTGGACCACGGTCAGCGCGTAGGAGACCTCCCCGTCGGCGACGGCCGTGGTGAGGTGGAAGTCGCGCCACCCGTGGGCATAGGTCCGTTCGCCGTCTGGGGCCCCGCTGTCCCCCTGGTAGGTCTGCGCTGCGATGCGCTCCGTCCCGTGCAGGGCTCGTGCGACCGGCAGTTGCGCGGCCCCACGGCCGTCGTCGGGGGTGACGTAGGCCCGATGCGCCTGCCAACTCTCACCGACCCGGCGCTGGATGAGGATGCCGCCGTCAGGCGCCGGGACCACTTCGTCGGGCTCGCCCACCGCCACCAGGGTGGTCACATCGTCACCGGCGTGGGTCTGGACCCCGTTGGGGGTCGTGACCCCGGAGGTCGGCAGCGGACGGACCCGCAGCTGCTCCCCGGCAGCCTGCGTGAACCACTCGGCGCATCGCTCGGCATCGACGCGACCGTTGCCCGCGGCAGATTCGGGCGGGGAGCACAACTGCCAGGACAGCTCGGCGTCCAATGCCCGGATCGGGCTCGCTTCCACGTCGGTGACGATCCCGGCCCGGATCCGCTGTTCACTGGCACGGGTATCGGTGGTGATCTGCGTGCCCGAGTAGTAGTGGGTGAGGATCTGTTCGGCATCACGCCCGGCCAGGGCCTGCGCGTGGGCGCCGATCTGGCTCATCCCGACGCCGTGCCCCCAGCCCTGGCCACTGATCCGGACATCCGGTGCGATGTCGCCGGTTGCGCGCACGCTGGAACGGACCTCGTAGCCGGCGTCGGGCGCGAGGACGTCCTCCACCTCACCGGGTTCCTGAGCAGCAGCCGGGGCCACCCCCTGGGCCGTCAGGACCAACAGGGCACACAGGACGAGCACCGTCGCCGTGACGACAGGTCCGGGTCGCAGCCGTCGGTGTGCACCTGCGGCAACTCGAGATGATCGCGCGATGACGGTTGTGGAACCCACGGTCCCTCCCGGGCGGTCGGTGCCACCCCTGCATCGGACGCCGGCGCCCGACATCGCTGCCGTCCGCACAGCGTCACGGTGGCTGTCAGCCCTGCATCGGCACAGACCCCGCAGTGCTGAAGGGCGGGCGGTGCACGGCCCGAGAAGGTGGACGAGGTCCCGTTCGCGCTCCTCCGACCACACGCCGGGTATCACCCGGACGCAGGACCGCGGCCGGTGAGCGGAGCGGCGAAACGGCACCCACATCCGGTCAGCGGAACCAGTCGAGATGCTCGAGCACGAGCCGCGAGGGCGTGGTCGCACCGGTGTCGACGGACCCGGCCCGGTGCGCCTCGGGATCCGCGAGGAAGCCCGCCACCACCTCGGCGTCGTAGCCGGAGATGACGACGTTGGCGCCGATACCGTCGGGCCGCTCGGTGTGGGCCCGCCACAACAGGGTCGGCGTGCCGAGCAGCGCGCACTCCTCTTGGATCGAGCCGCCGTCGGTGATCACGAAGGGCGCGTCGGCGAGCATCGCGACGAACTCTCCGTGGGAGGCCAGCCCGACGAGCTCGACCCCCGCAGCCGCCAGACGCCGGTCGAGCGCGTGCTTGCGCAGCGTGTCGATCGTCGGGCCGTGCTGGACGAAGCGCACCCGCGCTTGGGCGGCGATCCGCTCGACCAGGGCGACCAACTGCTCGACGCGCTCGCGGCGATTGAGGTTCTCCACCCGGTGCAGCGTCACGATCACGGGCGTGGCCGGGGAGGGCTCAGCCGCCTCGCGCGCCGCTAGCGACCGGTTCTCGGCCATCGCCGTACCCAACGGCGTGTCTGCGCGCGAACCGAGTTCGTGGTGCAGCGCCTCGAGGACGGTGTTGCCGGGCAGCAGCACCACCTCGCCGCGCACCTTCATCGCACGGAGGTTGTCGACGGCTTCCTGACCGGGCGCGAACAGCAGGTCGGACAGACGCATGACCACGACCCGGATCAGCTCCTCCGGGAAGGGGTGGAACAGGTGCTTGGACCGCAGCCCCGCCTCAAGGTGCGCCACGGCCAGCCCCGCCCGCTTGGCCATCAACGTGGACAGCAGGGTGGAGGGCGTGTCGCCGTGGACGACGCACACCCCGCCGTGGCCACCGAACACCTCGGCGCGGAGCCGACGGGCACTGAGCAGCTTGACCGCCAGCTTCGCCGCCCACGCGATCGCCTGGGGGATGCGGGTGATGTCGACGCCCTCGGCAAGGCGGTGATCCGGCGCCCTGACCCCCAACTCGCCGCGCAGCCCCTCGGAGAGGCTCGCGTGCTGACCGGAGTCGATGAGGCGATAGGGCACCTCACCGGCGTCGAGCAGCCGGAGCAACGGGGCCGTCTTGATGTACTGGGCCTTGGTGCCCAGGAAGACGTGGATCACGATGGCGGGTCCTGGCAGACGGCGAGTGGCAGGAGCAGGCGGACGTGCCAGCCGGACCGTGATCGGGACGGAGCACGCGTCCGCCGCACGGTAGCCATCGGCACCGGGATCCCGGAAGCGGACACCGGGGAACGCCGCTGCCTCCTCGCCGACGTCGATCTGGCCGTGCAGGTCATCTCAAGCCGTGCCTCTCCCGCCGGCCCGCCGTCAGCGACCGCGCTCCGGCTCCAACGGATCGCGCACCTGGGGTTTGGACACCCGTACCACCAGGTCAGCGAGCAACCCGATCGAGATGACCTGGAAGGCCGCGAACAGGATCAGCAGCGTGTTCGTCGCGAGCCGCAGGTCCTTGGTGACGAAGTCATAGCCGAGCTTGCCCAGTCCGAAGAACAGCAGCATGAGCCCGAGCGGCATGAACACCCGGAGCGGCTCGTAGCCGAGGATCATCCGCACGACCTGCAGCAGGTACTTGCGGGTGTCGCGGTACCAGTGGAACTTCGACTCCCCCTTGCGGGCGGCGTAGGGGATATCCACGTAGGACACGCTCAGCCCGTCCGACATGAACGACATCGTCATCGTCGTCACACAGGAGAACCCGTTGGGTAGCTGGTGCAGGAACCGTACGGCCTGCTCTCTCCTGAACACCCTGAACCCGGAGTTGAGGTCGGGGATCTCCTGCTGGGTCAGGTACTGGGCGAGCCGCCGGACGGCCCACTTGGCCGGCACCCGTGCGAACTTGTGGGTCCCCTCCTCGGTCGTGCGGGCCCCGACCAGCTGATCATCCTCGCCGAGCTGGTCGACCAGCCAGGGGATCCGGTCGTTGGGGTAGGTCATGTCCACGTCGGTCCACACGACGAACCGGCCGCGAGATGCCCGTGTACCCGTCCGTCGGGCCCCCCCGGAACCGAGGTTCCGCCGATGTTCGAACAGCCGGATCCGTTCATCGGTCGCGGCCAGCTCCCGTAAGCGTTCACGGGTGCCATCGGAGGAACAGTCGTCGACCGCGATGATCTCCCAGGTGTACTGGGAGGCATCCATCGAGGCGGTGATGCGTGCCACCTCGACGTCGAGATGGCCCAGTTCGTTGTAGGCAGGGAGGATGATCGACACGTCGGGCCGACGCGGCGCGCCGACCGCGCCGTCACCAGAGGTGGCAGCGGCCGGTACGGCTGGCGCGTCCGCCGCCGGCACCGGGGGAGCTTCCGCAGCGGGCACCGGGGGCGCGTCCGCCGCGGTGTCGTCGGAACCGGTCGAGATGGTCGACAACCGTCTCACCTCACCTTCCCGTGACCAGGACCGATGCTGCGGTGACCGACATCGTCGAAGACCACCCCGGCGGCGACGTCACCGACACGATCGAGACGGATGATGGCGAGAGACACGGTGGCACTCCGGGAACCGGAACGGTGGGTTGAGGGCGGTGAGCCTGGCAGACTACCGCCGGCCAGGTGCGGTTCGGCGGATGCCCGTGGGCGAGAGAGCTCAAGCAGACCCCGGGGAGCTGCCGATACCGCGATGGAGATAGTGCGCCGGACGCGTCGGTGCACCTGCCGATCCCCAGAAACATCACCTCGGAGTCCATGTGTCCTCCCCCAGCGTGAACGACCGGTCCGCGACGAGCAGCATCTCCGGACGCACGACATCGGGCGGACGGTCAGCCATACACATCTCAGGAGGCTCGGGTCGACGGCGACGAACCTCCCGCGGCCTCACGGCGGTGCTGACCGCGACCCTGCTGCTCGGCCCGGCGGGTACGGCGCTGGCCATCACACCTGCACCCGGGGATCTGCCTCAGACACCCACGGTGGACATCACGGAACAGGTCGTCGACCTCACCTTCCCCGTCGCCAACACCGACCGCGACGTGCGCTTCATCGACGACTTCCTGCGGCTGCGCGGCGGGGGGAGCCGCCTGCATGCCGCCACGGATCTGATGGCACCCAAGCACCGCCCGATCGTCGCAGCTGTGGGAGGCACCATCACCTGGGCGCCCTACCCGGAGCCCAGCTACGGGTGGATGGTCTCGATCCGTGGGGACGACGGCCGTCGCTACTCCTACGTCCACCTCAACAACGACACACCGCAACGCGACGCCGACGGCCGGTGGCTGGATGATGATGCCGGCGGCGTCGAACATGCCTACGCCCCCCGGATCGTCGAGGCGATCCGCACCGACGGCAGCGCCACCGGGCTGCGCGTCGAACGGGGGGAGCTGATCGGGTGGAACGGCGACTCCGGGAACGCCAAGGGCGTCGTGAGCCACCTCCACTTCGAGATCGAGGTGACCGATCCCGACGCGACCTACCGCATCAACCCCTACCACTCGCTCGTCGCGGCGCTCGACCGCGGCGACGTCGTGGACGACGAGCCGGCGCCGGCCACCTCAGGGGACGGCGAGGCCGACCAGCCGGATGCGCCGACCGAGACCGACTGGCGCGAGCACGGCGGCCTCTTCGCCGACGTCAACCCGGATGGCACACACGGCCCGGCGATCGAAGCTCTCGTCCGTGCGGGCGTCCTGGAGGGCTGCACCGACGAGCGGTACTGCCCCGCCGACTCGCTGCCTCGCGGCGACCTCGCCGTCGCCATCGCCGCTGCGCTCGAGCTCCCCACCGCCTCAGAGCTACGTGACGCACCCTTCCCCGATGTGCCGGTGACCGACCCGCGGGCGGGCGCGATCGCCGCTGTGGACGAGGCCGACGTGCTGCACGGCTACACCGACGGCTCCTTCGGGCCCGAGGAGGCCCTGAGCCGTGCCCAACTGGCATCGGTGCTGGTACGGGGCTTCCAGGTGCCGGACGCCACCCACAGCGCAGGGTTCGAAGACGTGCGGCCGGGCTCGGCCCATGCCGATGCGATCGACGCGATAGCCGAAGTCGGGGTTACGAACGGATGTAGCGACGACGGGCGCTTCTGCGGTCACGAGGACGTGCGCCGGGACCGGATCGCGTCGTTCCTGGCACGCGGGATCGAGTTCGGATCCCGCTGACGCGGTCGGGCCAGGCCGACCCAGCTCACCTGACCGGCCTGTCGTGGCTGCGCCCGAGCATCCGGCTCGAGCGCGTCGGACCCGTCGATGCGGGACGCCAACAGGGCGACGAACCCGGCACGGGGGTGGGCGTCCCGCTTGGCCTGTCGGAGGTTGCGGACCATCACGAACCGCGGCCGTGAGGGTCCGGCCCCGGCGGAGATGTCCTTGACTGCCACGATGTCACTGCCACCGTCACGGTGGTGGAGGCTCCGGTGCGGAACCGGCCCTGCCGTGACCGGGCTGACCACCTCGGCGGCCCGGCCGCGCATCCGATCGGCGACGATGAACCCCGCCCTGGCTCAACACCTTGCGGTCGTCGTCGGACGCGAACCCGGCGTCAGCGATCCACGCGGTCCGGTGCGACCGTCGGTGTCGTCGGCGAGTTCGCCGTCCGCGGAATCGAGCTCGAAGTAGGTCGACGTCACGTCGATGCCGAGCCAGTGCCACAGCTGGTCGGGGACCCACACCCCACCGAGATCACCCGCCGCGAGAACCAAGATGCGTCCCCGGCTGCCCGCCAGCTGTTCAACCCGGGCGACGAGGGCGCTTCGGCCGAGCTGCAGGCCGAGTCGGCCAGCCCGGGGGTCGGCTGGTCCTCGTCTGTCCGCGCCGCTGGGAGAACCCGCGGCGCGGACAGACCTATCGGCTTCTCAATCGAGGCCGTGTGCCTGGCGCACGAGATAGACGAAGGTCGCCGTCGAGTCGCGCTGCACCGGATCGTTCGGACAGAAGTCGCCGCGGCCGCAATCCCCACGGATGTCGAACTCCGCCAGGGTCATGATGCCGTCGTAGTGCGAATGGAAGATGGTGACGTCCGGATAGGGAGCCGGTGACTCGACCACCCGATCCAGGCGCTCCGCGAAGCTCCGGGACAGCAGCGTGGCCACCTGACCGCGTGTGAGGAACTCCCCGGGTCTGAAGGTCCCATCGTCATAGCCGATGAGCCAGCCCTGCTCGGCGAGGGCGTTGATCTCCGCCGAGTGCGTCTCCCCCACACGAACGTCGGAGAAGCGCGAGCCGGGGATCGGGGTGAGGTCGAAGGCCCGGACCATGAAGCTTGCGGCCTGAGCACGCGTCAACGTGTCATCCGGGCAGTAGAGGTTGAGCTCGCACCCATAGGTCACTCCCGCATCCGCCAGCGCCATGACCGAGCCACGGTGGGGTGAGGTGGACTCGACGTCGGGGAAGCGCACGGCCAGCTCCTGTGCGTTGTCCCGGATCTGCGGCAGGAGACCATGGATCAGCCCTGGGCAGGAGGTCTGGCCGACATCCTTGTGCCCGATGATCGTGGGTCGCCAGGCGCCGCTTCCGACCTGGTCGGTCCAGCCGTTCGGGTCGATGCCGTGGATCGCCGACTTGATCGCGATGACCTCTGTCAGTGCCTCGATCGCCGCCGCGGACGCCTGGACCTCAACGAAGTTGCCGATGACCGACACGCCGAAGGAGCCGGTGTTCCAGCCTGCGGCATGGGCGCCGATGACCCCGTTGGTGAAGCCCCCCTTGCGGCCCTCGTAGACCGTGCCGAAGCGGTCGACCAAGACGTTGTAGCCGATGTCCGCCCACCCGAGGGATCGGGTGTGGTAGCGGTGCATCGCGCGGACCAGCCCGGGCGCTTCCTCCCGGGTGTAGCTGTTGGCCACCGAGGAGGAACCGCTGTGGGCCGTGTGGTGGACGATGCCCATGTCGACGTCCTTGGCGATCCTGGTGTCCGAGCCGAGCGACTCGTCGGCGCCCCACTGGGCGCGAGAGACGATCTCGAGGCCGTCCGCCTCCGCGGGTGAGCCCACTGCACCCTCCACGTGTCGCTCGACCGGCCCATCGTTGAGGTGCATCGAGTCGATGATGGTCACCTCGACATCCTCCGGACTGGCGCCGACGACATCGAGTTGGAGGTAGCGGGCCTCGCCGACCCACACGGCATCGGTCTGCACCAGAGCGGCGGTCACCTGCTCCTCGCCCATGCCGGCATCCGGTCCGTCCTGGGCATCGAGGATGGTGGCCACGCCCCACTCGGTCCACACTTCGCCGTCCTCAGAGGAACGCAGGTGGATGGCGGTGGTGCTCGCCGGTGCGCTGAACCCGACGGCGCTGAAGGCGATCGGCGCCTCCAGTGGCACCGATTGCAGGGCCACCGCGGTGGCAGCACCGCTGGTGACCACCTCGCCGTCGGCGACCGCGGCCCGATCGGCGGCGACCCCCTCGGCGACAGCGATACCCGAGATCGTCTCGCTCAAGGTGACGGGGGTGGTCCACGACTCCGCCTGATCGAGCGGGACGAGCACGGCGACCACGGTGGCGACCACCAGCAGTCGGGCCGCTGCACGTCCTCCCCAGCCCGCCTGGGAACGCTGCACGGTGCCACCACGCGGGGCGCCACGGACCGGCAGGCGTCTGCGGGCTCGACCGCCGCGGGTCGTGAGCGACGACGACAACGAGGTGGTCGCCGGGTTCAGGGAGGAACGCGTGGGCATCGTCGGTCACCTAGTTCGCAGCGCGCCCGAGGCCGGCTGCGGTGCGTGTGGACGGAACGTGTGGGGGGCGAAACTGCCCGTAGACGTGGCTCGTGGTTGCTCAGGTCCTACCAGATCCCGCGTCCTAGCCGGGTGGTCGTGACCGGACGGCGCCACTGCCAACACTGACGGACTCGAGCACATCATCGGCACGAAAAGGCCGAAGCCTGACCTCGGATCACCGCTACGACAACCACCGACCCCGATACGTCCGTCTGCCGTGCGTGGAGTGACCACTTCCGGCTACAGGTGTGCTTCATGCGCACAAGAGCAACACCGATCACAGCAAGGGCAGGGTGCGCGACGTGTCTGATCAGTAGCACAGAGCGCTCTTTTCTGACGCGGAGAGTTAAGAGACGGGTCGAAGGAACCGATGACGTGGCCAGGACCTCGTCGTCCCCCGTTCTCGCTCTGCTCGAGAGGTGGCATCCATGCCCAGCTTGAGCCACGTCCTCCGCGTGGTGTTGCAACCGCTGCTCGTCGTCGGCTTGCTCCTCGCCCTGGTCGTCCCGGCGCCGGCGGCCCAGGCTTCCACCTCGACACGCGGACTGGAGCAGGACCTCCTCGCGCTCGTCAACGTCGAACGCGCCAAGCAGGGGCTCGGTGCGCTGACCGAACACGCCGACATCCGCACCGTCGCCCGTGAGCACAGCGCGGTCATGGCCAGCCAGGGGCGGCTGCACCACAACCCGAGCTTCTCCACCCAGATCACCGGATGGCAGCGCTTGTCGGAGAACGTCGGCTACGGCCCCAGCGTCGAGTCGATCCACCGGGCACTGATGGACTCCGAAGGACATCGAGACAACATCCTGGACGACCGAGTGTCGGAGGTCGGCATCGGCGTCGTGGTCGAGGGCTCCCGCGTGTGGGTGACGCAGAACTTCCGGCGCCCCGCCGGCACGGTCACGCTCAGCGCGCCGTCGACCGTGTTCTTCGGCGACGTGAGTGGGGGTAGCGTCCACGCGGCCGCGATCCAGCACGTGTTCCAGGAAGACATCGCCGAGGCCTGTGGGGTCTCGCGCTTCTGCCCTGCTGACGCTGTCACGCGTGGGGAGTTCGCGACCATGCTGGTCCGCGCTCTCCAACTCGACCGCCCCACCAGTGCCGCGGGGCTCTTCACCGACGTCAGCGGCGAGGTGGCCCTCGATGTGGAAGCCCTGGCGGCTGCCGGCCTGACCAACGGCTGCAACCAAGACGAATTCTGCGTCGACGTGCAACTGACCCGCGAGCAGCTCGCGAGCTTCTACGCCCGGGCGCTCAACCTCGAGCCCGCGCCGTCCCCGTTCCTCGACACCGGAGAGACCCACGGCGGATCGGTCGGCGCCCTGGCCGCAGCCGGGATCACCAATGGCTGCAGGATCGACCGCTACTGTCCGACCGACCGGGTCACCCGAGCGCAGACGGCGTCGATGCTCTTCCGACACTTCGGCTGATCTGCCCGGCCGGATCGAGGGCGCCATCTCTCCGAGAGAGTCATGGCCTTCGGACCCCCGTGGAAGCCCGCTCCTGCCCCCGCTGCCCTCAACGACCGACGCTGGGCCTGCCCATCGCGTGGTAGTGCAGGCCCGCATCGAGCATCGCCCTGGGGTCGTAGATGTTGCGGGCATCGACGATGATGGGGTAGGCGAGCCGGTCGCGGTAGGTCGCCGGGGTGATCGCCGTGTACTCCGGCCAGTCGGTCGCGATAACCGCGGCATGGGCGCCTTCGAGTGCCTTCTCGATGGTGTCGACCTGCGGGAGATGAGGCTGCTCTTGCGCGAGGTTCGGCAACGCGATCGGGTCGTGGACCCGCACCTCGGCACCGGCTTCCATCAGTTCGTTGGCCAGGTGGACCGCTGGCGACTCCCGCAGGTCGTCGGTGCCCGGTTTGAAGGCGGCACCGAGGACCGCGACCGTCTTCCCGGACAGGTGCCACAGCTCACCCTCGAGCTTCGCGATCACCGATGAACGCTGGGCGACGTTGATCGCATGGACCTCGTCGAGCAGGGCGAAGTCGTAACCGACCTGCCGGGCGAGGTGGGCGAACGCATCCACGTCCTTGGGGAAACAGGAGCCCCCGTAGCCGAGTCCGGCCTGCAGGAACCGGGAGCCGATGCGCACGTCGTGCCCCATGCCCTCCGCCACGACCTTGACGTCTGCCCCCACGCGGTCACAGATCTGCGACACGGCGTTGATGAAGGAGATCCGCGTGGCCAGGAAGGCGTTGGAGGCGTGCTTGATCAGCTCCGCGGTGGGGACGTCGGTCTCGACGACCGGCATCTGGTCCTCGCGGACCAGCGTCGCGTAGACCTGTCGGAGCAGGTCACGGGACCACTCCGAGGACGTGCCGTACACGACACGATCGGGATGCAGGGTGTCCTCGACGGCCGCACCCTCCTTCAGGAACTCAGGGTTGGAGGCCACCTCTATCCGGTGCCCCGTGCCGAGTCGCTCGGACTCCCGTTGGATCACCTGCTCCAAGCGCCTGCCGGTGTTGGCCGGGACCGTCGACTTCTCGACGAGCAGCAGGTCCCGCGCTGCGTGCTCGACGACGGAGCGGCCGACTGCCTCCACGTAGGACAGGTTGGGACCGCCCCCCGGAAGCGGCGGTGTGCCTACACAGACGAACACCACCTCGGCGTCCCGCAGAGCGGCGTCCGGGTCGCTCGTGAACGTGAGCCGGCCCTGCGTTGTGGCCTCGGCCATGAGCTCATCGAGCCCTGGCTCGAAGAACCACGCTTCACCACCCTGCATCTGCACGATCTTCGTGGCGTCGTCGTCGTAGCCGACGACCTGGTGGCCCCAACGGGCGAACGCAGCAGCTGACACGAGGCCAACGTGGCCGACGCCGATGACGGTGATGTGCATGTCTGGGCTACTCCCCGCGGATCGAAGGCCGTGGATATCTGGTGCCGAGGCTAGCCCTGGCGCTCACGCAGGTGTTCAGTCGCCACGGAACGCTGTCGGGCCAACCAGCGCAGGGTCAGTCGAGCACCGGGGCTCCGAAGGTGGCCGACTCCAGGACCCCCATCATCTCGTCGAGGTAGGCGAGGAACACATCGCTGACGTCCTCGTCACCCGGGGTCGGCACCGGCTGGGCGAGCAGCACGATCGACCGGGAGGGGATCACGACGGCCATCTCGCGGGTCTGGACACCCTCGGTCTCGTACCGGTAGACGAGCTGTGTCGCCGGAACGTCGCCCTGCAGGGTCAGCGCCGCATCGGTCTCGATCTCCGCATCGAGCCGGGCCAGCAGCTCGCGCCAGTCGTCCGGCAGGGTCTCCGGCTCGTAGGTGAAGAACATGGCGACGACGTCGCCCTCGGGCCAGTCCGCCGGGGTCCCCGCGACGTCCCCGATCCCGATGTCCTGGTTCGAGATGCTGAGGCGGTCGTCCTCCTCCTCGAACACGTACCACCCGTCGGGCAGCTCCAGTTCCACGTTGCGCCACGTGACGGACGAGGGCTGATCGGTGCTGCAGGCCGACAGGATCAGTGCGAAGACACCGAGGCAGAGCACCACCAGCGAGGTGGCGCGCGGTGTGCGCAGCAGCTGCATGTCGGGCCTTCGACGTGGTCCGATATCGGCGTTCGGAGCTCAGGCCCGTCCGTCGTGCTCGTTGCGGTCCGGCTCGTCGAGGGCGGTCGTGTCGACGTCCGCCTCACCCCGGCCGCGTAGCTCGAGATCGTCGGCGAGCATGGCCAGCCGCGCCGTGGTGCGCAGCAGATCCTCGTCCCCCGCGGCGAAGAGGTCCGGTTCGGGCGTGTCGGCCGTGTCGGGCGTGTCGGCCGTCACGACCGGGGGCAGTCGGTCGGTGGGATCGTCCTCCTCGAGAGCGTCGCTGGAGGAGCCGTCTTCGGCCATCGCCGGGGCGGGCGCCTCGTCCGGCGTGTCACCCTCAGGGTGGTGCTCCTCGGCCGGTAGCTCGACGATCTCCTCGACCAGTGGCGCCTCATCGGGCTGCGTCAGCTCGTCCTCGAGATCGTGCGACGCCGGCAACGCCTCGAAGTGCTCGTCCAGAGGCTCGTCCTCGGCAGCAGCGATCGACATCGCCGTCGCTGCCGCAGCGGCCTCGAGCAGCTCGACGTCCCGCTGCTCGCCGGCAGGTTCCGTGCCGTCTCCGTCCTCGGCCCCCGATGCGGCCTCCGGGGCGGTGTCAGCCTCGACCGCCAGGTCGTCCTCGGCACCCGGTGCGGCCTCCGCGGCGGTGTCAGCCTCGACCGCGAGGTCGTCCTCGGCGCCCGGTGCGGCATCGTCGAGCTCGTCCCCCGCTTCCTGCTCGGAGGCGATGGCACCGAGCCCGGCGGCCACCCCGGCGCCGGCGACACCGGCGGCCAACGGCCCCGCCAGCGGCACCGACGCAGCAGCGACGTCGGCTTGATCGCGGTCGTCGTCCGACACCTCGTCCGCCGGCACGTCGTCCGCCACGCGGTCTTCCGACACCTCGTCGTCCGCAACGCGGTCTTCCGGCACGTCGTCCGTCGCCTCGCCGGCCGACATGTCCTCGCCATCGGGCACCGCGACACGTTCACCCTCGGAGCCCGGCGCCACGACCGGTGCGGTGCCCACGGTGGACGAGATGGCGCGCTTGCGCGTCCCCTGCAGCTCGGCTCCCGGCGCGACCGGCGGCGCCAGGCGCAGCGCCGTCTGCGTGTCCAGCAGCACCGCCTGTGCATGCGTGCCCGCCGCTTCCAGGGCATCGAGGCTCGCGATGAGGTCCACACGGGACGTCCGGTCACGCTCGACGACGACGAGCACGTGATCGAGAGCCGTGGCCGCCGCCACCACCGAGCGGCTCGCGGCCGTGGGCAACGAGACCAGCATGATGTCGAGATCACGGGGCAGTCGGCCAGGAAGCTCGGTGAGCGCCACCAGCGCCTCGGCGTGATCGCGTCCCGCCGACAGCTGGGCGAGCTTGAGGCCTGGCTCGAAGGACACGGCGTCCGCCAGGCGCAGCCCGTCGCGGACCACCTCGACCAGACCCGCCTGCTCGGAACGACCCGACGCCAGATCGACCCTGAGGACACCGACCCCTTCGCCGACCAACGACCGCGCGATCGCGTCGGTCCAGGCGTTCGAACGCCGGGCATCCCGCCCAGCGGTCGCGAGAGCGAGCAGCAGGGGGACGCCCGGCTCCCGCACCTCGAGCACCGCGGTCGCCAGCGGCCCCGCGGACACCACGCTGGGATCGCGCGGCAGGACGGCCACCAGTTCACCGCCGGCAGCTGCCACGTGGCGCGGGCCACGGACGATCAGATCGGTCGCGTCGCTCGCCACGGCGGCTGCCAGGCCCAGCAGCAGGGCCGCCAGACCGATGGCTGCGCCGACCACGGGCGTCCGCGGCACGACCCCGGGGAAGAGCACGGCGGAGAGGGCGCCGACGAACACGACGGCCAGGACGACCGAGGCCAGCAGCACCCGCTTGCGGGACACGATGTCCAGACCCTCGACCAGCCACAGGGGCGGATGCGAGGGTCGCTCGGATCGGTTCACGGGACGCTTGGCCATCGGTGGACGACTCTACCGCCGACCACGGCCGCAACCGCGCACCTCGCTCCGCCGGCCTACCCGATCGCCGGCAGTGGGACGACGCGGGCCCGCGCTGCGGCGGCGGCCTCGGCGGCACCCCCGACGCCGAGCGAGGCGCGCGCCAGGTGCACCGCCCACAGCAGTGCCGGCGGCGCCAGGTCCGCTGCGAGGGCGAGCAGCTCCTGATCGCTGCACACCACACCGGCGAACAGACAGCCCTTGGCCACGTGGAAGCGTGACGCCGATCGGTAGGCCGACGGCAGCAGCAAGGCCTCGGTGCCGGGCGACGACCGCATCTGGTCCGACCGCGGCGGCTGGGGCGACCGCGACGTCCCTTGCGGGTGCGCGTGGGACGGTGCCGGTGGTGCGGACGCCGGCCCGGGCGCATCACCGCGTGATCGCCACGACGGCAGCGCCCCGACCGGCGACCCCTCCCCCGTCAGCAGCGCGATCTCCACCGCGACCCAGCCGGCACGCAGCCACTGCCGATCACGTCGCGGCGACCAGGGCTGCGCCGCGAGCTCCCGGCGCGCCGAGGCCAGGTGTCGACGGGCCAGGTCCGCCTCGGCCTGCCCGACGGCGTCCGCCGCCAGCGACACCGTCAGCATCACCCCATCGAGCGCGTCGGTGGCACGCGACAGCGCCGCGCTCTCGAGCCGTTGCGCCGCCGGGTGCCCTCCGAGCTCGCGCAGCAGACGGCCCCGCTCCGCGGCCAGCCACGGCTGCAGGGTCGGCGTGGACAGCCGATCCCACCAGGCCCAGGCCAGATCCCCGCGGCCGAGCCGTCCCCAGACGACGCCGTACCAGACCTGCTCGACGTCCTCCGCCGGCGCGTCGGGCCGCAGTCCCCCGCCGGTCCGCAGGTCGATGTCGGGGGGGAGCAACGCAGCGAGGTCAGCCGCGGCAGGCGCTGGAGGTCGGGTCACCCCCGCCACCCTAGGCGACCTGCCACACTGCTCCCCGTGTGTCCAACCTCGCCCCCCTCCCCCGATCCGGACGACCACCTCGAGCTGCGGTGGCGTCGGGCGCACCTGGTCACCTCCCAGCTGCTGACCTGGCCCCATCCGGCCGCCACGACAGCGGGCGCGCGCTCGTGGCTGCACGTGGGACGAGACGGCGGGCTGCGCGTGGACGGTGGATGTCTGACCGGCGCCGACACCGAGGTGGCACTGCGAGCCCTCCCGGGCGGGCTGCCCGAGGAGTTGACGGCGCGGGACGGGTACCGCCACCTCGCCGGACGGCCCGCCTACCACCTCGACGTCGAGGTGGCCGACGCGTGGCTCGTCGGACAGCTGGCGGTCAGCACCACCGATGCTGCTGGACGCCTACTGGCCGCCACCGGGGTGCAGACCGCGCTCGCGATCGACGAGCGGTTCGCGACCAGCCAGGCGCTCGGGGTGCGCTGGGACGAGCAGGGTCGGCCGAGTTGCGCACTGTGGGCGCCGACGGCCCGGAGCGTCCACCTCCACCTGACACCGGCGCCCACGGGCCACTCCCCGGGTGTCCGCACCCCGGACGATCGCCGCCCGGACCGTGGCGGCCCGGATGGTCGCGGCCCCGGCGAACGCGGCCCGGATGGTTCCGGCCCGGACGAACGCGTCCTCCCGCTCACCCGGGGAGGCCAGGGGGTGTGGTCGATCCTCGGCGAGGCGGACTGGGCCGGCCACGCCTACCGGTACGCGATCGAGGTCTACGACCCCGGTGCGGACCGCGTGGTGCGCCACCTGGTCACCGATCCGTGGTCGGTGGCGCTGACAGCGGACTCGCAGTTCTCGCTCCTGTTCGACCTGGCGGACCTGGACGATCCGCAACTGGCGCCACCCGGCTGGGCGACCGGGACGGCCAAGCCCGCCTTCGGGAGCCAGGCGGGGATGGTCGTCTACGAGCTGCACCTGCGGGACTTCTCCGCGACGGACGACAGCGTGCCGGCCGCGCTCCGCGGGACCTACCGCGCGTTCACCCTTCCCGGCAGTCACGGCACCCGGCACCTGCGGGCGCTCGCGGAAGCCGGCATCAGCCACCTGCATCTGCTG
>JAWOCZ010000026.1:0-4529 GCA_046483565.1 Nitriliruptoraceae bacterium
CTGACCTACGCCGTGTCGGGCACGGGGAGCGCCGGCATGGAGACGGCGGTCGTCAACCTCGTGGAGCCGGGCGACACGGTCATCGTCGGCGTCAACGGCGTCTTCGGTGGCCGGATCGCGGATACCGCTCGGCGTGCCGGCGCCGAGGTGGTCGTCCTCGAGGAGGAGTGGGGTCGGGTGTTCGCACCGGAACGGGTCGCCGAAGCGCTGGCCGCCCACCCTCACGCCAGGATGGTGGCACTCGTCCACGCGGAGACCTCCACCGGGGCGCAGCAGCCGCTCGAGGAGATCGGTGTCCTGGTCGCCGAGACCGATGCGTTGCTGCTCGTCGACACCGTCACCGGACTGGCCGGCGTGCCGTTGGAGGTCGACGACTGGCACCTCGACGTCGTCTACTCGGGCACCCAGAAGTGCCTGTCCGTGCCGCCCGGGCTCGCACCGATCACCTTCAGCCCCAAGGCCGAGGCGGTCATCGACGGGCGGACCTCCCCGGTGCGGTCCTGGTACCTCGATGTCGCCGCGATCCGCCGGTACTGGGGGGCGGAACGCGCCTACCACCACACCGCGCCGATCAGTGCACTGCTGGGACTGCACGAGGGGCTGCGCCGGGTGCTGGCCGAGGGGCTCGAGACCCGGTGGGCACGACACGCCGAGGTGGGCGCGTTGTTCCAGGAGCACATCCAGGACCGCGATGCGGAACTCCTGGCGGCGTCCGGTGCGCGGCTGCCGCAGCTGACCACGCTGGCGTGGCCGGACCAGGTCGACGAGGCGGAGCTGCGCCGCCGGCTACTCGTCGAGCACGGCATCGAGGTGGGTGGCGGCCTCGGGCCCTTCGCCGGTCGGGCCTGGCGCGTCGGGTTGATGGGGGAGGGGGCCACCCACGCGACGGTGGATCGCCTGCTGGACGCGGTGGACCAGTTACTGGAGGGGTGAGGTACGGGTCATGTTCCGCGGCCGTGCGGCGCGTCTACGCTGCCCGACCATGGACGCCACCACCGCACCCGCGCACCTGACCTGGCTCTGGCGTGTGATCGCTCGCATCGTGATCGTCGTCGTGCGGCTCCTGCGCTGGCGGATCGATGTGCGCGGACTCGAGCACGTGCCCCGGCACGGCGGCGCGGTCCTGGCCTTCAACCACCATTCCTACCTCGACTTCGTGATGGTGGGCTGGCCCATAGTCCGGATCCTGCGTCGGCCGCTGCGGTTCCTCGCCAAGCGCGAGATCTGGACCAGCAGGAAGGTCGGGTGGATCGTGCGCTGGGCGCGGGCCATCCCGGTGGACCGGTCCTCGCTCAGTGGTCGGGCCTCGGCGTTCGATGGCGCCATCGACGCGCTGCGGTGCGGGGACCTGGTGGCGGTGGCGCCGGAGCAGACCATCTCGCCGTCCTTCGAGCTGCTGCCCCTGCGGACCGGGGCTGCCCGGATGGCGCAGCTGTCCGGTGTCCCGATCGTGCCGGTGGCCGGGTGGGGTACCCAGCGCGTGCTCACCAAGGGCGGGCCGAAGCGGCTCGTGCGCAAGCTGCCGGTGCTCGTCCGTTTCGGGGCGCCGCTCAGCGTGGGCCCGGAGGACGACCCCGTCGCCGTGACCGCCGAGCTCGCGCACCGCCTGACCACGTTGTTGCACGAGGCCCAGGAGGAGTACCCGGATGGTGCGCCGGCCGGTGCCGACTGGGTGCCGGCGCGGCTGGGTGGCGGCGCCCCCGAACACGACGAGGTGCTGCGTGCGCACCTGGAACGCGAGCGCTCCTGGAGCGAGCAGGACCGTGGGCCGGACGCCTCGGCACGTGACGATGGGGAGGATCGCGGGACCGCACGCGGCGGTCCGGCACCGGCGTGAACCACGGAGGCGGCACCCAGCACGGAGGCGACGCCCAGCACGGTCGCGACGCCCCCGTCCAGCGGCCCAGTCTCCGGTTCCGGATCGTGGCCTGGATCGCGATCACCTGCCTGCGGCTGGCCCGCTGGCGACTCCGCGCACGGGGAACGCGCAACGTCCCGGCACGGGGTGGGGCGGTGGTCACCTGGAACCACACGAGCCACGTCGACTTCGTGGTCACCGCCTACGAGATCTACCGCCGGTTCGGACGTCCCGTCCGGGTCCTGGGCCGCGCCGACCTGTGGGACTCCTGGCGGACCCGCTGGATCGTCCGCTTCGCCGGCGCCGTCCCGGTGGCGCGGTCCGATCCAGGCAGCCGCGCGAGCTCCTACGCCGCGGCCGTCGAGGTGCTGCAGCACGGCGGGTTGGTGATGGTGGCCCCCGAGGGCGGCATCTCGACGTCCTTCGAGGTGCAGCCGATGCGCACCGGGGCGGCTCGCATGGCCCAGCAGGCGGGCGTGCCGATCGTGCCGAGCGCGAGCTGGGGCAGCCACCGCCTGGTGACCACCGGGTACCCGTTCTCCGCACGTCGTGCCTGGGGCATCCCGGTCGAGGTGGCCTTCGCCCCCCCGCTCCACGTCGGCCCCGACGAGGATCCGGTGGCGGCGACGACCCGGCTCCAGCGGACCACGACCGAGCTGCTCCACGTGTTGCAGCGCAGCTACCCCGATGGTGCGCCGCCCGGTGCCTGGTGGGTGCCGGCCCGCCTCGGCGGGAGCGCGCCGGCACCCCCGGCCGACCCGGGTGGGCCCACCACCGTCGCGCAGCCCACGGACCCGGGCGAGCCCACCACCGCCGCGCAGCCCACCGACCCGGGTGGGCCCACCACCGCCGCGCAGCCCGCCGACCCGGGTGGGCCCCGCCGGGTGGACGAACGCCGAGCGACCGGCGATGATGCCGCCGAGCCGGGCTCGGCACCGTGACCGCACCCTGGAGAACCCGATGCCCCGACGCCACCACCACGGGGACCCGCGCGCCAGCTGGGTCTACCGCTTCGCCGCCTGGGTCGCGTACGCGGTCATGCGGCTGCAACGCTGGCGCGTGGACGTCCGGGGCGTCGAGCACCTCCCGCGCCACGGTGGTGCCGTCATCGTGGCGAACCACACCTCCTTCTGGGACTTCTTCACCTCCGGCTGGCTGCCGTACCGCCGGTGGCGCCGGCCGGTGCGCATCCTGGCCAAGGCCTCGCTGTTCTCCACCCCGGTCTTCGGCTGGTTCATGCGGCGCGCCGAGCACATCCCGGTCCACCGCGGCGCCGGACGTGACGCCCTCACCTCGGCGATCGACGCGCTGGAGCGCGGCGAGTTGGTCCTGGTCCTGCCCGAGCAGACGATCTCGCCGTCGCTCGAGCTCCTGCCCTTCAAGCCCGGCGCTGCCCGCATGGCGGCGGCCGCCGGCGTCCCGATGGTCCCGACCGTGTCGTGGGGTTCGCACCGCTTCCACACCACCGGACGCAAGCCCCGCTGGTCCTGGCGACTGCCGGTGAGCGTCCGCTACGGCGAGCCGGTCCGTCCCGGTCCCGATGACGACCCCGAGGTGGTGACGCAACAGCTACGGCAGCGGTTGGCCGTGCTGTTGGACGAGGTCCAGCGCAGCTACCCCGACGGCACGCCGCAGGGCGCGTGGTGGGTCCCCGCCCGTCTCGGCGGCGGCGCCCCCAGCGCCGAGGAGGCGGATGCGTTCTTGCGCGCCCTGGCGACGAGGTGGCGGCACCCGACCACCACCGCGCCCGTGGCGGCGACCGGCCCGGGATCGGTGGACGGCACGGTGGGCGACCTCGAGGTGGCGGCCACCGACGCCGTGCAGGAGCCGGACGGCAGCGACGACGGGGAGCAGCGCGAAGCGGCCTCCTGACCGGACGAGCCGGGGTGGACGGCCCCCTCCGTCGCAGCCGTTACGCTGCCGGTTGCGGCCTGGGCGCCGGTCGTGATCGAGGGGGAGGCAGGACGTGGCTCAG
This sequence comes from Nitriliruptoraceae bacterium, assembly GCA_046483565.1. Taxonomy (GTDB): domain Bacteria; phylum Actinomycetota; class Nitriliruptoria; order Nitriliruptorales; family Nitriliruptoraceae; genus T1Sed10-7. Next base: position 3,834 of record JAWOCZ010000026.1, read on the forward strand.
CAGCCTGCTGCCAGCGGTGAGCCGGACCCCATCCCGGGCCTGGAGCCCTTCGGTCCGCGCCAGCGCATGCTGCTGCTCGTGCTCGTCGTGCTGGTGATCGGCGGCCTGCTCCTGGTGAGCCTCGTCCCGCGGACCCTGGCCTCCGGAGCGACGGCGGCTGGCGGGACGTGGCAGGTCCAGGTCACCCCTGGGCTCGTCGCGCCGAGCTTCACGCTCACCGTGGACGGTCAGCGCGAGCGCGTCGGAGGCGAGCGGTGGCCGGGCCGCCTCCAGGCGTCGGTGTTCCAGCTCGGGACCGGGCACACGGCCGTGGTCGGCTCGACGCCCTGGTCGGCCGACTCCGTCCGGCTGAGCCTGCCGGGCCTCGGCCTGCGGGAGAGCGGGGTGCGGCTCGTGGGCTGGCACCGCGTCCACGTCGCGGTGCTGAGCGCCCCGGTGGCGCCCACCGAGGTGGTCGCGATCGGCGGTGGTGGGCAGGTGCTGGAGGTCGTCGACGACCTCGGGCCGGTCACCCCGCTCGGCGCGCCGGAGGCTCAGTCCTCCCGGGCCGCGATCGCCTCGACCAGCGCCAGTGCCTGCTGCGCCTGCTCGACGTGCAGGTTCTCGACCAGCTTGCCGTCGACGGTGACGACGCCGCGGCCCTCGGCGCGAGCCGCCTCGAACGCGGCGATCACCTCGCGGGCGGCTGCCACCTCG
>JAWOCZ010000047.1:0-5340 GCA_046483565.1 Nitriliruptoraceae bacterium
CAAGCGGGCGGATCAGGGCAGCCAGGCCGAGGATGAACAGGATGTTGAAGATGTTGGAGCCGACCACGTTGCCGAGCGCAACGTCGGCCTGCCCCGTGACCGTCGATCCGACCATCACCGCCAGCTCCGGTGCGCTGGTCCCGAACGCCACCACGGTCAGCCCCACGACCAACGGGGAGATGCCCGCAGCCAGCGCGAGCCGAGACGCGCCGCGCACCAGTAGCTCGGCGCCACCCACCAGCAGCACCCCACCCAGCGCGAACAGGACGATGGGGTTGGTGAGCACGACCAGACTCCTGCTCCACCGGACCGCAACGCGTCCGGGCCAGCAGAGACGCTAGCCACAGGACGGTCCGCGGTGCGGTCCTACCGACGTGGCGGGACCCGGGATGAGGCCCGTTACCTCGCGCTACCGACCTGCGCCGCGAGGATGACGAACAACCCGGTCGAGACTGCGACAGGCTGGACACCCGCTGGCCTCGGGCCAGACCGAGCCGTGTCGGGAGCCTCGCCGGTTCCAAGGACCGCACAGGCAACCGTCCACCACTGGTGCGTATCGGCCAGTCACAGGAGATCAGATCCCACCGTCACAGCTCGCTTCGGCCCTCGCGGCGAACAGCCCTGACGCCGACGACTGCGGTCCTGCGGGCCATGGTCGGCGTGCCGGACCCCGTTCGAAAGTCCCGTTCTGGGTGGGGCAGTGGGTCGGTGGAAGCGCTCAATGTCGCTCGAAACTCCCGGGCCGGGCGCGTCAGCTGTTGCGCAGGTCTTCGTGCGCCCATGGTGCGCGACATGGTCGCCGTCACGCGAGAAGGTGACCTCTTCGCCGGGCTCGATACCGAGCACGTCGCGAAGGTCCTTCGGGATGACAACCTGCCCCTTGGGGCCAACCTTGTGGGTCATACTTCAAGGTATGACCTGGTCTGGCAACGTTCGCAACGGGACTTCCGCAATCGCTGCGAGGATGACGGGAGTTGCTCGTCCTGCCAGGGCGGGTGGCACCAACGGGGGTTACGGCAGGGTTCGCAGCATCGTGCTCGCGCCGTCGGTGGCCCTCCAGGTCACGAAATCCAAGCTCTGGTAGAGCTGGCGGGCGGGGTTGTCGTCCTCCACGCTCAAGCTCACTTGCGCGATCGCCTGCAGGTGAAGCTCAGCCAGGATCGCCGTCATCAGACAGCGTCCGATACCGCGTCCACGGTGGTCGCTCGCGACCGCGATGCTCAGCTCGGGGGTCAGCTCGTCGACGTAGCCGTACCCGTGCGCATCGTCGGAGTACCGCCGGACCCAGACCGCCCCGGCCGGCTCATCGCCGACCTTCGCGATCAGCCCATCGTCCCCCGGTCGCCCCCAACCTTCGAGGTAGATACCGAGGCTCGGCAGGCTCAGTGCCGTATCGATCGGCGGCGCATCGACGGTGCCGCGCCAGAAGGCAGCCTCGTACAGCATCTCGCGCACGAACGACAGATCGCGGTCGGCGAGCGGAAAGATCGACAGGGCAGCCACGACACCGAGTCTGACAGCCCGACCCGTGGCGTGCCGACAAGGCGTGCCTACAAGATGGATGATCCGGGCGTTGCGAACCGTGGCGCCGTCGCGGGCCACGAACTCGAGTGCGCACAGGTAGCCGACCCGCTTGTTGCCGTCGGGTAGCGGATGGTTGTGGATCAGGCGCCGCGAGCATCACGATGTACGAGGCGTCAAGGCAGCCGTTCCGGTCTGGTCATGCAAGCCCGTCCGGGGTTGGGTGGATGCGCTGCGGTCCGGCGTCCGTCACGTGATGAGACCCCGCGCCAGACAAGGCTCACCCGCCACGAGCTGGCGGACTGGCTCAACGCCGCTGACCAGAACGGTGGAGCGGTCTACGCGATGGCGTGTCTGCCGCTGCTCAACGGGCTGCGGGTCTCGGAGGTGTGCGGCATCGACATCGACGATCTCGCCGAGGAACGCTGGCACCACACCGTCATCATCCATGGCCTGGGCGACAAGGACGCCACCATCCCCCTCGCGCCACGCACCCGTGCCGCGGTCGAGCAGGCCGCCGACGGCCGTGACGCCGGTCCGCTGCTACGCAACCGGTGGGGAAACCGCATGACCCGCAACAACGTCGCCGCTGCCGTTGCGACCCTTGCTACCCGGGCGGAGATCAACCGGCGCATGATCCCTCACACGCTTCGCCACGCGGCGATCACCGCAGCGCACAACGCCGGCGCGCACCTACGCGACGTGGAGGACTTCGCCCGTCACGCGGATCCGAAGACCACCATGCGCTAGCCGCAACCGTCACAGCCTCGACCGCCAGGCCACCTACGCCATCGCCCAGTACATCGCCGGATCCGAGTACCCATCACGACGCCTCTCTGTGCGCCGTTCGGGGGCGGGTCTTCGGTTGGGAACCACACGGGCTTTGGCTACTGCAGGTCCAGGACGGTTTCGAGGGCGAGGTCGACGCCCCACTGTTCCTCCACGGTGAGGTGGCCTTGGTGGTCGCCGAGTCTGCTCACGTCGACGGCGCCAGTCTGTTCCACCAGCACGCGAGTCACCGCACCCTCGATCTCGATCTCGGGTCGGAACGAAGCGTCGCGGGCAGCGGTGGAGGTCGGCGCGACGAGCACGGTCGACAGCCGCATCAACGCGTCGGACTGCACGATGACGCCGTAGCGGACGCCGGACTGCTCGTGCCCCTGACGCCGTCCGAGCCGCAGCCGGAACACATCACCCCGGCGCACGCAGGTCCTCCATCATCGCTGCCACCTCGGCTGCCTCGACCCGATCAGCCTCGTCGGCGGCGAGTGCAGCCACCTCGTCGATCAGGCGCTGGCGATCGCGGAGCCGCACCGCAGCGGCCACCAGACCACGCCTGACCGCTTCCGAGCGGGACAGGCCGGTGGCCTCGAGCTCAGCCAGGGCGCGCTTCGCATCGTCGTCGAGCCGTACGGAGATGAGATCGCTCATGAGCTCAATGTATCACGAAACGTCCGACAGGCGTCTAGGTCGACGTGTCGCTCATCTCAATCGGGTAGAAGATCCGGGCGTGATGACTCGGTCGGTTCGGTGGGATCGCGTTCAGCGGTCGATGGATGCGTCCTCACTCGGGTGCACCTCGACCGGTTCACCCGTGGTCCCATCGATGACCTCCACGGCCTCGGTGTCCTCCTCGCTCACCGTCTCACGCTGGACGGGGTTGCAACTCCCGACCTGCACGCTCACGACGTCAGGCTCGCGCAGGAAGGCGTTGATGATCTCGTACTCCTCGCCTGCTGCGCCGACCTCGTCGGCATCGCCACATCCACCGCCCATAACGGCGATGACGGCGACGAGGAGCGCGCGGATCGCATCTCGGGGCCCTTCGTCAACGTCCATCGTGTGGGACGTCGAACTTGCCCGGCCGGTTTCGTGGGTGCCATGCCGATCATGTCGGCCAGTGCTGGCCGACATACGGATCGGGGTTCTCGGTTGCCAAGCGGTGGATCAGTTCCGCCAGCGCTTGCGCCTGGGCCCCACCCGAGGGCAGCTTGCGCTTCAGCACACACACCAGCACCAGATCCGGTTCTGGCGCGTGATCGGCGATGTTGTCGGTCACGACGGCACGGTGCTCACTACGCGCGAACGTCGCGACCGCGGGATCCTCGGTACCGGACAGACCCACCTCGGCGACGTGCGTCGCATCGTGGTCGAACGCATCGCGCAGCAGGGTGGCCGCAGTCCGCGGGAACATCTCGTCGAGCAGGAACCTCACGCCAACAGCGCTCGGCGCTGCTGGGCGGCCTCACGGCTCTCGGCGATCGCGCGCTCGTTGCGGACGATCCGGTGTTCGATCTCTGTTGGATGCCGGGCGGCGAACTCCAGCGCGGCACGCAGCTGTCGAGGGTGCAGTTCGGTCTCCGTCGCCAGGACCGCGATCCGCTGCTCCTCGCTGCCCTCGAGTTCCCGCAGCCGCGTGACGATCTCCCAGACATCGGGACCGCCAGCCAGCGCAGCACGACGATCGTGACCCGGACCTCGGTACACGATCCCCGCGTGGTCCAGGGTGTCCACACCCTCGATGATGAGCCGGAGTCGTCGCATTCTGGCAGCCGCGTCGCCGCGGACCTGACGACGGCCTTCTACGCCGAGTACGTCGGCGAAGGCGCCTACGACGGGCTCCTCTACCGCGTCTGGGGATCACAGCATCCGGAGTCGAACGGGTACCGACTCTCCGGGTACATCGCGCCGATCGAGTGACCACCGGACGGGACTTCCACCCGACGTGGGCGTGCCGCTACGTGACATGCAGGATCCCGCGCGCCATGCCGACCTGAAGGCCACCCGTCGCCAGGACCGCTTCCGACACGCACTGCATCGTCACCTCACCTACGTCATCGCCCACTACCTCGCCGGCGGCACATGTCCCACACCACGGACATGCGCGCCAAGACCCGTGTTGCTGGTCGACGAAGAGAGGCTGATCTGAGCTGCTGTGGGACGGTCGTCCGCCGGTGGTGGGACCGGCGGCCCTTGAAGAGCCGTTGCCACGCCCGAACGTTGATGAGATCAGGTCGGCGGCGGAAGGATGAAGGATGGTGGTGTCCACGAGGGATGGCCATGTGCTCGGTCACGTGCCGACGGTGGCCAGGCCACGTGCGGTGCGGTGGACCCGTCGTGGATTGGCGGGCATGTTCGTCGCGGGCGCGGCCGGGCATGCGGTGTTCGCGTCCGTGACGCCGGAGATCTACGAGGCCTTTGCCGACGGGGCGCAGTTCGCGGCGGTCCGCGAGGCGTGGCGAGACCTGTTCGTTCCCCACGCACGGCTGCTGGCTGCCGGACTGGCGGTGTTCGAACTCGGGCTTGGTGTCTTGTTCGCTTTGGGAGGACGCCGTGCGACCCGGGTCGCAGTGGCCGGTGCGATCGCCTTCCATGTGGCGCTCGTGGCGTTCGGGTGGTGGTATCTGCTCTGGAGCGTGCCGATGCTTGGGCTGCTCATCTGGTTCGACCGCAACACGCGCGATCGGGGCGCGGCATGACCCGCCCTGACGAACGGTACGAGGTCCGGCCGTTCCCGAAGATCCGACGCGCCTACGTCGACGTGCTGCGAGAAGGACACCGTCGACACATCATCCACGGACTGGTTGAGGTCGACGTCACCGAGGCCCGCGCTGCGATCAGGCAGCGGACCGCGGCGGGCGAGCCGCCGCTGTCGTTCACCGGGTTCGTCGTCGCCTGTGTGGGTCAGGCAGTGGACGCGGACCGGATGCTGCACGCCCATCGGTGGGGCCGACGCAAGCTGGTGCTGTTCGAGAACGTCGACGTCAACCTGCAACTCGAGCAGACCGAACCCGACGGCACACGGATCGTCCAGTCGCG
>JAWOCZ010000181.1:0-2571 GCA_046483565.1 Nitriliruptoraceae bacterium
GCGCAGCGCCGGCACCCGCCGTCTCATCGCCGACCTGGAGGAGTGGCTCGCCGCGCTCACCGGCTACGACGCCGTCAGCCTGCAGCCGAACTCCGGCGCCCAGGGCGAGCTGGCGGGACTGCTGGCGATCCGTGGCTACCACCGCGCCCGCGGCGAGCAACACCGCGACGTCTGCCTGATCCCGTCCTCGGCCCACGGCACCAACGCCGCCTCCGCGGTGATGGCCGGGCTGCGGGTGCGGGTCGTCGCCTGCGACGACGACGGCAACGTCGACATCGACGACCTCAAGCAGCTGGTCACCGAGCACGCCGACCAGCTCGCTGCGTTGATGGTGACCTACCCCTCGACCCACGGGGTCTTCGAGGAGACGATCGCCGAGCTGTGCGCGCTCGTCCACGACCACGGTGGGCAGGTCTACCTCGACGGCGCCAACCTCAACGCCCTGGTCGGCATCGCGCGACCGGGACGCTTCGGGGCGGATGTCAGCCACCTGAACCTGCACAAGACCTTCTGCATCCCCCACGGCGGCGGGGGGCCGGGGGTCGGGCCGGTGGCCTGCGGCGCCCACCTCGCCCCCTACCTGCCCACCCACCCGCTGCAGCCGGCCAGCTGGCACACGTCCAGTCACGACCTCGAGCCACAGCTGCGGACGGGTCCCATCAGCGGTGCGCCGTGGGGCTCGGCCGGGATCCTGCAGATCAGCTGGGCGTACGTGCGGCTGATGGGCGGCAGCGGGCTCAGGGCGGCCACCGAGACCGCGATCCTGAACGCCAACTACCTCGCCACCCGGCTCGGCGAGGGGTTCCCGGTCCTGTACACCGGCGCCAACGGGCTCGTCGCCCACGAGGCGATCATCGACGTGCGTGGTGCCCAGCACCGGGCCGGCGTGACCAACGAGGACGTGGCCAAGCGCCTGATGGACCACGGTTTCCACGCACCGACGATGTCCTGGCCGGTGGCGGGCACGCTCATGATCGAGCCGACCGAGTCGGAGTCCAAGGCCGAACTGGACCGCTTCTGCGACGCGATGCTGGCGATCGCCGAGGAGATCGCACTGGTCGAGGACGGCACCTGGCCGCGGGATGACAACCCGCTGGTCAACGCGCCGCACGTGGCCGCCGACCTGCTGGCCGCCACCTGGGAGCACGCCTACCCCCGCGACGTCGCGGCCTACCCCTCGGTGGGCGCGCGCGCTGACAAGTACTGGCCGCCGGTCAGCCGGATCGACAACGCCCACGGGGACCGCCACCTGGTGTGCGCCTGCCCCCCACCCGGCGCCTTCGAGGACGACTGAGCCGCCACCCAGACGCCGGTTGCGCCGTCACCCGGCGCCTTCGAGGACGACTGCGCCGCCACCCGGCGCCAGCTACGCCGCCACCCAGACGCCGGGTGTGCTCCGAAGCGCCGGTGAGCGGGGAGCTAGGTCCGACGATGTCGTGGAAGGGTCGTGCCCGTGGACATCGAGCAGCTGATCGCGACCGGTGTCGGCCGGCGCGCGACCGACGGTCGCTGCAGCGCGACCAAGGGCGCCCTGTTCGCGGTGTCACGGTCGATCGAGGCACTGGCCGAGCAGCTGGCCGACGGCGGTGACCCCTTCGCGATCGTCGCCCTGTTCGAGGACGCGAGCTACTTCGAGTTCGAGCGGCATCGCTACGCCCGCCTGGCAGCTGCCGGCACGGTCATCGTCGGCTTCGTCGGCGCCGGTCGCGAGGTCGACCTGCCGGAGGGGGTCCACCACCTCGACGTCGATCCGGACGCGCCGCTCAGCGAAGAATGGTCCGTGCTCGTGCTCGCACCGGCCGTCGCGGCCGGGCTGGTGGCCACCGACCTGCACACGACCGTGGCGTCGCGATCGCTGGAGCGTGGTCGGCTGTTCAGCCCGCTGGTGTCCTCGGACCCGGGCTGGGTCGTCGAACAGGCCGAGCGTCTCCTGCACGGCGTCGACACCGAGGTGGCGGACACCGCGCTGCAGCTCGGGCGGGCGGCGGCCGACCGTCAGCCGAGTCGGGGGGAGGCCATCCTGCGCGAGGAGCTCGAGTCGGGCTGGTGGCGCACCCTGACCGCCACGGCGGCGCTCGAGGACTCGGAGCGTCAGGCCCTGACGGATGCCCTGACCGGCGCGCAGCATCGGCGCTTCCTCGACGGCTACCTCGCCCGGATCGGCACCCGCGCCCCCGAGCTCTCGGCTGCGCTGTTCGATCTCGACGACTTCGCGGCGGTCAACGACCGCTACGGACAGGCCGTCGGCGACACGGTCCTACGGGCCTTCACCGACACGGTGCGCCGACACGTGCGGCGCAGCGATCTGCTGCTGCGCCTCGGGCCGGACGAGTGGCTCCTGCTGCTGCCGTGCACGCCGCTGGAGCGCCTCGAGGAGCGGACCGCCGCGATCCTCGGTGCCTGGGGTGCGACCCGGCTGCCGGCTCCGGCCGATGGGCTCCACCTCGCTGCCTCCGCCGGCGTCGGACGGTTCCCCGCTGCGGGACTCGACCTCGAGGCGCTGGCCGACGCGGCGGCGCGGGCCGCAGCGGCCGGCGGTGGCAGCTGGACGACCCTGCCGCCGACGCCGTC
>JAWOCZ010000292.1:0-3385 GCA_046483565.1 Nitriliruptoraceae bacterium
TCCAGATCCTTCATGATCCGCACGACCCCCGAGGACGTCGTCGCCGACCCGTACGACGACACCGCCATGAAGTCCACCGCGGCCGGGACGCTGAGGCGCCGGTGGAGATCGGAGACGACGAAGATCGCACCCTTGAGCACCCCGACGAGCAGCAGCTCACGGTCGCTGTAGTCCTCGTCGATCCGGGCGGCGAGCTGGTCGAGCCTGGCAGCGATGTCCGCCGCCGGGATCAGCACCTCCTCGATCTGCGGGCGGTACGCCGCGGGGATGCGCGCGTGCTCGAGTGACATGTGGGACATGGCGGCTGATCCCGTCGCTGCGAGGTCGTGGTACCACCGCACACGGTGGCGACAGCAGACTAGCCGTGTGCGCTGCGCGGGCCGGCCGCCCCGCGCTCAGGCGGACGCACCGTCCGCCGTCGACCGCCGGACCAGGGCGATCGCCAGCTTCGGATCGCGTCGGCCGAGGTCCGCCAGTTCGCCGTCCACGGCGAAGCCCGGCACCCAGACCACCCGGTCGCCACTGACCACCACGGGCCAACGGGCCCGCAGCGTCCGGGGCAGGTGCGCATCACGCAGCACGGCAGCGACCCGGCGGGTCCCCGCGACCGTGCGGATCCGGTCACCGTGCTGTGGTGGACGCGCCTGCAACCCGTGCGGCAACGTCGGCAGGGCGATCTGGACCCGGTCCCGGCGCCCGCCCGTGGGTACCAGCAGCCGCTCGAACGCGACCGGGTCAGGAGCCCAGACCCTGGGGAGACCGAGGGGCAACTGGTCGTCGTGGGGCCGGTGGTACGGGTCGCTGTCGGCCGTACGGAGCTCCAGCGCCGCGTCCAGTTCCGGCCACACGGTCCGCCCCGGCCGCGCAAGGTCGCGCGGTGGGGGGACGGGGGCGCCGACCGGGGCGAACACCAGCACCGCCCGCGTGACCTCGAGCTGGACCGATCCGGGCAGGGTGCAACGGGTCCCGGGTTCGGCGGCCAGGACCCGGGCGACGGTGTCCGCCGAGGGCGGGTGGTCGAGGTGGGGGCCCAGGGCATCACGGACGCGTCGGCGCGCCAGGGCCCGGTGGGCACGGCGCAGCGCGGGCCGCTGGAGCACGGTGAGCACACCGAGCGCGGTCATCGGCACCGCCGGGCGGGCCGCCGCGTCCAGTGCCTCGGCGTCGTCATGGGCGAGCACCGACAGGCGGGTCAGCGCCCCGACCGGGTCGGGCGCGACGTGGGCGAGCGCCGGGAGCACCTGGTGGCGGACGACGCTGCGGCGCACCGCAGGATCATCGTTCGAGGCGTCGTGCGCGGTCGGTAATCCCTCCGCCACGACGTAGGTGTGGACGTCGCAGCGGCGCAGCCGCAGGAGCGGACGCAGGAGCCTGCCCTGCCGCGGCCGCATCCCCGCCAGCCCGTCGTTGCCGGTGCCCCGGGCGGCACGCAGCAGCACGGTCTCCGCCTGATCGTCCGCGGTGTGCCCGAGCAGGATCGCCGTGGCGCCGAGCGCGTCGGCGACCGCCTGCAGCGCGGCGTAGCGCACCGTTCGAGCGGCGGCTTCGGGCCCTCCGGAGCGCGAGGGGACCCGAACCGTCTCGCTCCGGGACGCGACGCCGAGCCAGCTGGCGTGCTGGACGACCAGGCGGCGCTCGGCGTCCTCCACCTCGCTGTCCCTGAGCCCGTGGGCGACGTGGACCAGGGTCAGGCGCAGGTCCTCGCGAGCCTCGGAGACCAGGAACGCCAGGGCCGTGGAGTCGGGGCCGCCGGAGCACGCCACGACCACAGCGGCACCCTCGGGGAGGTGGTCGAGCGTGTGTGCCACCTCGGCGACCAGCGCAGCCCGGGGCTGACCGGCCGGCAGGGCAGCGACCGGGCCCGCGTTCACGTCCCGCTCACCCGCTCGAGCCATGCGTCGGGATCGGTGATCTCCGCGCTGCGGGGCAGGTGCTCGGGGGCGGCGAAGGCCTGGTTCAGCCCGGCCGTGCCGGCATGGTCGAGCACGTGGCGGACGAACACCTCGCCCTCACGGTACTGGCGGCGCTTCAGCTCGAGCCCGGCGACCGCGTTGAGCACCTTGGAGGCCACGTCGCCCTGACGCGAGGCCAGCGCCTCGCGCACGCCCTCGGCATCTTCGACCAGCGCGTCCGTCGCGCCGTACATCGTGGCGTTGCCGTGCCCCTCCAGCAGACTCATCAGGCCCTGGGCCTCGTCGATGACCTCGACCTGTTCCTCGGTGAGGACGGTCTCGAGGAGTGGCTTGACCTCACCGCTCTCCTTGGCGGCGGCGATCGCCGAGGGCAGACGGGGCAGGAGCTCGGCGAACTGGTTGCCGTCGATGCGGGTGTGCTGGAGGTAGCGCTCGACCAGGCCACGCAGGTGGTCGCCGAGCCACGGGTTGGCATCGAACTGCAGGCGGTGGGTGATCTCGTGGAGGACCACGGTGCGTCGGATGTCGTCGGCGACCCGGCCGTGCTCATCCGCGAGTTCCAACACGTTCGGTCCGACCACCAGCAGCTGGCCGGTGCCGGCGCCGGCCAGGGGCAGCACGAACTGACCGAGCACCTTGGTGGACAGCAGGCCGAGCAACCCTCCCAACTGCAGACCGAGCACGCGCCGACTCGCCGTCGCGCGCTGCTCCAGGCGCTCGCGGAGCGGCTCGAAGGCGCCCGCGATGACATCGAGGTTCGCCCGGACCCAGGCGGTACGTCCCACCACGCTCACGGTCGTCTCGGGCAGGTCCCGGCCGAGGTCGGTGAAGCCACGGGCGGCGGCGTCGATGACCGGCAGCTCGGCACGGACATCGGCACGCAGCGCGCTGATCCGGGCCGGCTCGGCGCGCCTGGCCGGCGCGACCAGACTGGCGGTGCGCAGTGCCAGTCGCCGGTCGATGAGCGGGCGGCGACCACCGTCGGCTGCGGCCGGGTGGCTCGAGGCAGCGTTGGAGGCGTCGTCGGCGCCGTCGGCGGGCTCCCGGCTCAGGTCGATGCCCGATCCTTGCGCACCGGCTGCACGCGGAAGCGGTAGAACGCCAGGAGCAGCGCTACTCCGATGAAGCCGAGGCCGGCCAGCAGCCACGCGGCTCCCCAGGTGAAGGGGACGTCGCGATCGCCGTAGTCACCGAGGTCCCGCGCCGGGTTCTCGTCGGCGTCGCGGGGAGCGGGCTCAGGCCCCGCGGGCGGCGCATCCTCGGCCGCCAGGACCGTGAGACCCGAAGGAGCGACATCGGAGCCGTCGTCGGCGATGGCCAGGCCGGGCAGCAGTGCCAGCACGCCGAGGACGGCGAGCAGCAACACGGACAGGCGACGCATGGACGGGCACCTCCGGTGGGACCGGTCGGCCGGCGGGCCGGGTGGCGGACGGGAACGAACCGGAGGAAGAGCCTAGCCGCTCGCTCACTCA
>JAWOCZ010000043.1:0-11736 GCA_046483565.1 Nitriliruptoraceae bacterium
TCCAAGGCCGTGAGCATGGCCCGGCTGGTCCTCGACGAGGACAGATCCGGCCCGAGCCTGGTCGCCGCCGACCGTGGCAAGATCTGGATCGCTGCTGCGTTCACCGTCGAGGTGGATGTCCTGGACCACCTCGCGATGCTCGAGAGCGCCGAGCACCTGGTTGGTGCCGCGCGGCAGGAGCGGCTGCGAGCGGCCCTCCGCGAGTCACGGCCCGTGCTCGTCGAGGACGCCTACGAGGCGTGGGCGATGGAGGTGGCCGACCGCGTCGAGCGCGAACGTCGTGCCGCACGGCTGCTGCTGGCCCGCAGCTCAGGGATCGAGGCGGACTGGCGTGAGGTCGCCGCTGCGGATCCGGCCAACGAGGAAGCGTGTGCCGTCCTCGTCGAGATGCAGCTGCGGACGGGCAGACGTCGCGAGGCCATGGCGACGCTGGAGACCTGCCGTGTGGCGCTGGAGCAGCTCGGGCTCCCACTGCCGCCCGATCTGGCGGCACTCGACGTCCCGCCGCCGGCACCTTCCCGGCGCATGCTGTGGCCGTTGTTCGGGCGCGAGCAGGAGAGCGGACGCCTCCTCGATGCGGTGACCGGGGCGGCCGACGGCGACGGGGGAGCGGTCCTGGTCGCCGGCGTCACCGGGATCGGCAAGACCCATCTCCTGCGTCACGTCCTGGCCCAGCTGACCGAGGATGGTTGGACGGTCGCCATGGGCACGGCGGTGCGCGACGACCGGGTGGCCCCCTTCGCCGCCCTGCGCACGGCCCTGCTGCCGTACCTCTCGGCGGCCACCTCGCCGCTCGCTGCGAGGCTCCTGCTGCCGGAGGCCTCGGGCGCGGCCCTGCGGCCCGCAGCCGCTGAGCTCGCCGTGGTCGCCGAGGTCATCCGGCAGCACCTCGACGCGATGGCGGCACGCCGCCCGGTGGTGCTGTGCCTCGATGACCTCCACTGGGCGGATCGTGCGCTGCAGGCGGTGGTCGCCCGCCTGGCCGCCGAGGTCGGTGGCCGCCGATGGTCCCTGCTGCTCGCGGCTCGGACCGACGAGCCCGACGCGCCCGTGCCGGAGCTGCCGACCTCGACCCTGCGGCTCTCCCTCGACGTCCTCGACCGCGAAGCGAGCACCCGGCTCGCGATCCATGCCACCGAGCAGGCGGGTCTGGTCGTGGACCGGCGGGCGCACGAGGTGGCGGAGCGTGGTCAGGGGCACCCGTTCTTCATCGTCGTGCTGGCACGGACGCCCTCGACCGGCGCGGGTGGTGCTGCGGCCAGGGCCGTACCGGAGCAGATCATCGATCTGCTGCGGCACCGTGTCGGCCAGTGCTCACCGGCGGCTCGGCGCCTGACCGCCTTCGTCGCGATCGCCGGGGAGGACGCGAGCACCGCACTGGTGGCCAACGCCGCCGGGCCCCTGCTCGGTCCGGGTACCGACCTCGCCGACGTCCTCGACGAGCTGGAACGTGTCGGCCTGGTCCACAGCGACGAGCAGCGCGTGTGGCTGAGCCATCCGCTGCTGCGGGACGCCACCGCATCGACCCTCAACGTGGTGCGTCGAGCGCAGCTCCACGCCCGGGTCGCCGATGCGCTGGAGGCCGAGGTCGGCCGGCCCGATGGCAGCAGGGTCCTGGCCATCGCTCGACACCGGCTCGCCGCCTTCCAGGCGACGCACGCCGTCGGGTTCGCACCAGCAGCGGCGTCCGCCGGTCTCGCCGGCGCCCGGGTCGCCCACGGCCTCGGTGCGCCGGAGGCTGCTGAGGAGCTCTACGTCGGTGCGCTGGGGGCCTACGCGAGCCTCGAGCACGAGCACCGAGGCCAGCTGCGGCACGAAGCCTTCGAGGGTTGGATCGCACTCGGACAGATGCGGATGGACGGCGGGGACCACGAACGCGCGGCAGAGGCCGCCGGACAGGCGTGGCAGCTGGCGACGGTGCCCGAGGAGTACGGCCGCGCGTGGTGGCTCCGCGCGGAGATCCCGTACCACCGAGGGGACCTGCTCGTCAGTATCGGACTGCTGGAGGACGGCCTGCGCCACCTGCCCGAGGATGCCGAGGTGGCACGTGCGCGCCTGCTCGCCGAGCTCGGGTGGTGCCACGTGCAACGCAAGGAGTACGACCTCGCGGTGACCGCGCTGCGTGCGGCCGTGGAGCTGGCCTCCGACGGTGGGGACTGGACCGTGCTGACCGCGGCGCTCGACCGCTACGCGTTCGCCCTGGGAGTGACCGGCGAGCTCGCGGAGGCGCTGGAGCTGTGCGAGCGGGCAGAGGCGGCGTCGCAACGGTGCAGCGATCGCAACGAGCAGGCGATGGTCCGGGTGCACCACGGCGTCGCGCGGTTCTGGAACGGCGACCTCGACGACGCCCTCACGAAGTTCGATGAGGCGGCCGAGCTGTGCGAGCGCCACGGCCTGGTGTACGACCGCTCGGTGGTCCACTGGAGCCGCGCCTGGGTGGAGGAGGCGCGTGGGGAGCCGACGCTGGCGTTGGAGGAGCGTGACGCCGAGCTGCGGCTGTTGGAACGGTTCGGCAACGACCGCCACCTCGCCGGGTGCCAGGCCCACCGCGCCCGGCTGCTGCGGCGGCTCGGCCGGGCCCCGCAGGCCGAGCACGCCGCTGCCGAGGCTCGCACGGCCGCCGAGCGGGTCGGTGACCCGGTCCTGGTCGCGGACGTCGAGCAGGCCCTCTCGGCCAGCTGACCGGCGCTCGGGCCGTCCGCCCCTTGAGCGTCGTTGACGGCCGGTGGGATGCTGGAGCGTCGGCCGGCCGGCCCATCACGGACCCAGCCGACCACCGACCAGCCGATCGACGTGAAGGAGACTCCCGTGCGTGCCCTCATCGTCTACGAGTCCCTGTTCGGCACCAACCGCACCATCGCGGAGGCCATCGCCGCCGGTCTCGGCGCTGACACCACGACCACGCTCATCGCTGCTGCGAGCGCTCCCGCGACCATCGACGACCAGGTCGACCTGCTCGTGGTCGGCGGCCCCAACCACCAGTTCGGCCTCCCCCGCCCTGCTACCCGCACAGCAGCGGCCGGGCAGCACGAGGGCGCAGGCCGACCGGCCGAACGGGGCCTGCGCGAGTGGCTCGACGACGTTGAGCTGTCCCAGCCCGGGCAGCCTGCCGCGGTCTGGGACACCCGCATGGCCAGCCCCCGGTTCCTGGACGCCGTCGATCACAGCTCCCGGACGATCGCGAAGCGGCTGCGGCGGGCCGGCGCCCGCCTGGTGGTCGAACCGCGGCACTTCTACTCCGCCGACGGCCAGGGCGAACTCGTCGAGTGCGAGCAGGACCGCGCCCGTGACTGGGGCGCCGAGCTCGCCGGCCTCATGCTGCCTGCCTGAACCGCGAGCTGCGTCAGGCCGCAGCGTCATGCTCCGGAGCGCCGCGTCTGGATCCGGGCCGCAAGGAGCGCCGTGACCGTCTTGCTGTCCATCGGTATCGCCCTCCACCTCGTCGGGTTGGCGGTGACCTTCAGCGGTGCCGGCCTGCGGGGCCGGGTCATGGGCCTGGCACTGGTGTCCGCCGGCGCCGGCTTGGCGGTCGTGGTGGCGCCGCCGCTGCGCTCGTGGCCGGCGACGATCACGGTCGCGGTGACCCTCGTGCCGTTGGTGATCGTGGCCGCGCTGCTGCGTCGACGCGTGGTGAAGGTGGCGGGCAGTGAGGAGGTCACGCTCGACCACGATGCCCTGTGAGCGGCGCGATCGTCCTGCTGGTGTTGGTGCCGGCGGCCGGTGCCGTGCTCACCGCGCTCAGCCGCGACCCGGCGCGGATCAGGCTGGCCCTGCTCGCGGCACTCGGCACCACGGGAGTGGTGCTGTCGGTGGCCCGGACCGCCCTCGCGAGCGGGGCGACCCAGACGCGCCGTGTACGGCTGCCGATCGGGGTCGAGGTCGCGCTGGTCGTGGATGGTCTGGCCATCGTCATGCTGCTGATGACCGCGCTGGTCGGTCTCGCCGTCGTCCTCTTCGCGTGGGCCGAGGTCCGCCGGGACCCCGACCGACACCACCGGGCCTACTGGCCGCTGCTGTTCATGCTGTGGGCGGCGCTGCACCTGCTGCTCACCGCGGGTGATCTGTTCACCGTCTACCTGATGCTCGAGGTCGTCGGGCTGTGTGGCTCGCTGCTCGTGACGTTGCGCGGTGACCGCGGCAGCGTGCTGGCCGGCACCCGGTACTTCTACGCGGAGTTGGTGGCCTCGACGACGATGCTGCTCGGGGTCGCCGTGGTCTGGTCGCAGGCGGGCACCGTGGTGTTCGCCGAGCTGGGCGCCGCGCTCGAAGACACGACGATGGCAGGTCTCGGGCTCGCGGTCATGACCATCGGGCTGCTGCTCAAGGCGCCACTCGCTCCCCTGCACTTCTGGCTGCCGGCAGCGCACACGCTGGCCCCGAGTGCGGTCAGCCCGTTGCTGTCCGGCGTGATGGTCAAGGTCGCCTTCGCGGTCCTGATCCGGCTGTGGTTCCTGTCGGTCCCCGAGCTGGTCACCACCTCGGCCGCGCAGCTCATCGGTGCCATGGGCGCGCTGGCCATCCTGTGGGGATCGGTCGGCGCGCTGCTGGCCACCGGGCTGAAGCGGCTGATCGCCTCCTCGACGGTGGCGCAGTTGGGGCTGCTGTTCCTGCTGGTGCCGCTGGTGGCGGCCGGATCGGTCGACGGGTGGTCCGGCGGCGTCGTCCTGGCCATCAGCCACGCGGCCGCCAAGGGGGCCATGCTCATGGCCGCTGCCGTGCTGGTCGACAGCGCCCGAGCGGCCGGCGTCCGCGCAGCCGGCGTCGGCAGCGTCACCGAGGTGGCCGACACCGGCAGCGCGCCCGATCGCCGGACGACGCCGCCGACCACGGCCCGTGGGGAGACGACCTGGCCGCTGCTGATGGAGCTGCGGGGCAGCGCCGCCCGTCGTCCGGTCGCCATGATGGCCTTCGGTGTCGCCGGGATCAGCCTCGTCGGTCTGCCACCGAGCGGCGGCTTCGTCGCCAAGTGGTACCTGCTGGTCGGCAGCATCACCACCGGACAGTGGTGGTGGGTGGTCGTGCTGGTGGCCGGGACCCTGCTCACCGTCGGCTACCTCATGCGGTTCGTGCGTCCCGCCTTCGCGCCACTGCCCGATGACGAGGCCCCCGTGCCCCGTCGCGACGCCCGCGACCTGGTCGCCCTCGCCCTCGCCACCTCGACGTTGCTGCTGGGGCTGTTGCCCGGTCCGCTGCTCGAGCTGCTCGCGATCGGGGGCCCGCATGGGGGCGGGTGAGCTCGTGATGCCGGCGGCGGGCGCGAGCGTGCTGCTGTGGCTGCTGGCCACCTCCCTGGTGCCGGCCGGGGTCATCTTCGTGCTGCCCGAACGGGCGGAGCGCACCCGGCGCGCGGTCAACATGGCTGGGGCGATCGCGAAGGTCGCGCTGGTGGTCGTGCTGGTCCTCGGGGTGTTCTCGGGCCGGGAGTACGAGTGGCGGGCGCCGTTCCTGCCGGGGATCGACCTGGTGCTGCGGGCCGATCCCGTGCCGCTGCTCTTCGTCTTCCTCTCGGCGCTGCTGTGGCTGACCACCACGGTCTACGCCATCGGCTACCTCAGCGAGGACACCCACCGGTCCCGGTTCTTCGGCTTCTTCAGCCTGTGTGTGACCGCGAGCGTCGGCATCGCCCTGGCCGGCAACCTGGTCACCCTGCTCGTGTTCTACGAGCTGCTGACGGTCACCACCTACCCGCTCATCGTCCACCAGGGACACGAACGTGCCCGGGCCGGTGGCCGGATCTACCTACTCTACGCGGTGACCGGGGGCGCGGCGGTGCTGGTCGGGGTGGTGTGGCTCCAGACGATCGCCGGCACCGTCGCCTTCCGCGAGACCGCGTTGCTGGCCGCGCTGCTCCCCGAGCACCGCGGCGCGCTCACCGCCATCTTCGCGTTGCTGGTCGCAGGGTTCGGTGTCAAGGCCGCCATCGTGCCGTTGCACGTCTGGCTGCCCCACGCCATGGTGGCACCGGCGCCGGTCAGCGCGCTGCTGCACGCCGTCGCGGTCGTGAAGGCGGGCGCCTACGCGATCGTGCGGGTGATCCACGACCTGTACGGGGCGACGCTCGCGACCGACCTCGGGGTGCTGACGCCGCTGGCGGTGGCCGCTGCCATCACCATCGTCTACGGGTCGGTCCTGGCTCTGGCCCAGCAGGACCTCAAGCGGCGGTTGGCGTACTCGACGGTCAGCCAGCTGTCCTACATCGTGCTGGGCGTGAGCGTCGTCGGGCTCACCAGCGTCACCGGCGGCGTGGCCCACCTGGTGCACCAGGGGGTCATGAAGGTCACGCTCTTCTACTGCGCCGGCATCCTGGCGACCTCGCTCGGGGTCACCCGGGTGGACCAGCTGCACGGCATCGCGCGGCAGCGACCCCTGACGATGACCGCGTTCACCGTGGCGGCGCTCGGCATGATCGGGGTGCCCCCGACGGTCGGCTTCATCACCAAGTGGCACCTGGGGCTCGGCGCCGTGGAGGCCGGCCAGCCCTGGGTCATCGGGATCCTGGTGGCCAGCACGCTGCTCAACGCCGCCTACTTCCTGCCGCTGATCGCCCGCGCCTGGCTCGCCGAGCCCGACGGCGAGGTCGTAGGGCGGCCGGTCGGCGTGCCCCACCCACGGCGAGCCCGGGGGCGGGTGCGGCCCGCACGGCTGGGGCCCCGACGGCTGCGGCTCGAGGCGGATCCGTGGCTCCTGCTGCCACCCCTGGCGACCAGCGCCAGCGTGCTGGTGCTGGGGGTGTTCGCCGGTGCCCCGCTCAGTCCGATCTCCTGGGCCGAGGACATCGCCCGCGAACTGCTGGGGCGCCTATGAGCACCCAGGTCAGTGCCTCGGTGAGCACGCTGACGTGGATCGCGCCGATCCTGTGGCCGTTCCTGGCTGCCGTGCTGGTGCTGGGCATCGATCGGGGTCGCACGGCGCTGGTGGCGTCCGGACCGCTGCCGTCGCTGGCGCTGGCCATGCTCGGCGCTCCCGATGCGGCGCCCGAGCTGCCATGGGTGCTCCTCGACCTCCGGCTCGGGCTCGATGCCACCTCCCGGGTACTGCTGCTGACCACCGCGCTGGTATGGCTGGCAGCGGGCTTGGCCACCCGGCGCTCGATCGCGCAACGGGGCGGCGCGGCGGCACTCTGGCTCCTCACGCTCGGTGGCAACGTCGGACTGGTGCTGGCAGCCGACGTGGTGTCGCTGTACGCCCTCTACGGGGTCATGACCTTCGCGGCGTACGGCCTGGTCGTGCATGACCGCACCGCGGTGGCCCGACGCGCCGGGCGCCTCTACGTCGTGATGGCGGTGTTCGGCGAGGTCCTGCTGCTGAGTGGGCTGGTCCTGGCGGTGGGCGCTGCCGACAGCACCGACAACGCGACCGTGGCCGCAGCCCTCGCCGAGGTGCCCCACGGGCAGCTCATCATCGGGCTGCTGGCCGCCGGATTCGCCGTCAAGGCCGGCATCGTGCCGCTCCACGTGTGGCTGCCCCTGGCCCATCCGGCTGCCCCGGTCCCCGCGAGTGCGGCCCTCAGCGGCGCGATGATCAAGGCAGGCCTGGTCGGGTGGCTCACCCTGCTGCCGTTGGGGTCGACGAGCGCACCGGGATGGTCGGCCACCTTCGTCGGGGTGGGGTTGCTCACGGCCTTCTGGGGCGTCGCGGTCGGACTGGTGCAGGACCGTCCCAAGGTGGTGCTCGCCTACTCGAGCATCAGCCAGATGGGGCTGATCGCGGTGCTGGTCGGACTCGCGTTCGCCTCCCCGACGGCGACGCCGCTGGCGGTCGCGGCGGCCGTCACCTACGCCCTGCATCACGGGGTGGCCAAGGGGGCGCTCTTCCTCGGCGTCGGCGTGCACTCGACCTGGGCGGGCCCGCGTGGACGCCTCGTGGTCCTGGCCGGGACGGTGCTGGCGGGGCTGTCGCTGGCGGGTGCGCCGCTGAGCAGCGGCTGGGTCGCCAAGGGCCTGGTGACGTCGTCCGTAGCCGCAGCCGAGGTGGGGTGGGCGCGAACGCTCACCTGGCTGCTCTCGCTGGCGGCGGTCGGAACCACCCTGCTGATCGCGCGCCTGCTGGTCCTGCTGGCCAGGCCCCTGCCTGGCGACGGCGTGGGCGCGGCAACGGCTGGCCGGGCGCAGCGCGACGATGGAGGCCGCGGTGGTCGGGATGCGGAGGTTCGGGGGCTCGGTGGTCGAGGTGACGGTCTCGACCACCGGGCAGGCGGGGGAGAGGTGGCAGCCGGTCCGGGCGATCGGGCGTTGGTCTCCGGGTGGGGGCTGCTGCTGGTTGCCACGCTCGCGCTGACCTGGACGGTGCCGAGCAGGTGGTTGGCTCAGGTCCCGGAGCCGGAGGTCTACGCCGCGTCGCTGCGGAGCGCGGCATGGCCCGTCCTGCTCGGCCTCGCACTGTCCGGCGCAGTGCTGGTGCTCGGGAGGCGGGCCGGCGGCACCGCCGAGCGGGCGCTACCGCGGGTACCGGCCGGCGACCTTGCCGTGCTCGCCGAGGCCGCGGTGCCGGCGGCGTCCCGGGTGGCGAGCCGGCTCCTGGCCGCCACGGTGCGGCGACGGGACCACCTCGGCGGCCTGGCCGGCAGACTCGAGGCCCGGGTGCGGCCGGGGGAGGGGTTCGCCCGCCTCGACGTGGTACTGCGGCGTTGGCAGGTCGGGGGCGTGCTCTTCGTACTGCTCGGCGCGGCACTGATCGCTGCGCTCACCGCGGGTGGCTGAGCGGTGCGACGGCGGCCGTAGGCGGTGGCGACCACGACGGCCGTAGCCGGCGGCGACGGCGGCGGCCTCGGCCGACCGCTGAGCGGGTGCCGGGTCGGGGTATCGAGCCGGCCGTGGATGGCTGGGTGGTGGCCCCGAGGTGGCGAGGTGGTCGGTGTGGGGTCGTCCGCCGGACATCCCTGGCCGGCTCGCGTCACCGGTGGCAGGTGCACGCCGCCGGGCTGCCGCCGCGTGCCGCTGCCACCGCGTCGTGATCAGCGGACCATCTGGAGGAAGCGCCGGGTGCGCTCCTGCTGGGGGTCGGTGAGGACCTGCTTGGGAGGACCCTCCTCGACGACGACGCCGGCGTCCATGAACACGACCCGATCACCGACCTCCTGGGCGAAGCCCATCTCGTGGGTGACCACCATCATCGTCATGCCCTCGGTGGCGAGGTCGCGCATCACCGCGAGCACCTCGCCGACCAGTTCCGGGTCCAGGGCCGAGGTCGGCTCGTCGAACAGCATCATGTCCGGATCCATGGACAGGGCTCGGGCGATCGCGACCCGTTGCTGCTGCCCACCGGAGAGGTGGGACGGGAAGGCGTCGACCTTGTCCGAGAGACCCACGCGCTCCAGGTTGCGGCGCGCGACCTCACGGGCCTGCGTCCTGCTGCGTCCGCGCACCCGACGCTGGGCGATCGTCAGGTTGCGCAGCACCGACAGATGTGGGAACAGGTTGAAGGACTGGAACACCATCCCGATCCGGCTGCGCAACTCGTCGACGTCGGCGTCGATGTCGGTGATGTCCTCGCCTTCGATGAAGATCTGCCCCGACGTCGGCTCCTCCAGCCGGTTGACGCAGCGCAGCAGCGTGGACTTGCCCGAGCCCGAGGGGCCGATCACACACACCACCTCGCCGGTGTTGACGTGGAAGTCGAAGCCCTTGAGGACCTCGAGCTCCCCGAAGGCCTTGTGCAGGTTCCGCACCTCGATGGCGGGACGCTGCCCGTGCGGTTCGCCTGCGCCCATGGCGTCGGTCGATGGGTCGGTCGATGGGTCGGTCGATGGGTCGGTCGATGCTTCGCCTGTGGCCATGGTCCCGGTCTCCGCTGGGTGGGTGAGGGGCGGCTCGGTGGGTGGGGCTGAGGGCAGCGGGCGAGGGTCAGCGTGAGCGGGCGTTGCGTCGCTCCAGCACGCGGACGACCTGGGTCAACGGCACCGTGATCATCAGATAGACCGCGCCCACCACGATCAGTGGGGTGGCGTTGGCGTTGGTGTTGAGCAGGTCCCGGCCGAACTTCAAGAGCTCCTTGCTGGCCGGGGTGGTGCCGATCACGAACAGCAGCGAGGTGTCCTTGATCAGCAGGACCAGCTCGTTGGTCAGCGGCGGGATGATGATGCGGAAGCCCTGGGGGATGATGATCGAGATCATGGCCCACGTGTAGGACATCCCGAGCGACCGGGCGGCCTCCATCTGTCCCTTGGGCACCCCCTCGATGCCGGCCCGGATCGTCTCCGCCATGTAGGCGGCGGCGACGATCCCGAGCCCCAGGGTGATGGTCACCAGCGTGGGCCACCGGGTGCCGAAGGCGATCGGAATCCCGATGCCGACAAGGAAGATCGTCAGCAGCGCCGGGAGCCCACGGAAGGTCTCGATGTAGAGCGTCGCCGCCCAGCGGTACGGCGCGATCGACGACAGGCGCATCAGCGCGAGGAGCAGTCCGAACGCCAGCCCGAAGCTGAAGGCCAGGAAGGTGTAGAGGATCGTGTTCCGTGCCGCGATCGTCAACACCTCGGGGAACATCGCCCGGGCGAGCTCCGCGTTGAAGAAGTTGCGCCGGATCGTCTCCCAGTCCGCGATCAGCAGCAGAGCGACGATCGCGACGACGAACAGCACGTACATGACCACGCGGATGAGTTGCTGCTGCTGGCGTTTGGTCAGCCGTCGACCGCTGCTGGAGGTCGCCTTCACCGTGCTCGCCGACATCGCTGTGCTCCCCTCAGCGGTCGTGATCCCGGCGGCACCGTAGACGATGCCGGGCCCGGACAACCCCACCCGTTCGGGGGTGGTGGTTGCTCGGACCCGGCATCGGTGCTGGCCCGACCGGCCGCGTCGCAGCGACGCGACCGGCCGGTGGTCGGATCAGGCCTCGGTGAAGTAGCTGTCGAAGATCTCGTCGTAGGTGCCGTCGGCACGCAGCTCGTCGAGCGTGTCGTTGAGCAGCGCGACCAGACCGTCCTCGCGGTCCTGGACCATCGCGAAGCCGTAGTCCTCGCCGGTGTCGTAGGTCTCGACCACCTCGACGGTGTCGTCCTGGTCGGCGCGGTTGGCGTTGACCGGCTCGTCCTGCAGGATCGCCTCGATCTGGCCCGCCTCCAGGGCGGTGAACAGGTCGCCGCCGCCCTCGTAGGAACGGATCTCCGCGCCGGGGACGTTCTCCTCCGCGTAGTCGGCGCCGGTGGTGCCGGACTGCACGCCCACCGTCACGCCTTCGGTGAGATCGTCGATCGAGGAGATGTCGGAGTCGACCGGGACCAGCAGCGACTGGATGGCGGAGTAGTAGGGCTCGGTGAAGTCGACGTTGGCGGCCCGCTCCTCGGTGATGGTGATCGCCGAGGCGGCGACATCACAGGTGCCGGCGGCCATCTCCGCACCGGAGGTCAGGCCCTCGAAGCCGGTGTTGATCACGGTCAGGTCCAGCCCGTTGCGGTCGGCGATCTCCTGCATCAGGTCGATGTCGAAGCCGCTGTAGCCGGAGGGAGCGTCAGGATCCTCGAACTCGAAGGGCTCGTAGGGGACCTCCGAGCACACGGTCAGCGTGCCGTCGCTGACCAGGTTCAGATCAGCGGCCGCTTCGCCGCCGTCGCCGTCGCCGTTGCCGTCGCCGTCGCCGTCGCCGGTGTCGGTGTCGGTGTCGTCGGTGTCGTCGGTGTCGTCGGTCTCGTCATCCGTGTCGTCGGTGATCTCGTCCGTGGTGTCGTCGATGGTGTCGTCCACATCGTCCCCGCCGCAAGCGGCGAGGGTCAGCGCGACGGCGGCGGTGAGGGCGAGTGCG
>JAWOCZ010000067.1:0-11379 GCA_046483565.1 Nitriliruptoraceae bacterium
GCCGCAGCTAGGCTCCCGGCCATGACCAACGCCCTGCCGTCGCAACGGCGCCCATGAGCGAGTTCCTCGACGCCACCGAGGGTGCCGCAGAGGAGGTCCGGACGGCCGCGATCGAGCGTGCCGCCGAACTGCTCCTGGCCGGCGAGGTGGTGGTGCTGCCCACCGACACCGTGTACGGGGTCGCGGCCAACGCCTTCGACCCGGAGGCGATCGCCACGCTGCTGGACATCAAGGGTCGCGATGACGCCATCCCCCTGCCGGTCGTGATCCGCACGCCCAAGCAGATCGCGGGCCTCGCGTCCGCGGTCCCCGCCGCCGCCGACCGCCTGGTCGCGGCGTTCTGGCCGGGACCGCTGACCCTCGTGCTCCACGCGCAGCCGCGTCTGACCTGGGACATCGGACAGGCCGAGGGCACCGTGGCGCTGCGCATGCCCCTGGACGAGGCGACGCTGGCGGTGATCCGGACGGTCGGACCCATCGCGCTGACGGCCGCCAACGCGCCGGGGCAGGAGCCACCGGTCTCGGTGGCGCAGGCCTTCGACCAGCTGGGTGCGCAGGTGGCGGCCTACCTCGACGGTGGCGAGCGGGCGTCCGGCCCCACCTCGACGATCGTCGATCTGACCCGCTCGGGCGCCAAGGTGCTCCGCGAGGGGGCGGTGCCGACCGCGCTGGCACTGGACGTCGCCGAGGGACACATCGATCCGCCGACCGCGAGCGCCATGCTCGCGGGCGACGGGGCCGACGACGACCAGTAGCCTGGTGCCGCACGCCATCCGGTGTGCGTGCCGACCTGCCGCCGATGGAGGCTCACGGTGACGACCTTCTGGGGTCCCGATCTCGACCAGCTCCGCGCCACCGACCCGCAGGTCGCCGAGGGGCTCCTGGCCGAGCTCGATCGGCAGCGATCGGGCTTGCAGCTGATCGCCAGCGAGAACTTCGCCTCCCCGGCGGTCCTGGCCGCCCAGGGGTCGGTGCTGACCAACAAGTACGCGGAGGGCTACCCGGGCCGGCGCTACTACGGCGGGTGCGAGGAGGTCATCGACCCGCTCGAGCAGCTCGCGATCGACCGCGCCAAGCAGGTGTTCGGCGCCGACCATGCCAACGTGCAGCCCCACTCGGGCGCCAGCGCCAACATCGCCGCGTACTTCGCGACCGTGGCACCGGGCGACAAGGTGCTCGCGATGTCGTTGCCGCACGGCGGCCACCTCACCCACGGCATGGCGATCAACTTCTCCGGCAAGTGGTTCGACGTCGTCTCCTACGGGGTCCGTGAGGACACCGAGGTGATCGACATGGACCAGGTGCGCGCGCTCGCCCTCGAGCACCGGCCGAAGCTGATCATCGCCGGCTGGTCGGCCTACACCCGCCAGCTCGACTTCGAGGCCTTCCGCGCCATCGCCGACGAGGTCGGGGCGGTCCTGCTGTGCGACGCCGCACACTTCATCGGCCTGGTGGCCGGTGGGGTCCACCCGAGCCCCGTGCCCTACTGCGACATCGTGACCTTCACCACCCACAAGACCCTTCGAGGTCCGCGGGGTGCCATCATCCTCACCAACGAGCGCTGGGCGAAGCCGATCGACAAGGCCGTCTTCCCGGGGACCCAGGGGGGGCCGCTGGAGCACGTGATCGCGGCCAAGGCCGTGGCGCTCAAGGAGGCGATGGAGCCCGGCTTCAAGACCTACGCCCAGCGGATCCTCGACGACATCCGGTCACTGGCGGACGGGCTCACCGAGCGCGGCTACCGCATCGTGGCCGGCGGCACCGACACCCACCTCCTGCTCGCCGACGTCACCACCAAGGGGCTCACCGGCGCTCAGGCCGAGGAGCGCTGCGACGCTGCGGGCATCGTGCTCAACAAGAACGCGATCCCCTTCGACACCCATCCGCCCGCGGTGGCCTCGGGGATCCGCGCCGGTGCCTCCTGCGTCGCGACGCAGGGGATGGAGCCCGAGCAGCTGACCGCGGTGGCCGGGCTGATCGATCGCGCGCTGACCGGCGACGACGCCGACCGGGCGGACGTCCGGGCCGAGGTCAGGGACCTGGTCAGCCACTTCCCGGCGTATCCCGAAGCCGGTCCCGTGTCGCCGGGCCGGGTCGGCTGAGTTGGTCGCCCATCTCGCCGTCGCTGCGCTCGCTGCCGTGGTCACCGCGGCGCTGGCGCCGCTGGTCGCGATGCTGTCGCGACGGTTCGGTGCGCTGGAACGTCCGCCCGACACCGGCCAGGTGCCGCTGGGACGGGCCGTGCCGACGATGGGGGGACTGGCGATGGCGGCCGGTGTCCTGGCGGCACTCGGTCTCGCCTGGCTGCTCCCGACCTTCACCCCGTTGTTCACCGCCACCTCCGAGCCGTTGGCCGTGCTCGTCGGCGTCGTCGTCATCGTGATGATCGGGGCGCTCGACGACCTGCGGCCACTGCCGCCACCGGTGAAGCTGGCCGGACAGATCGTCGCGGCGCTCGGCGTGGTGGTGTTCGGTGTCCAACTCGTCTACTTCTGGGTCCCCGGCGTGGAGGTCATCGCGCTGTCGCGTGACCTGGGGCTGCCGCTGACCGTGCTCGCCCTGGTCGCGATGATCAACGCGGTCAACCTGATCGACGGTCTGGACGGGCTGGCCGCCGGGGTCGCCACGATCGCGGCCGTGGCCTTCCTGGTCTTCGCCGGGCACAGCCAACCGGGCGGGGTCACCTCCGCGACGTTGGTCGGCGCGATCGTGATCGGGGTGAGTGTCGGCTTCCTGATCCACAACTGGCACCCCGCCCGGCTCTACATGGGCGACACCGGGTCCCAGCTGCTCGGTCTGTTGCTCGGTGTCGCGATGATCTCCTACGTCGGCCGCACCACGGTGCCGTCCAACACCGACTTCTTCGGCTCGATCCCGCTGTTGGTGCCGGTCCTCGTCCTGGCCATCCCCTTCCTCGACTCGGCCTTCGCCATCGTCCGGCGGGTGGTCACGCGCCGACCGGTGACGGCCGGTGATCGTGGGCACCTGCACCACCTCCTCCTGGCCTTCGGGCACTCGCACCGTCGGGCGGTGCTGGTGCTCTACTACTGGTCCGGCGTGATCGCTTTCGGCTCGGTGGCACCGGCCTTCCTGCCCTGGGAACGGTTGCTGCCCTGGCTGATCGTGGCCGGCGCCCTCGGGCTCGTGATCACCGCCCTGGGGACCCGACCCCGACGTGTGCCCCGCGGCGACGAGGTCGGTCCGACCGGGGTCGAGGTGCCCGGCGAACGGACCGGGGCCGGGTGACCGGTGCGGTCCATCGCGAGCACATCGCCGGGCTGTGCCCGTGCGTTCGCGCGTTGATCGGGGCAGCGAGCGGGCTGCCTTTGGCGCTGCTCCTGGCACCTTGCTAACGTCCGGCGCGCCCGGGCGCTCTCGTGAGCACAGGCTGAGCTGCGGCCCGTCTCCACCTTGTCTCTCTCTCGTCTCTACCCAGTCAGGGGATGCCGACCGATGCCGCCTTCCGACCCGCGCACGCCGGTGCAGTGGCGTTCCGCTGCGGCGGAGAGCCGTGAGGGCGAGCGGTCACGCAACGCGGCGCTGTGGCGGGGCCTGGATCACGCGCACATGATGCAGGTCGAGCTGATCGCGGCACTGCTCATCTGGGGCGGGGCCGGCTGGCTGGTCGACCGTTGGCTGGACTCCGGACCGTGGCTGACCGTCCTCGGCGCACTG
This sequence comes from Nitriliruptoraceae bacterium, assembly GCA_046483565.1. Lineage (GTDB taxonomy): Bacteria > Actinomycetota > Nitriliruptoria > Nitriliruptorales > Nitriliruptoraceae > T1Sed10-7. The sequence goes on from JAWOCZ010000067.1 coordinate 3,676, forward strand.
GTCGGCTATGCGGCGGGTTTCTACCTGATCTGGATCCGGAGCCAGCGGATGGACGCCGAGGATGCGGCCGAGCGTGCGGCGGTCACCGCGCAGGGCGCCGGAGCACCACCACGGGGAGGGTTCCGTGGCGCCTGAACCCCACCTCATCGGTGCAGGTGTCCCTGATCGGACCGGGCCCCTGTCCACCCCCCTGTCCACCCCCACGACGTCGGACCTCGACGTCGGCAACGGGCGCCGTGACCCGTCCGGCAGCGACGAGCGCCGGCTGCTCTGGGTCGCCGTCGGCACGTTGGCGGCGCTGGCGGCTCCGGTCGCCCTGGTCGCCTGGCTGCTCGTGGGGCCCAACGGCGCGCTCAGCGCGATGATCGGTCTCGGGCTGGTGCTGCTGCTGTTCGGGGCATCCGCGGCCGCGCTCGCCTGGGTGGCTGCACGCCGCGGCGGCGCCGGCATCGGTGTCCTGGCCGGCGGCGCGCTGCTGCGACTGCCCCTCTACCTGCTCGTGCTGTTCGCCCTCAGCGGCGTGTCCTGGGTACACGGTCGCAGCCTCGCTGCTGCCACGGCGTTCGCCGTCGCCGTGACCCTCGGGACGGAGCTGCGCATGCTCGCACGGACGCCACGCTTGTTCTGGGTCGATGCCGCGGCCGCACGGTCGACGGCGCCCGATCTCTACACACGGAGCTGACCGCTGTGATCAACGTCCTAGCAGCTGCAGAATGGGGTGGTGAGTTCGAGGGTGTCCTCGATCCGATCAACGCGCTGTTCGACTTCCCGGACCTCATCCCGCTGGAGCTCTTCGGTCTCGACCTGGGCATCAACCGGACGATCCTGATCGCCTGGCTGATGACCGCGCTGGCCGCCACCCTGTTCGCGGTCGGCCTGCGTTCACCCCAGGTGGTCCCGGGCAAGCTCCAGGCCTTCCTCGAGATGATCGTCGACTTCATCCGCACCATCGCGCTGGAGATCATCGGCCCGAAGGGCACACGGTTCGTCCCGCTGCTGACGACGTTCTTCGTCGGGATCTTCGTGCTCAACGTGGCCAAGATCACCCCCTTCCTGATGCTGCCTCCCACCTCGCGGATCGCGTGGCCGGCGTTCCTGGCCCTGATCTCCTGGCTCGTGTTCATCGGGGTGGGCATCAAGGAGCAGGGGTTCGGGGCCTACTTCGGTGGCATCCTGTTCCCCCCGGGCGTGCCCAAGGCGCTGTACATCATCCTGACCCCGATCGAGCTGCTGTCGAACCTGGTGTTGCGCCCCTTCACCCTGGCCATCCGGTTGTTCGCCAACATGGTCGCCGGCCACATCCTCGTGGTCATCACGCTCGTCTCGATCCACGTCTTCCTACCGTCCATGCCCGTGGGCTGGCTGGTCGGCGCCTTCGCCCTGATCGCCGCTCCCGTGGTGTTCGGCTTCGAGTTGTTCATCATCGGGCTGCAGGCCTACATCTTCACCATGTTGACGGCCGTCTACATCAGCTCCTCGATGGAGGCGCATCACTGACACACGCGGTCGCGCTGCGCGACCGCGGACCGACGTCCTTGGCACGATCAGACGCTGCTACGCGGTACCGCCGGTACCGCTCCCAGGAGGAAACACATGGAAGGCACGCTCAACGTCATCGGCTACGGCCTGGCGACCCTCGGCCCGGGGATCGGGCTCGGACTCCTGATCGCCAAGGCGATCGAGTCGATGGCCCGTCAGCCCGAAGCCGCCGGCATGGTCCGGACCACGATGTTCATCGGCGTGGCCGTGGTCGAGGCGCTCGCGCTGCTGGCCTTCGTCCTCGCCTTCGCGCTCTAGGACCCCCCCAACGACGCACCCGCGAAGCGAGGAACCATCATGTTGCAGGTGATCACGCTGCTGGCCGTCGAGGATGGAGGCATCGCCCTCTTCCCGGACACCTCGGAGCTGATCTGGGGGCTCGTCGCCTTCCTGGCCCTGATGGCTCTGATGATGAAGTTCGTGTTCCCGCGTCTCAACGAGACGCTCCAGGAGCGCGCAACGGCCATCCAGGGGCGGATCGAGGCCGCCGAGGCCAAGTACCAGGAGGCCGAGGCGTCGAAGGCGGACTACGAGGCGTCGCTGGCGGATGCGCGCGGCGAGGCCGACCGCATCGTCGAGGAGGCGCGGGCCGCTGCTGACCAGCTGCGCCAGGAGGCCCGCACCCGAGCCGAGACCGAGGCGGCACAGATCATCGAGCGTGCCGAGGCATCCGTGGCCGCCGAGCGGGACCGTGTGCTCTCCGAGCTGCGTGGCCAGGTGGGCACACTGTCGGTCGAGCTGGCGTCACGCATCGTCGAGCGCGAGCTGGACGCCTCCACCCATGAGGCGCTGGTGGATGAGTACATCGACCAGCTCTCCAGCCAGAACTGAGGCCGGAAGTGAACGAGGATCACTTGAGCGCGTACGCCAAGGCTGCACTCGCGATCGCCGAGGGCGAGGGTGCGACCGAGGCCGTCGAGCGGGAGCTGCGAGCAGTCGCGCGCGCGATCGACGGCAACGACGAGCTGCGCACCGCACTGACCGACCAGCAGCTCCCGCTGGGACGGCGCCTGGCTGCGGTCGAGGATGACCTGCTGGCCGCCGCCCATCCCGCCACCCGGACCGTGCTCGCCATGGTCCTGGCGGCGGAGCGTGCCGGTGAGCTCTCAGCGATCGTGGAGCACATGACCGACATGGTCGCCTCCGGGCGGGTCACGGCCGAGATCGCCTCCGCCGTCCCCCTCGACGCGCAGCGTCGTACGGCGCTGACCGCCGCGCTGGAGCGGGCCACCGGCCACGAGCTCGACGTGCGGTTCGTGGTGGACGAGAGCGTGGTCGGGGGCGTGCGCGCGACCGTGGGCGACACGGTCATCGACGGCTCGCTGCTCAAGCGCATGTCCGAGCTGCGCACCCGCATCGGGCTGTGACCCGGCACTGCACCCTGCACCGTCACACCAGGGCCCCACAGGTGGGCGAGGACGAGGATCGAAACCATGGCTGAACTCGAGTTCCGGGCGGAGGACATCTCCGACGCCGTGCGACGCATGCTCGAGGGCTACGAGCCCGGGCTGAGCGCTGAGCAGGTCGGTCGGGTGATCAACACCGGTGATGGCATCGCCAACCTCTCCGGGTTGCCCGGCGCGCTCGCCAACGAGCTGCTGGACTTCGGCGACGGGGTCTTCGGCATGGCGATGAACCTCGACGAGCGCACCATCGGTGCGGCGGTGTTCGCCGACTCCTCCCGCATCCAGGAGGGGCAGACCGTGCGGCGCACCGAGCGGGTGCTGTCGGTACCCGTCGGTGATGCCCTGCTCGGTCGCGTCGTCGACCCCCTGGGCCGACCGATCGACGGCAAGGGTCCGCTGGAGCAGTCCCGCGTGGACGGCCAGCGTGCGCTGGAGGTCCAGGCACCCGGCGTCGTCGACCGCCAGCCGGTGGATGAGCCGCTGCAGACCGGTATCAAGGTGATCGACGTCATGACCCCGATCGGGCGTGGCCAGCGGGAGCTGATCATCGGTGACCGCCAGACCGGGAAGACCGCGATCGCCATCGACACGATCATCAACCAGAAGCAGCTGTGGGGCACCGACGAGGCTGTCAAGTGCATCTACGTCGGGATCGGGCAGAAGGGCTCCACGATCGCCCAGGTCGTCGCGACCCTCGAGCAGTACGGCGCGTTGGACTACACCACCGTGGTCTCCGCGCCGGCGTCCTCGCCGGCGCCGTTCCAGTACATCGCCCCCTACTCCGGCGCCGCCATCGGGGCGAACTGGATGTACAAGGGCGAGCACGCGCTGATCATCTACGACGACCTGTCCAAGCAGGCCGACGCCTACCGGCAGCTGTCGTTGCTGCTGCGGCGCCCACCGGGCCGTGAGGCGTACCCGGGTGACGTCTTCTACCTCCACTCCCGGCTGCTGGAGCGGGCCGCGAAGCTCAACGAGGAGCTCGGCGGCGGGTCGATGACCGCCCTGCCGATCGTCGAGACCAAGGCCAACGACGTGTCGGCCTTCATCCCGACCAACGTCATCTCCATCACCGACGGGCAGATCTTCCTCGAGACCGACCTGTTCTACCAGGGCGTGCGTCCCGCCATGAACGCCGGCGTGTCGGTCTCCCGGGTCGGCGGTGCAGCTCAGCGGCCGGCGATGAAGAAGGTGTCGGGGACCGTGCGGCTCGAGCTCGCCCAGTTCCGTGAGCTCGAGGCTTTCGCGCAGTTCGGCTCGGACCTCGACAAGGCATCGCAGCAGCAGATCACGCGCGGGCAGCGGGTCGTGGAGATCCTCAAGCAGGCCCAGTACCAGCCGCTCTCGGTCGAGCTGCAGGTCGCCTCGGTCGTGGCCGTGACCTCCGGGACCCTCGATGAGCTTCCGGTGGTCGACGTCAGCCGCTTCGAGTCCGAGCTCCACACCTTCCTCCAGGACCGCCACGGTGGGCTGTTGCAGCAACTGTCCACCGAGAAGCTGTCCGACGAACTCGATGCCCAGCTGCGCTCCGCGATCCAGGACTTCGCGGCCGGCTTCACGCCGTCCGAGGTCGCCGAGGTCGAGGAGGAGGACGAGCGCTGGGAGGCCATGGCAGCCAGCAGCGAGCCCGTCGAGTGACCGACCGGCACGGGAGCACCTCGGTGCTCACCACGCCGCAGCGGCCGGTGGACGGCTCGCGAGGAGGTTCAGGTGGCAGGTAGCGGCCAGATCCGGGAGCTGAAGGGGCGGATCAAGGCCGTCCAGAGCACGCAGAAGATCACGCGTGCCATGGAGATGATCGCGGCCTCCCGCATCCTCAAGGCCCAGGGCCGGGTGCGGGCCGCCCGCCCCTACGCCGAGGGGATCCACGACATCATCCGGGGCCTGGCGGTGTCCACCGAGGTGCGGTCGCACCCGCTGCTCGTCCAGCGGGAGCTCCAGCGCGTCGCCGTCATCGTCAACACCTCCGACCGCGGGCTCGCCGGCGCGTACAACGCCAACGTGCTCAAGGCGGCCGAGCTCACCATCGCCGAGGAGGAGGGCAAGGGGCGCACCGTCGATCTGTACGTGGTCGGGAAGAAGGGCGCCGGCTACTTCGCCTACCGGGGCCGTCGCGCGCTGCAGGTCTGGGAGGGCGTCGCCGACACCCCCGACATCGACGACGCCGGCGACATCGCCGAGCTCGTCATGGCGCGCTACCGGAGCGAGGAGCTCGACCGCGCGTGGCTGGTCTACACCGACTTCAAGAGCTCGTTGACCCAGACACCGGTCCGTATGGAGCTGCTGCCGGTCAAGCCCACCGAGTTCGAGGGTGGTCGGGAGATCTCCCCGGAGTTCATCTACGAGCCGGCGCAGGAACAGCTGCTCAACACCCTGATCCCACGGTACGTGGAGGCCAAGGTCCTGCACGGGTTGCTGGAGTCCTCAGCCTCCGAGCACGCCAGCCGACAGCGCGCCATGAAGGCGGCCACCGACAACGCCAAGGAGGTCTCCGGCAACCTGTCGCGGATCATGAACCAGGCCCGCCAGGAGCAGATCACCACGGAGATCTCGGAGATCGTCGGGGGTGCCGAGGCCTTGGGCGACTGAGGCCCGACGCCGCAGCGCACCTGCCCCCCCTGCAACCCCCACAAACCCACCTACGCCACGCGCAGCACGAGCAACCCGCCCGGTCCACCACACCCCGGACCCGCAGGCGGCACGCACGCCCAAGGAGCCGAGCATGGCCACGCAATCCGCCGACGGTCGCATCATCCGCGTCATCGGTCCGGTCGTCGATGTCGAGTTCCCGCCCGGGGACCTCCCCGACATCAACTCCGCCCTGACCTTCGAGCGCCAGGACGACAGCGGGACGACCACCATCACCGCAGAGGTGGCGCAGCACCTCGGTGACCGTCGCGTCCGGGCGGTGTGCATGCAGCCGACCGACGGGGTGGTACGCGGCGCGGACGTGGTCGACACCGGTGGGCCGATCACGGTGCCGGTCGGCCCGGGGACCCTCGGCCACATCTACAACGTGCTCGGCCAACCCCTCGATGTGGAGGCCAGCACGATCGAGGCCGACACCCGGTGGGCGATCCACCGTGAGCCGCCGCCCTTCGACGAGCTCGAGCCCCAGTCGGTGATGTTCGAGACCGGCATCAAGATCATCGACCTCATCGAGCCCTACGTGCAGGGTGGCAAGATCGGGATGTTCGGCGGCGCCGGCGTGGGCAAGACCGTGGTCATCCAGGAGATGATCAACCGGGTCGCCCAGCAGCACGGTGGTGTGTCGGTCTTCGCCGGTGTGGGCGAGCGCACCCGCGAAGGCAACGACCTCATGCTCGAGATGGAGGAGTCCGGCGTCCTCGAGAAGGCGGCGCTGGTCTTCGGTCAGATGGACGAGCCACCCGGCGTGCGCCTGCGCGTCGCGCTGTCCGCGTTGACCATGGCGGAGTACTTCCGTGACGAGATGCGCCAGGACGTGCTGCTGTTCATCGACAACGTCTTCCGGTTCGTCCAGGCCGGCTCCGAGGTCTCCACGCTGCTCGGGCGCATGCCCTCCGCCGTGGGCTACCAGCCGACCCTGACCAACGAGATGGGGCAGCTCCAGGAGCGCATCACCTCGACCAAGGGGCGCTCCATCACCTCGCTGCAGGCGGTCTACGTCCCGGCCGACGACATCACCGACCCGGCACCCCACACCACCTTCGCCCACCTCGACGCGCAGACGGTGCTCAGCCGTGACATCGCCTCGCTGGGTATCTACCCCGCCGTCGACCCCCTGGACTCCACCTCGCGCATCCTCGATCCCGCGATCGTGGGACAGGAGCACTACGACGTCGCCACCCGGGTGCAGGAGGTCCTGCAGCGCTACAAGGACCTCCAGGACATCATCGCCATCCTCGGGATCGATGAGCTGTCCGAGGACGACAAGGTCGTGGTCAGCCGGGCCCGCAAGGCCCAGCGCTTCTTCAGCCAGAGCTTCTACGTCGCGGAGCAGTTCACCGGCAACCCCGGGGTCTACGTCGGGATCGACGCCACGATCGAGGGGTTCAAGGCGCTGGTCGACGGCGACCTCGACGAGATCCCGGAGCAGGCCTTCCTCTACGCGGGCGACGTCGACGACGTCCAGCGCAAGGCCGCGGAACTGGCGAGCTGATGGCGGACACCACCATGCCGGTGTCGGTGGTCTCCGCCGACGAGCACGTCCTCGACGGTGAGGCGACCGAGCTCTACGCCCGCGGGGTGGAGGGCGAGATCGGGATCCTGCCCGGCCACGCTCCTGCGCTGATCGCGCTGGCCGTGGGGCCCCTGCGTGTGACGCTCGCGGACGGCAGCCGGGAGCGCATCGCCGTCCACCGGGGGGTGCTGTTCGTCGGCGACGATGGCAAGGTGATCGTGCTGGCGGACATCGCCGAGCGGGCGGAGGACATCGACGTCGAGCGCGCCCGCGCCAAGGCCGAACGCATCCAGGCGCGGCTCGACGGCGGCACGGCGGGCGAGCTGGAGGTGGAGCGCATCTCGCTGCGCAAACAGCAGCTGCGCATCCGGGTCGCGGAAGGCACCGAGGCCACCCCCTCGGGTTGACCCTCGGGTCGCCTCCACGTCGCCACGACCGATCACCTCGGCGGTGCACGTCCACCCGGCCGGTGCTCCTCGCGCGGGTCACGGACGCCGTCTCGGTACGCTCACGGCATGTCGACCGCCCCCGGCCCAGCACCCGCTCCCGACGCCTTCCGCGTCCGGGGCGGGCCGCGGTTGGCGGGCACCGTACGGC
>JAWOCZ010000107.1:0-4683 GCA_046483565.1 Nitriliruptoraceae bacterium
TCGGTGACATCCAGCGCCGCGCCGCCGATCCATCCCTCGGTGAGCGCTGTGACCAGTGCCGCGGTGTCGACGTGTCGGCCCCGGGCCACGTTGACCAGCCACGCGTCGTCGCGCATCGCGCGCAGCGCCGCCGCGTCGATGATGTGCTCGGTCTCCGGGGTCAGGGCCAGGGCCAGGACCACGACGTCGGCTTCGCCGAGCGCGCGGTGGAGCTCGTCCAGCGCCAGAACCTCGGCCACGCCGGGGATCGGCTCCTGCCGATTGCGCACCACGGTCAGGTAGGCCCCGAAGGGCAGCAGCAGTCGCACCAGCGACCGGGTGATGGCGCCGCCTCCGAGCAGGCACACCTGCGCCCCGAGGAGGTTCTTGCCGTAGGGCTCCGACCAGGTGTCGCGGCGCGCATAGCGTCCGATCCCACGGAGTCCCCCGAGCGCCAGGGCGAGGGCGTGCTCAGCGACGGGCTCCGCGTAGACCCCCTTGCCGCAGGTCCACACGTGCTCGTGGTCGAGGACGTCGACGAAGGGTTCGATCCCGGCGAAGGGCAGTTGGACCCACTCGACCCCGGGGTTGGCGTCGAGCACCGAGCGGAGGTCGTCGGCGTTTCCCGTCGAGGTCCAGATCAGCGTGTTCGCCTCGTGGATCGGGACAAGTCGGCCGCCACCCTCGGTCACCGCCGTGGCTAGCTCCTCCCGCTGTCCGGCCGGCAGCAGCGCGCACCGCACCTCACCCACCACGTCCTCCGTCGCCCCGTGAGCAGCTGACGACCCGCACGGTAGTCCGACGGACGACGGGCCGTGTGCCGCTGCACGCGCCGTATCCTCTGGTTGCGACGGAGGAGCGCAGCGTGCGAGAGCGGCCGATCGGAGTGTTCGACAGCGGGCTCGGCGGGCTGACGGTCCTGCACGCCATGGCTGACCTGCTGCCTGCCGAGGACCTCCTCTACCTCGGGGATACGGCCCGCTATCCCTACGGCGACCGCGACCTCGAGGACCTCGAGCGGATCAGCCTGGAGGTCGCGGACGCCCTGGTGGCCCGGGGGATCAAGCTCCTGGTCGTGGCCTGCAACAGCGCCACCGCCGCGGCCCTGCCTGCCTTGCGCGCGGCGCTCGACATCCCGGTGGTCGGTGTGGTCGAGCCGGGGGTCCGCGCTGCTGCGTCCGCGTCCCGCACCCATCGTGCGGTCGTCATCGCGACCCGCGCCACGGTCACCAGCGGGGTCTACGAGGAGGTCGCGGACCGGCTCGATCCCGGGCTCGCCGTGCGGACCGTCGCGTGTCCGGGTCTGGTCGAGCTGGTGGAGGAAGGGCAGACCAGTGGTCCGGAGGCCACGGCGATCGTGCGCGACCGGCTGGCACCGCTGTTGAGCGCTCGCGTCGACACGCTGGTCCTCGGCTGCACGCACTTCCCTCTGCTCGCCCGCCCCATCTCCGAGGTGGTCGGGCGGGACGTGACACTGGTCTCGAGCGCCGACGAGACGGCCTTCGAGGTGCGGGATCTGTTGAGCCGCCTGGGGTGGCTGCGACCGGAGGGCGGGCCACCCGGTCGGCGTCGCTTCCTCACCACCGGTGATGCGGCGACCTTCTCCCGCCTCGGTGAGCGGTTCCTGGGCGCCCACCTCGGTGTCGTCGAGCAACTCGACCTGCCGTCGCCGGAGCACGAAGCGACCCGGCGCGGCGTGCCACCTCGATCGGCCGCCGCCGCACCGAGCGCCGCCGCACCGAGCACCACCGCAGCGAGCGCCACCGCACCGGTCCCAGCTCAGACGGAGGCCAACCGCTCGTCGTCGGCGGCGAGGTAGGAGCGGGCCAGCAGGCGGTGGCGGGTGTGCTCGTCCAGCGCCGCGGCGATCGTGGTGCGTGCCATCGCGAGCGCCCCCTCGAGCACGGCCCGATCGGCGTCGGCGGTGATGCAGGCCGCGGTGAACTCCGGCTGATGGTTGACCGCGCCATGGGTCTCGAGCGCGAGCATCGGGTGGATCGTCGGCATCCCGAGCGAGACGTTGGCCATGTCGGTCGAGCCGGCGAGGTTCGGATCCTGGGGCTCGGTCGGGAACACCCGGCCGATGGCGCTCGCCTCCCGCTCCCAGAGCGCGATCAGCTCCTCGTCATGGTCGAACTCCGAGTAGGCGGGACCCGGTTCGTCGAAGTGGACGGTCGCGCCTGTGGCGAGCGCTCCCGCCTCGAAGCAGGCCTGCACGCGTGGGTACAGCTCGGCGAGCTGGTCGAGGGTCGCCGCCCGGGCGTACCACTGTCCGCCGGTGCGCTCCGGCACGATGTTGGGCGCGTCCCCGCCGTCGGTGACGATCCCGTGGATCCGGTCGGTCGGCCGGATGTGCTGGCGGAGCAGCCCGATGGCGACCTGGGCCACGGTGAGCGCGTCGGCGGCGTTGATGCCGAGCTGCGGGTAGGCGGAAGCATGCGCCGACACCCCGGTGAAGCGCACGTCGAAGTGCTGGACGGCCAGGCACGGCATCCGGGACGACTCGTACGGTGACGGGTGGACCATCATCGCGAGGTTGGTGCCGTCGAAGCTGCCGGCGCGCAGCATCAGGATCTTGCCGCCACCACCCTCCTCGGCGGGGGTACCGAGGACCCGGACGGTCAGGCCGAGTTCGTCGGCCAGTGGCGCCAGGGCCAGCCCGGCACCGACGGCGGCCGCCGCGATGATGTTGTGCCCGCAGGCGTGGCCGATCCCCGGCAGGGCGTCGTACTCGGCGCAGATCGACACCGTCAGCGGCCCGGAGCCGGACTCCGCGATGACCGCGGTGTCGAGCCCGGCGGCCCCGTGCTGGACGTCGAACCCTCCGGCGGCGAGCGCCTCGGCCACGCGACGCGACGAGGTGTGCTCCTCGAAGCCCACCTCGGCGTCAGCGTGGATCGCGTGGGAGAGCGCGATCAGCGCGTCGCTGGCGCGATCGATCTCCTGGTGGGCGGCGGCGAGGTGATCCACGGCGAGCTCCGGTTCCGAGGTGGGGATGCCGGCGGCGGGCTCGGGCCGGCTGCCGCCCACCCTACGCCGGCTGCTGCCCCCTACGCCCGCCACCCCGCGCCCACCCTTGCCCACCCCGCGGCCGCCCGGTAGCCACGCCCCCGCGGCCGCCCGGTAGCCACGCCCCCGCGCCCGCCCGGTGCCCATGCCCGCCTACCCTGCGCCGGCGGTGGGGCGGATCCCGTCCCGTCGCCGTGCCCTCGAGGGGCAGCTCGCCACGAGCAGGAGCCGATGTGATCCGGGTCGTCGCCTTCGACGTGATGGACACGCTGCTGAGCGATCCCTTCCGCGCGGCGCTCGAGGCCGCGACGGGGCTCACGCTGGCGGAGCTGATGGCTCGGCGTGATCCGGCCATCTACCCCGCGTTCGAGCGGGGAGAGCTCGATGAGGACGCGTACTGGGCGCACCACGCGGGGCTCGGCGTCGAGGTGGACCCGGTCGCCTTCCACGCCGTGCGGCGCGCCGGGACCCGGTGGCTGCCCGGCATGGCCGCGCTGCTCGCGGACCTCGAGGGCCGGGTGCGCCGGGTCGGCGCCTCCAACTACCCGGTGTGGATCGAGGAGCTGATCGCCGGGCCACTGGCGGGCCAGCTCGACGAGGTGCTCGCCTCGCACCACCTCGGTGCCCGCAAGCCCGATCACCTCTTCTACGAACGCCTGCTGGATCACCTCGGCTGCGTGGCCGCCGAGGTGGCGTTCGTCGACGACCGGGAGGTCAACGTGGCCGCCGCTCGCGAGGTCGGTCTGCCGGCCTACCACGTCGTCGGCGAGGGCCTCGATGCCGCGGCCGGGGTCCGTCGCTGGCTCGCCGATCGCGGGGTGTCGACGACCCGACGGACGGGCCCGGGCGTCAGCTGACGGACAGCGCCCGCCGGACGTCGGGCGGCAACGCTGAGGTGTCCAGCTCGGACCAGCCCTCGACACGGACCTCACCGGTGGCTACCCACCAGGCGATGACGAGGTCGGCCCATCGCTCGGGCAGGGCCGACGCCCACGCTCGGGCCACCTCGCCGGTGTCGTGGTGCCCCTCGCACCACCCGTCGTCCCCGAGCCGCAGCGCGCAGTCGCGGCACACCGCGCCGGGCATACCCGGCCCGCAGGTCGGCAGCAGCCGCGGGTGCACGTCGCACACCTCGCAGCGTCCGGCCTCCACCGCTCGCGGCCCCACCTCGGTGGCCTCGAGCCACGGCGCCGCCGCGAGCAGGGCGGTCCGCAGGTGGCGTCGGGCGGCGCGATCCATGACAGGCGACGCTAGCGGCCGTAGGCTCGGGCGTGCGACGAGCCGCAGTGAGTTCGCTGCGGGAGCCCGCTGCCCGGAAGGCACGCTCACATGGTGCACGGCGCCGGAGACGACACCCGGGTCGGAAGCGACGCCGAGGTGGCGGCCGGCGAGCCCGCGTCCGAGCCACCCGCGCACCGGTCGCTGTCCGAGCCACCCGCGCACCGGTCGCTGTCCGAGCCACCCGCGCACCGGTCGCTGACCGAGCCGATGGTCGCCGCCGGAGCAGCGGCGGCGTCCGTGGTGCTCGTCGGCGCGGTGTACCCGCGGTACCCGGAGCTGTTCCCGAGCTGTCCCTCGCGGACCTTGTTCGGGGTGTGGTGTCCGCTGTGCGGGGGCACGAGCAGCGCCAGCGCCCTGGCGACCGGCCGGGTCTCGGACGCGTTCCGCTTCAACGCTTTCGTACCGGTGCTGGTG
>JAWOCZ010000213.1:0-13878 GCA_046483565.1 Nitriliruptoraceae bacterium
TCGGGCTCCGCGGTCTCACCGTCGCCACCGAAGAACCACACCCGCTGCTGCGAGGTGTCCTTGAAGCCCCGGTTCTGCAGGTAGCGGTTGAAGCGAGCCTGGTAGATCGCGTTGAGCGGGCCGAGCCCCATGGACACGGTGGGGAACTCCCAGAACTCCGGCATGAGCCGAGGGTGGGGGTACGACGAGAGCCCCCCCGGCTCCACCTCGGAGCGGAAGCGGTCGAGCTGCTCCTCGGTGAGACGGCCGATCAGGTAGGCCCGGGAGTAGATCCCCGGCGAGGCGTGGCCCTGGAAGAACACCTGGTCGCCGCCACCCGGCGCGTCGTGGCCACGGAAGAAGTGGTTGAAGCCGACCTCGTACAGCGAGGCCGCGGAAGCGTAGGTGCCGATGTGCCCACCGGTACCTCGTCGGACGTTGGTGCGGTGGACCATCACCGCGGCGTTCCACCGGACGTGGCGGCGGATCCGCTTCTCCAGCGCCTCGTCACCGGGGAAGTCCGGTTCCCGCTGGGGTGGGATCGTGTTGACGTAGTCGGTGGTGGTCAGCGACGGGAGGCCGATGTTCTGCTCTTTGGCCCGCTGGAGCACCCTGAGCAGCAGGAACCGACCACGGGTCGGCCCGTGCTCCTCGATCACCGCGTCGAAGGACTCGACCCACTCTCGGGTCTCGGTCTCGTCGACGTCCGGGTACTGGACCGGCACGCCGTCGGTGATGATCTGTCGCTCGTCGCTGTTCGCCACGGAAGCCTCCTGGGGGCCACTCGGCGGTGGGCGACGGGGCCGGGAGGAGGTGCGCGTCGGCCCTGGACCGCCGGGGACACAACGGTAACGGGTGGCGAGGGACCGCGCCGGGGTCCGACCGCTACCTTTCCGCCCATGCGTGGCTCCATGCTCCTGCTGCTGGCGATCGCGGTGATGACCGTGGTCGTCGCCGGCTGCGCGGACGCCGAGCAGCAGGTGAGCCGGCTCCGTGAGCAGGCCCCGGAGCGGGCGGATGAGCTGACCGACCAGGCCCGCTTCTGCCTGGCCGTGACCCGGGCCACCACCGCCATCGAGTCCGGTTCCCCGGCGACCGCCCGCGAAGCGGCGGAGGAGGTCCTGGCCCAGGTACCCGACGAGCTGGCCGCCGAGGCCCGTGGGATGGTGGACGAGTTGCAGCGTGTGCTCGCCGACGACGCCACCGACCTGCGTGATGAGGATCTGCAGGAAGCGGCCGAACGGCTGCGTGAGCGCGCCCAGCCGCGATGCTGATCGCCGCAGCAGCCGGTCCTCGCCGCGACCGCGGGACCACCGAGGTGGTGGCGACTACCGTGATGCCCGAGGCGATCAGGCCCCAGACGAGGAGGTCGGCGGTGGCTCGCAACGCCAGCAGCAAACCGGTGACGCCCGATCAACGGATCCGCGATCTGCGCAAGGAGTTCCGGTCCTTCGACAGCGAGGAGCCCGGACCCGACCGCGCAGCGCGGCTGGCGGGCTTCACGCGGGCTGCCCACCTCGAGCGGCAGCTCAACATGGCGATGCACACCGCGACGCTCTGCCTCGAGGAGGACCCCGATGCCCCGGCGCTGCTGGTCGCCGCCTACGCCGCCGATGACGGCGACGCGGAGGCACGTCTGGCCGCCCTGAGCGACCTGCACGATCTCGCCCGCTACCTGGACCGGCCGGACGTCGGTGAGACGTGCATGTCGCTGCTGCGTGAGGGGGCGCTCGACTGGGTGCTGGCCGCAGACGAGGGAGAACGGCGCTACCGCCTGCGCACCGTCCAGTCGCTGACCTCGGCCGCCATCACCGATGGGATCCGCGACGAGCTCGATCGTCGAGCCTGACCGACGCGTGCCCCCCGACCCCGACGCCCTGCCGATCGACCCCGACGACGTCGCCCGTGCGGCGGCCCGTCTCGACGGGGTGGCCCACCGAACGCCGGTCCTCACCTCGCGCCGACTGGACGGGGCCACCTCGGCGTCGCTCCACCTCAAGGCGGAGCACCTCCAGCGGGTCGGCGCGTTCAAGTTCCGGGGCGGCTACAACGCCGTGACCGCACTCCCACGCGACGTCCGGACCCGCGGCGTGGTGGCCTTCTCCTCCGGCAACCACGCCCAGGCGATCGCACTCGCGAGCGCACTGCACGGCGTGTCCGCCACGATCGTGATGCCGAGTGACGCTCCTTCGGTCAAGCTGGCCGCCACCCGTGACTACGGCGCCGAGGTCGTCACCTACGACCGCTACCACGACGACCGTGCCGCCATCGGCCGCCGGATCGCACAGGAGCGGGGAGCCACGGTCATCCCGCCCTTCGACCATCCGGACGTGATGGCCGGGCAGGGCACCGTCGGGCGGGAGTTCGCCGAGCAGGTACCCGACCTGGATCTCCTGCTCGTCCCGATCGGCGGCGGCGGCCTGCTGTCGGGCTGCGCCGTGGCGGTCACCGCAGCGCTCGGGGACGTGGAGATCATCGGGGTGGAACCCGCCGGTCGGCCTGCGGCGCGCGCGGCCATGGCGGCCGGGGAGGTCACCGAGGTGGAGGTCCCCCGGACGATCCTGGACGGCCAGCAGACCACGCACGTCGGGACCCGCCCGCTCGCGGTGCTGCGTGCCCTGGTCGATCGCGTGGTCGGTGTCACCGACGAGGAGGTGCTGGCGGCGATCCGACGACTGGCGCTGACCACCAAGCAGGTCGTCGAGCCCTCGGGCGCCGCCGGTTTGGCGGCCGCCCTGAGCGGTCGGGTGGAGGTCGCGGGCCGTCGGGTCGGCATCGTGCTGTCGGGTGGCAACCTCACCCCCGAGGTCCTGAGCCGGGCACTCGGCACCACGAGCTGAGGGGCCTGCGCGTCGGCCGGAGCCGCGATGACGGGCCATCAACTCGCGTGACCGAGTCGACGGGAGCCGGACCAGGCGGCGCGGGCCGAGGCGTAGGCCACCGCCGCCGCGTGATCGTCGCCCTCCTCGAGGGCGTCCACGGCTCGCCAGAGCTGGGCACAGGTGCTGTCACGCCGGAGCGCCGCCGCCCCGCGTAGCCGGCCGGCACTCCCGTGATCGAGCTCGAGGAGCGCCACGGGATCGAAGGCGTCGAACCAGGCACCCAGTTCGGCCAGCTCCAGCAGCACCTCGTCAGCATCGACGAGGACGGTGTGCACGACGTCGATGACGCGCTCCAAGCGCTTCCCCGCCTGCCCGACCGTGGTCAGGTGCACCAGCCTGGGACCGCGCCCCTCGGGCGCGTTGGTGAAGCGCTGCTCGGCGGGCCTGAAGGCCAGGAACCAGGGCAACGGGGCGGCGAAGGGCTGCTCACGCACATGCGCGACCCCGTTGGCCGGACGCTGCATCCGCGCTCGGCGTCGAGGGTCCGGCACCACGGCGGGCAGCACGGCTGGCGGCACCTGCGCGGCGAAGGTCCCGAAGGCCATGGCTGCCCGCAGCTCCAGCCGGAGCGGGCAGACCATGACCCGGTCGGCGACCCGTCGGACCTGCACCGCCTCCGGAGCCGCGGGCGGGGCACCCCTGACCAGACCGGCGATGCTCCACGCCGCCTCGAGGTCCGCTGCCTGCGACCGTGACAGCCCGGCATCCCGATCCAGCGCGGCTCGGACCGTTTCGCGCTCATCGAGCGCGAACGCTTCGAGCGGCGAGAACACCTTCAGCTGGGCACGAGGGACGGGCATGTCCACGACGCTAGTGCGACCTCGGGTGGGTCGTGAGCGCCCGGTCGCGGGCGCCGCCCATCCCTCCAGCCGGCCATCACCCGTGCCAACCTCCACCCGCGAGACCCTCGGCGCGGGAGCGCACCGGGCTAGGGTCGGTGCCAGGCCGCTGCGACCCAGCGGCTGCCGCCCCAGCGACGAGCCGGGTCACCCCCGGTGACAGGAGCAGCGATGCAGGGGCCGTTCGCACGCTTCGAGGGCCACGAGCAGGTCGTGCTCGGCAGCGACGACGCCTCGGGGCTGCGCTGCATCATCGCGATCCACTCCACCGCCCTGGGTCCGAGCCTCGGCGGGACGCGGTTCTGGCCCTACGAGGACGACGATGCCGCGCTCGCCGACGTCCTGAGGCTGTCACGCGCGATGACCCTCAAGTCGGCCTGCGCCGGGCTCGATCATGGCGGCGGGAAGGCCGTGATCATCGGGGAGCCCGCCGAACTGCGTTCCGAAGCGCTCCTCAGGGCCTATGGACGCATGATCGCCAGCCTCGGTGGACGCTACGTCACCGCCTGCGACGTCGGGACGACCCCTGACGACATGGCCGTGGTCAAACGGGAGACCCGCTGGGCCACCGGGGCGGATCCGGTCGAAGGTGGCTCGGGGGACTCCGGCATCCTCACCGCCACCGGGATCCTCCTCGCCATGAAGGCCGCTGCCGAGGCCGTGTTCGGCAGCCCGGACCTCGACGGCCGGCACATCGCCGTGCAGGGGGTCGGGAAGGTCGGCCGACGCCTGGTGCAGCACCTGGTCGCCGAGGGCGCCAAGGTCACCGTCGCGGACGTCGCTGGCACCGCCGTCGAGCGGGTCGCCGAACTGTCCGGCGTGGAGGTCGTCAGCGTGGACGACGTCCTGGCGGTCGACGCCGACATCGTCTCCCCGAACGCGTTGGGAGGCGTGTGGCACGCCGAGAGCATCGCAGCGCTGCAGGCACGCATCGTCTGCGGTGGCGCGAACAACCAACTGGTGTCGGAAGCCGACGGCGAGCATCTCCACGAACGCGGGGTGCTCTATGCCCCCGACTACGTCGTGAACGCGGGCGGGGTGATCAACGTCGCCGACGAACTGCACCCGTCGGGCCACTCGCCGGATCGGGCCCGACGTCGCGCCGAGGTGATCCCGGAGACGCTGACCCGCATCATCGACGTCTCACGCCGGGAGGGCGTCAGCACCGAACGCGCCGCGGTCCGGGTCGCGGAGCGCCGCATCGCCGCCGTCGGTGCCCTGACACGGTTCCGCCTCCCCTCGGGCTGATGCCGGACCGAGCCGGCGGCGGAACAGTGAGTGTCGGTCGCCGGTCCTCGCCGTCTGCGACGGCCAGGATCACGACACGGCCGAGGCCTCCCAGCGATCGGCCGGCTGCCCGACCTCGAGGTCGATGGCGCCCGGCACCCGGAAGCGGACCTGGGCCATCCCCGAGCGGTGACGCAGGGTCACCTCGCCACCGAGCGCGGCAGCCAACTCCTCGACCGAGGGATCAGCGGGGGCGCTGAACGGGGGCTCCTCCAGCAGCTGTGCCGGGAGCACCTCCCCGGCGTGCGCGATCACCACCTCCCAGTCCGAGCCGACGGCCAGGACCTCGATCGCCACGCCCCCCTCCGGTGGGCTCGACCGGTCGACGCTCCGCAGCACGTGCTCCAAGGCTCGACGCAGCAACACACGGTCGGCGTGGGTGGGCGCCGGCGAGCGAGCCAGCAGCGCGATCCGACGTCCGGCCGGCCGACCGGCGCCCAGGTCGTCGACGACCTCACGGACCACCTCGGAGAGGTCCACGGTCGTTGCCGCCACGCCCTCCGGCTGCCATGGCGTCGGAGTCGTCGTGGGCCCGTGCGCGACCGTCCGGTCATCGAGGTGACCGGTGCGTCCGAGCGCCAACGCCGCGTGCGGAGCGAGCCGCTCGAGGAGGCGCTGCTCTCCGAGCGAGAACGCGGCGTTGTCCGTGGCGCGCTCCAACACGAGCACACCCACCACCTCGGCGCCCGCACGCAGTGGCACAGCGAGCCGGGAGGGTGCGCCCTCCTCGTCGAGGGCCGTCTCGTGCCCTCCTCGCAGGGCGACGCCTCGAGTGAGAGCGCGAGCGGCCAGCCCGTGCCCCGCGGCGCTCACGGTGGCGGCGTCGTCGCCGCTCTCGGCGCCCGTCACCGACACCCGCAGGTCGTCGGCTGCAGCCAGCAGGACGGCACCGGACACCGCCGGGACGAGCTCACGGGCACCGGCCAGGATGCACTCGATCGCCTCGGGGAGCGTCGTGGCTCCCGCCAACCGTCGAGCCTCGACATCGATGGCCTCGTGTTGCTCGAGGTCACCCGCCAGCGTCCGGCGCTGCTGGTCTTCCCAGGAGGCGACGCGTGCCAGTCGCTCGGCGCGCCGCGCGGCCAGCGCCACCTCGATGCCGTAGAGGACGGTGACGACGCCCAGCACGATCACGACCACCGTGAGCGGGGGTGTGCCGACGAGCGCCCAGACGAGGACGACACCAACGGCCAGGGCCGCACCGACCGCCACCCAGCGCATCCGGCGCGAGCGATCGAGCTCCGCCACCACCTGGGAACGCAACGTCGCACCCCGCACCACGGCACCCGGCTCACGCGGCGGCTTCGACGACATCGATCACCTCCAGCCGGGTCGGGGTGCTCATCTTCCCACGCGTGAGCGGACGTGGCCACGGTGCTCACCTCGAGGTCCGGGTGGGCCGTGCCCTCCGCGTCCGTGGACGGGACGAGCCTAGGTCACTCGCTGTGGTCGTGGCTGCCCGTGATGTCACCTGGCACGGTCAGGTGTCGACGATGATCTCACGAACCGCCTGCACCGGCAGGTACACGACCCCGTGGTCCTGGGCATCGACGCGGAAGGTGACGACGTCCTCGCCGAGGGCGACCACCTCCCCGGTCAGCAGATCGTCCACGCCATCGAGCCCCAGCACGATCCTCCTCGACTCCTCCGTACATCGCTCGAGGATCTCGGCCAGGGTGCGCCCTTCGGAACGCTCCCGGTCGCCGGTGGCCAGCGGCGAGGCAGCGCCGGGTTCCGGACGAACGCTCCTGAGCGCCGAGGCCGACAGCAGCGCCACCTGTCCGCTCGGCGTCCGGATCGCGACGTGGTCACGCCCGAGGGCGACCAGCGATCCACGGTAGGTACGGCTGCCGGCCAGCCGGATGAGCACCGGTGACCGGCGCTCGACGAGGTCCGCGAGGGTGCCCGCCCAGGTGGCGACCTCACTGGCGCGCAGCAATCGGGACCGCCGCTCGCTGCGCGCGGCGATCTCCTCGGCGAGGCGGGCGTGGTCCCCGAGCTCGAGGTAGCGGTCACGGTCCGGTGGCCAGCTCACGGCGCCGCCAGCTGCGGCAGCAGCAACTCCTGGCCCGGCAGGATCAGGTCGGGATCGTCGCGATCGGGGAGCCGATCACGGTTGGCCTCGATCAACGCTCGCCAGTAGGGCACGACCTCCGCGTCGGTGGGTGGCCGATCGAAGGCGACCTGGAGCCGCTGGCTCGCGATCCGCCACAGCGACTCCCCCGATCGCACCGTGTGCGAGTTGCGATCCGTGTCGATGTCGTGAAGCAACACCCCGGGCACACGTGTGTCGGCGACCTCCTCCCGGACGGGTGGGACCTCGGACGGTCCCGGTACGCCCGTGCCGGTGGGCGCGTCCGGGCGCACGTCCGGGGGCGCGTCCGGGCGCACGTCCGGGGGCGCGTCCGGGGGCGCCTCCGGGACGCGCGGACCGTCGGCCTCCGCGATCCGCCACGGCAGCGGTAGTCCCTCGTCACCCGAGGGTGCCGGGAGACCTCGCAGGGTCACCTCGGGGAGGCTGCCAGCCGGAGCCTGCGCCGGTGAGGTCGCCGGCACGGCCAGGCTGGGGCCGGTGCTGGCCGTGATCATCGTCGTGGCGAGGGCGACACCGAGCGTCTGTTGGAGCAGCCGCCGCACGATCGGCAGCGTCAGTGCATCGGCCAGGCGCGTGAGCCTGGCCGCCCGGAGCAGACGTGCGACGGTGCCGATGGTCGTGACCCCCACCAGGTACCAGCACAACCCGAGGACGACCAGGCGGAGCAGTGCCATGGTCGCGACCAACACGTCGCGGCCCGCGATCCATGGACCCCAGCCGGAAGGATCGAGCGGCGGTGGGGCCAGGCTCCCGTCACCGAGCGCGTGGAACAGCGCCGTCCCGAGGAGCAGGGCAGCACACCACGTGCCGAAGCCGAGGATCCACCGACGCACCGTTGCCTCCCTGCATCTTCTATGCATACCATACCCTCTCACATCACGACGTCCACCCCGACTCCGACAGGTCCGTGGACGGACGGCGTGGACGGGCAGGGTGGTGGAGGGACCGACGGACGGGGAGAGCGTGGGGTTCGAGGTGCCGGGCTACCACCTGCGGGGTTGCCTCGCGCGCACCGCTGTCAGCTCGGTGCACCGCGCGGAAGCGGTCGGGCACCCCGGGCGCCTCCTGGTCGTCAAGCACCTGCGGACCCGGCCCGATGCGGCCTCGCTCGCCCGGGTCAGGGAGGTGGCCGCGGTCCTCGCTCGGCTCGACCACCCCAACGTTGTGCCCCTGCTCGACGTCGTCGACACCGGCTCGGGCATCGCACTCGTCACGCCACTGGCCCCCGGCGGCTCGCTGGCCGAGGCGATCGCACGAGCGCCAACGGGACTCCCGCCGGCGATGGTCGCGGAGATCGGCACCCGGATCGCCGATGGCCTCGCGGCCGTCCACGAGCAGGGCCTCGTCCACGGTGCCATCACGGCGCGGAGCGTGCTGTTCGACGCGCGGGGGCGTCCCTTGCTCGCCGACACCGGTGTGGTCCTGCTGCAGGGCGGTGACGGCAACGGCCACGCCCCGCCGAGCACCGACCGGCCGCAGCGGTCATCAGCGCGCGATGCTGCCGGTGACCTGCGCGCGCTCGGGTCCGTACTGGCTGCAGCGCTGCCCGGCACCGAGGTGGACAGCGGCGACCTGCCGAGCGACGACCGTGCTGGAGGCACCCCCGACGACGACCTGTACCCGGGGTCCGTCGACGTCGCCGCTGCACCGACGGGAACCTCTTCGCAGGAACCGCTCGACGCCGTCGCCCCAGGTCCTGGGGTACCCGCAGCGCTCACCGCGGTGATCGAGGGCGCGGCGGCCGCGGAGGCCGACCACGAGGTCGCCCTTCCCGCGGACCAGATCGCCCCTGGCGGCCACGAGCCGGGTCGTTGGACGCGCGTTGCACTGGTCGTGGCCGCGGGCCTGATCCTGCTGGTGCCGCTCGTGCTCGTCCTGACCGCCATCGACCACCCCGCGACGGTCGTCGCGTCCTCCGCGCCGACGACGACACGACCGGACCCGGACCCGTCGGAGCGCGAGGCACCGGCACCTGCTCCCCCGGGCGCCACGACGACGGTGCCGCGACCTCCGCCGGCGGTGCCGCGACGTCCGCCGGCGGCGTGCGACGGACTCGACGTACCCCCCGGTGACGGCGCGGTCCTGCTCGCCGACCTCGACGGCCGGGGCTGCAGCACGCCGGTGCGCTGGAACGGGCGAGAGTTGGCGGTGGCCACGGCCCGGACCACACCCCGCCGCTGGGAGCTCCTGGCCGATGACGGGGACCAGTTGCTCTTCGGCGATCTCAACTGTGACGACCGTGACGCCCCGGTCCTGTACCGCCCCGCGACCGGCGAGGTGTTCGTGTTCGACGGCCTGGTGGCACCCGGCGAGGAGGTCACGGTGACCGGGCAGCCCTCCGGACGGATCGGTGGTCGAGCCACGATCGTCACCGACAGCGCCGGTTGTGACCGCATCGAGGTCGACCACCAGCGGCGATCCGACGCTCAGCGGTAGCGATCGAGCCACCGGTTGTCGATCCGACGCTTGAGGGCGAGCGCCCCACGTCCACGCCAGACCACGGGGGTGCGCACGCCGAGCGCTTCACCGTCCCCGAGCTCGAGCACCTGCAGGGAGCGACGCTGCGGACGGAAGGTGGGCTGCGGCTGGCCGGTGTGGAAGGCACGGAGCCCGTCCACGAGCACCGGGGCCGCGCGGACCCCGTACACGCCGAGCGCCGGCAGCGGACGCGGGAGGAAGTGTGCGCCGTCACCGGCGGCGAACACCTCCGGGTGATCGGGATGCTGCAGGGTGGCCAGCGTCGGCACTCCGCGTGCGTCCCCGACGCCCAGCTCCGTGACCACCGGCGGGGCGATGAGCCCCGTCGCCAGCACCACCACGTCCGCGGGCCGCCGCACGCCGGCCACCTCGACGTGGCCGGCAGCGACCGCGCCCACCGCCGTCCCGAGGGCGGGCTGCACCCCCCGCTCGGCGAGGGCACGCGTAGCCAGACGTCCAGCTCGCGCGGGCAGCCCGGCCAGCAGGTCAGGCCCGCGTCCGTACAGCACCACCTCGGCGGCCCGATCGAGCCGGACCGCGATCGTGGCCGCCAACTCCACCCCGGTCGGCCCGGCGCCCACCACCGCGACCCGTGGGGGGCGATCGAGCTCGGCGAGGTGCCCGAGCTGCGCCGCCAGGCCCGCCAGGCTGGCCAGCGGCTTGGTGACCGTCACCTGCGGTGCGACCACCAGGTGGTCGGTCCGGCTCACGCTGCCCACGTTGAACGACACCGCGGTGTAGGGGTGCCAGGAGCCGTCGTCGGCCCGGACCCGGCGGCCGGGGAGGTCGATCGCGTCCACCTTCGCGTCGAGGTGGGCGACCCCGCACCTGGCCGCCAGCGCGGCGACGTCGATGCTCCCTGCCGACGGCGCAAGCAGCCCTGCCGCCACCGGCGAGGCCAGACCCGAGTAGCGGAACCACCGTGGCGCGATGACCGTGACCTCGACGTCCGCGGCTCGCAGGACCGCGGCCTGCCGGATCACCTCGAGGTGGGCGTGACCGGCACCGACCAGCACGACGTGCCCGGACGTGGCCGCGGCTCCACCGGTCATGGCCGCGGCTCCCGCGCGACGACCCAGACCGACTCGGCTGGCACCTCGACGGTCACCAGCGCCCCGACGCTGTGGCGGGCCAGCTCGGCGGTCGCGGTCTCGATCGTGAGCTCGTGGCCGTCGACGACGATCGTCGCCCGGGTCCGCGTGCCGAGGTACCGGGTGCTCACCAGGGTGCCGACCACGCGGGACGAGCCCGCGGCGACCGGAGGCTCGCTCGGTCCCGGTGGCAGGATGCGCAGCAGGTCGCGACGCAGCACCACCGCGACGTCGCCGTCCGGAGCCGCGATCGGGACGGGCAGCACACCGATCGCGGTGTGCACCAGTTGGCCGTCGCGCCGCCCCGGCAGGAGCTCGGTGGCACCCATGAACCTGGCGACCGCAGCCGTGCTCGGACGCTCCATCACCTCACGCGGGGTGGCGTGCTGGTGGAGGCGACCGTCGAGGAGGACGGCGAGGTGGTCGCCGAACACGATGGCTTCCTCCCGGTCGTGGGTGACCACGACGGTCGTCAGCTCCCGCTCCCGCTGCAACGCCACGACCAGTTCCCGCAGCTCATCACGCAGGTGCGGGTCGAGGCTCCCCAGGGGCTCGTCGAGCAGCAGCACCTCGGGGTCGAGCACCAGGGCCCGGGCGAGCGCGACCCGCTGTCGCTGCCCGCCGGAGAGCTCTCCCGGGCGACGTTGTTCGAGCCCGGCCAGCCCGACGCGCTCCAGCATCGCGGCCGCCCGACGGGCACGTTCACGACGGTCCACACCGCGCATCCGGAGCCCGAACGCCACGTCGTCGAGGGCGGTGAGGAAGGGGAACAGCCGCTGTTCCTGGAACACCAGCACGACCCCTCGTCGCTCGGGTGCCACCTCGGTGAGGTCACGGGTCCCGAGGTGGATGCGCCCGCCCGTGGGCGCCGTCAGGCCGGCGACGACGCTGAGCAGGGTGGACTTCCCGCAGCCCGACGGCCCGACGAGTGCGGTGATGCGCCCGGGCGTGACGTCGAGGTGGACGTCCTCGAGCGCCACCACCTCGCCGTAGCGTTTGGTGACACCCTCGAGGTGGAGGCCGGCCGGCGGCGTGCGGCCGTTCACCTCCCACCTCCGACCGTCGCCGCACCCCGGCCGAGCACGCGGGCCGTCACCACCAACAGCACGAGCGCGGGCAGGCCGTGGACCAGGGCGGTGGCTGCCGTCACGGCGACGTCGCCACCGGCGGCGGAGGCGAAGAGCAGCATCGGCAGCGTCACGACCTGCCCACCGCCGACGACCAGGGTCGTCGCGTACTGCCCCCAGGACACCAGGAACCCGAACAGCGCGGCGACCGCCAACCCCGGGGCCACCAGTGGGCGGGTCACCGACCAGGCCACCTGCCAGGGGCTGGCGCCGAGGGTGCGGGCCTGGTCCTCCAACCCCAGATCGGCGTTGGCGAACACCCCGGCGCTCAGGAGCACGACGTAGGGGGTGGCCGGCACGAGGTGGACCAGCACCACCCCGGGAAGGGAGCCCGCGAGGCCGAGCCGGAGGAAGGTCACGTGCAGCCCGATCGCCACGGCGATGCCCGGGACGAGGACCGGCAGCAGCAGCACCATCTCCACGGCGCGACGGCCGCGGAACCGGCGCGTGGCGAGCACGCGACCCGCCGGGATCGCCACGATCAGCGAGACCCCGGTGACCGCCACAGCCACCACGACGCTGTCGCGCAGTGCCGCCCACGTCCCGGCACCCGGTCCGAGGACCAGCCCCCAGGCCCTGAGCGACCACGTCTGCGGGACCACCTGGGGATGGAAGTACGCCTGCGAGAAGCTGGCGAGCACCAGCGGCACGAACGGCAGCAGCAGGAGGGCGATCAGCAGCGCGGCCCACACCGTCGGCCCGAGACGCCGACGGCCCTCCACGCCCGCCGAAGCGGCGGCCGTAGCGTCACCACCCGGTGGGCGGTGGGGCCCGGCGCGCCCGGCCGGTCCGGCCGGCTCGCCCCGTCCGCGAACCCCATCGGGGGCCGGCGCACCGGGCAGGAGCGGACGGGTGCCGAGCGCGCTCATGTGCCCGCCTGTCGGATCGCGCGGCGCGCCAGCGCCGCGCCGACCAGCACGACCGCCACGACGATCAGGGTGGTGAGCACCGCCAGCGCCATCGCCTCGGGGCGGCTGGCGAGGTCCACGTCGGTGTAGCGCTGGTGCGCGAGGACCGGCAACACCGCCGGGTAGCTCGCTCCGAGCAGCAGTGGCACCTCGAAGGTCCCGAAGGCGAAGGCGAACACGATGATCGCGGTCGAGAGCACCCCGGGCAGCAGCACGGGCAGCGTGACGTACCGGAACCGCTGCCAGGCGCTGGCCCCGAGGGTGGCGGCGGCAGCCTCGAGGTCCCGTCCCGTGTCGCGGAGGATCGCGAGCGCGACGACGCCGACGAACGGGACCTCCTTCCACACGTACTGGATGATCACCCCGAGGGCGTAGCGGTCGAAGAGCAACGCCGGGAAGTCGGCCGGGGACGCGGTCCACCCCAGGCTCGCGGTCACCCGGGAGACGAACCCGCTCTGTCCGAGCAGCAGCAGGATCGCCACCGCCCCGATCACGTGGGGGATCGGGAGGTTGAGCTGGAACAGCGTCGTCGCCGTGCGCCGGCCGATCGTGACCCGCCGGAGCACCAGCGCCGCAGCGACCCCGAGCACCACCGACAGCACCGTCGAGGTGACGGCGACGTGGGCCGTCAGCGCCACCGAGGGCCAGAACTCCGGATCGGCGAGCAAGCGTCGGTACGCCGCCAGGCTCGGTCCCGAGGTCCCGACGGTTCCAACGCCGAGCGAGCTCCGCAGCGCCGACCACACCGCACCGCCGAACAGCACGCCCACGACCGACAGGGCCGGCGCGAGCCCCGCCCAGGTCCGCAACCGCTCGTCACGCCGCCACCGCGCCCACCCGCGACCCGCATGCCGGCGATCCGCGCGACGGCGATCCGCACGACGTCGGCCCGTACGGCGCCGATCCGCGCGACGGCGATCCGCACGGCGTCGGTCCGCACGGCGTCGGTCCGCACGGCGTCGGTCCGCACGCCCGCGACCCGTCCCACGGCCGCCGGGCAACAGCGACGTCGACGGGTCGTCGGAGACGCTCGGCGGTGCGGCCGGAGGAGGCGCGGAGCTCGGGGTCACCCGTCCTGGCCCTGGCGGATCCGTCGGCCCCAGTCTGCCTCCAGCCGGCTCCTCAGCTCCGCGCCGGGCTTGGAGGTACGGACGCGCTCGAGCTCCTCCGGTGGGACGGCCAGCTCACCGAG
>JAWOCZ010000158.1:0-3212 GCA_046483565.1 Nitriliruptoraceae bacterium
CCGGTGTCGGGGGCGTAGACGGTCACGCCGGTCACGTCCGAAGGCAGCAGGTCGGGGGTGAACTGCACCCGTGAGACCGAGCAGTCCACCGAGCGGGCCAGGGCCTTGGCCAGCAGGGTCTTGCCCACGCCGGGGACGTCCTCGACCAGCAGGTGACCCTCGGCGACCAGGGTGGTCAGGGCCAGCCGTACCACGCGGTCCTTGCCCCGCACGACGCGCTGGATGTTGTTCTCGATGGCCCGCAGGGTCGTCGCCACGGCCGCGAGGTCGATCGATGGGTGCGGAGCGTCGAGCTGCTCGGTGCTGGACACGAAGGCTCCCGGAACGCAACGCGGCGAAAGGGGTAGGGGTGTCACGTCGTCGCGGCGAGGTGCGGTCGCGGCGGCGACGTGGGAGAGCGTACCGGTGGGTGAGTGGTCCGCTCCCCGACCATCGAGTGGCCGCGAACCGTGGACCCGACGCCGATGTCAGGGCTGCGCTAGCGTCCGCCTCGGCGTGACGAGGGGAGCCTTGAGGTGGAGCACGGGTCCGATGCCCCGACGCCGCGCACCTCCCGGGGGGAGCGCACGCGGGCTCGCCTGCTGGAAGCCACCCGAGCGGCGATCGCCGAGCGTGGGTACGTCGCCGCCCGGGTCCAGGACATCGTCGCCCTCGCCGGTGTGAGCCACGGCACCTTCTACACCTACTTCGAGAACAAGGCCGCCGCGCTCGATGCGCTGATCGGTGTGACCGCCTCCGAGCTCCAGTCCGTGGTGGACGAACCATGGGACGGGCCCGATGGCAAGGCGGCGATCGAGGCGGTGATCGGACGGTTCGTGGCGCTGTTCGCCACCCACGCCCCGGTCGTGCGCGCCTGGCTCGAGGCCAGTGCCCACGACCCGCACTTCGCCACCCGGCTGCGTGAGGTGCGCGGGGGCTACGTCCATCGCGTCGCCGAGGTGCTCGCTCCGGCACTGGCGGGCACCGGCCACGACCCGTCGCTGGCGGCCACGGCGTTGGTCGCGATGGTGGAGGGCGCGGTCACCCAGGGCGTGGTCGACCGCGGTCCCATCGGGCAGGGCGAGCTCGTGCGCACGTTGCGCAGCCTGTGGGTCGGCGGGGTGGTGCGGCTGTGCGAGGACGAGGGCTGACCCCGCCGGGACGAGGGCCGACCCCGCCAGCCTGAGGCGGCTCGTCGAACCCCTCCACCTCGCTCCACACGCGCGGGGTGGCGGTTCTCGTGCCCCTGTGCGCGTTGCGTCCCTCGTGGAGGGGGTGGGTGCGTTGACTGGTGGAGGGGTGGGGTCTAGAGTGGCGCGATGTGGAGCGGTCTCCCATCGGAGGTCGACGGTCAGCGGGTCACCGACGGGGAGACACAGGGCGCGATGTTCCTCGGAGAGCATCAGCACACGCTGGACGTGAAGGGACGGGTGATCCTCCCGGCCCGGTTCCGTGACCGGTTGGCCAGCGGTCTGGTGTTCGCCCCCTCGCAGGACCGCTGCATCGACGTCTACCCGCTCACCGACTTCGAGCGGCGCGTGGAGGAGCTCCGGGCCGTTCCTCGCGAGGACCAGCAGGCCCGTGCCTACCTGCGGGTCTTCCTCGCCGGGGCCCACGAGGAGAAGCCCGACGCCCAGGGGCGGGTCACGATCCCGACCCGCCTCAGGGAGTACGCCCGACTCGACCGTGACCTCACGGTCAACGGCGCCGACGTCAAGGTGGAGATCTGGGCACGTGAGGTCTGGGAGCAGTACCGGACCCAGGCCGAGGACGCCTTCGCCAACCTCGATGCTCCCTTCCTGCAGGGCGCCTCGTGATGGCGGCCCTGCCGCACGTCCCCGTCCTCCTCGACCGCGTCGTCTCCCTGCTGGCGCCGGCCCCGGAGGGCGTCGTCGTCGATGGGACCCTCGGGGCAGCCGGCCACGCGCGGGCGGTGCTCGAGGCCCGGCTCGACCGCTACGGCCACGCCGAACTGCTCGGCCTCGACCGTGACCCGGATGCGCTCGCGCTGGCCACCGAGCGGCTGTCCGGCCTCGCTGCCGACGACCGTGTCACCGTGGACCTCGTGCGCGCCCGCTTCGATGCGCTCCCGGACCTCCTCGAGGCCCGTGGGATCGCGCGGGTCAGCGGCATCCTGCTCGACCTGGGTCTGTCGTCGATGCACGTGGATCGCGCCGCTCGGGGCTTCAGCTACCGCAGCGAGGGGCCGCTCGACATGCGGATGGATCCGGACCTGCCGACCACGGCGGCGGACCTGGTCGCCGAGCTCGACGAGCGTGCGTTGGCGGACCTGTTGCGCCGGTACGCCGAGGAGCCCCACGCCGGGCGCATCGCGCGGGCCATCGTGGCCGCACGGCCGATCGTCTCCACCGTGCAGCTCGCCGAGGTGGTGCGTGCTGCGGTGCCCGCGGCGGCCCGCCGACGCGGGGGCCATCCCGCGACCCGGACCTTCCAGGCGCTGCGGATCGCCGTCAACGCGGAGATCGACGCTCTGGAAGCGCTGCTGCCGAGCGTGGTGGATCGCCTCGCCCCCGGCGGGGTCGCCGTCGTGATCGCCTACCACAGCCTCGAGGACCGGCCCGTCAAGCGGGCCTTCGCCGCTGCGGCGACCGGCTGCGTCTGCCCTCCGGGGCTGCCGGTCTGCGCGTGCGGTCACACCCCCGAGGTCGAACACCTCGTCCGGCGGCCGGCACGGCCCTCGCCGGAGGAGATCGCCACCAACCCGCGCGCATCGGCGGCCCGCCTGCGCGCCGTCCGACGTCTGCCCCTGGAGTCCCAGTGAGCGCCATCACCGCCCCGCTGCGCCGCAGCCGACCGGACCTGGACCGCCCTGCCGATCGTCACCTGTGGGTCGTCGAGGAACCCGTGCGGCGCCACACCCTGGCCTACGCGATCGTCATGGTCATGCTGTTCGCGGCGGCGGTCTTCGGGGCCGTGACGCTCAACGCCCTGGCCGCCGGGGCCTCGGTCGACGCCCGCGCTCTGGAACGCCACGTCGGCGAGGCGGAACGGGTCTACGCGCAGCTCGTCGCGGACGTGGCGACGCTCGAGGACCCGGCGAGGGTGCGCCAGGCCGCCCTCGAGCTCGGCATGGTGCCGCCGGGTCCGGTCCGCCACCTCACCCTCGAGCGCACGCTGCCCGCCGACGGTGCGGTGCCGCCCGCACGCACACCGGACGCCACCACCGACCCGCTCAAGCCCCTGCTGTCGCAGGAGCGCTGACCGATGCGTCG
>JAWOCZ010000200.1:0-2721 GCA_046483565.1 Nitriliruptoraceae bacterium
CGCCGAGCACGCAACTTCGAATCGCGGTGTCGTCGACGGCACCCCGCGCCAGGGATGCGCCGTTCGTTCCTGCGCTGGGAGAGGCCGCTGCGCGCCGGACCTCGTCCGATCGTGGATTCACGGGCGTTTCTGCCTGGTCGGTCGCGGCGGGGGCGGCGTCATGGGATCGGGCGGCGTCGGAAGATCGTGACGGTCGTCGGCGCGAGAACGGCGAGGTAGATCAGGAGCACGGTGATGGCTTGGCCGGGCGGGGGCACGGTCATGTCTGGTCTGGGTGCCTGGTCGATGAAGATGATTGCCAGCGCGAACGCGTTGGTCCCGATCGTGGCCTGGGCGACCAGCTCTGCGGCGCGATCGGGCAGCGGCAACGTCAGTAGGCCCTGTTCGAACAGCAACACGTAGAGCAGGCCGGCACCGATAGCGAGGCCGGTGGTGCGCATCGCGACGGCCGCGAGCGCACCGATCAGCGCGTAGGTGGTGAGCACAAGCCATGCCGCTGCCCATCCGGCGAGGACCTCCAGGGCCGACGGGCCAGCCTGTGACTCGTTGAGCAGCCCGGCGACGATCAGACTGGAGATCCATCCGGCTGCCAGTATGAACGCGGCGATGATGCCGAGCGTGGTCGTGATGGCCAGCAGTTTCCCGCTCAGCAGTACCCCTCGGCCCGGACGTTGCGTGGCCGTGGTCGGCCAAGTGCGCCATAGGGCGCCCCGAAGAGCAGTTCCACGCTGGTGGGACACCCGAAATCGGCGAACGGTCCTCGAACCTGTGCACAACGCAGGTGTTGTCCACGGGTCGGCTACGCCACTGTCACGTCGAACCGCAGGCGTTCGGCGGTCGCCTCAACGACGGCGAGCATCGCCGGGTCGGTCAGCCGTCGCGATAGCAGCACCCGCCCGCCCGCGAGCGCGCCGGCTGCGGTCTCGTTGAGTGCAGCAGCCACGGCGCGTCCGCCTGTCGCTGGCACGTACAGGATCCCGTGCAGGTGCGGGTAGGCGTCCCGGATCGCACGAGCCCACGGCTGGGTGCGGTGGTGCGCAGCGGTGGACAGGTGGGTGCCTGCTCGGGTCGCCTGCCCCCATGAGGTACGTAAGTCCAGCAACTGCAGCGGCTCGATGGGAGCAACCACGGTCAGGGTCAGCCCAGCGGTGATCACCAGCTCGGTGTCGGCCTGGACGAACTCGGCCAGGGCGACACCGAGCGCGTTGCCGGGCACGATCGTTCCGGCGGCGGCCGGGGGGCTTTCCGGCGCGGTCGGGTCGTCACCGGTGGTGTAGATGATCCCGTGGTTGGGCGCGTGGTCGTGTGGTCGTCCTTGCGGGTGGTGGTCGAACCGGCCCTTGTCCGGGTGCGGGCCGAACCAGCGCGGTTCGTGGTACTCGCGGGGGAACCGGCCGGCCAGGTCGTGGATGCGCACCAGCGGCCAGCCCGGCTGCACGGTGACGGTGTGCTCGGCTGCCAGCTCGGGCAGGGTGTCCGGGACCTCGGGCAGCTCCTGGGTCACGCGGGCATGCCGAAAGTGGCTGCCTCCGCGACGAGCACCTGCGCATCGAAGCCGTCGGCCAGGGCCTGCGCCCGTGACCGACCGCCCATGTGGGCGACCGGGCTGGTCAGCCAGGCGACCAGCGCGGTCGGGGAGGTCTCGTCGGCATGCGGGAGCGCTTGCAGCAGGGCCGCCCAGCCGGGCTGGTCGTGGACGCCGAGCTCGAACTGGAAACCGGGCAGCAGCCATTCGCGTAGGCCGGACTGGCGGTGGAAACCCAACAACGAGCGGCGTGGCCCATCCAACCGCTGGCGGATCCGCGACGGGTCACGGTCCAGCAGTTCGGCGACCTGCCCGGTCGTCAGAGCGGTGTGCTCGAGCTGCCGACGGCGCAACACCCCGGCCATGACCGGACGGGTCGGGGCCTTGTCGACCGGGCCGACACCCAGGGCCGCCAGTACGTCCTGCTCGGCGGTGGCGAGACGACCGTGAGGCCGCTCAGGTAGTCCCTCGAGCACGTCGACGAGCTCAGAAAGCTCGATACCGCGGTCGCTGGCCAGTTGGGTGATCCTGTCGAGCTCGGCGATGGCCACCGCTGTTCCTAACGTCGGCTAACGGGACTGTAGTACGTGAGGACCGTGCGCGCCACACCGCTACGCGCACGAGTGTGGTCAACTGACCGGCATAGGCGCAACCGCCGTTATCTCAAGCTCGGGATAACGGTCCTTGCGGCGAAGGACCGCACGCGGTGTAGCACCTGGCCGTAGCGGTGGACCGATCAGAAACGCCCGCGTTACGTTGCCTGGGGGGGTGATGTTGATGGAGTTCTCGGGTCCGGTCGATCGACAGGCGGCCGCAGCGTTCGAGCATCAGATCGCAGAGCGGCTGGTTGCTTCTGGACACCGCGCGTATGGGCTCGGCGACACGTGGACCGGGCCACGGATGCTCGGTGACGTGCACGTCGTCGGCGAGTACGTCGACTCGGTTGGTCTCGCTCATGGCGATGCAGCCGATGAGCACGGCACGCTGGTCCACGTGCACACCACGCGGGTGCGCTCGGATGATCTCGATCGGGTGTTCGCTGCTCGTAGCGACCTCGTGCCGGGCGTGTACGAGGGCCAACGGGTGCCACTGTTCGTGCAGCAGGATGTCCGCCTTCGCGTCGATGATGAGACGCGGGCCTGCGCCGGGTTCGTCGTCGACGAGGGGTGGCTGGTACGGGTCGAAACGGACACCGA
>JAWOCZ010000101.1:0-4667 GCA_046483565.1 Nitriliruptoraceae bacterium
CGGCGGGGGTGCCATGACCATCGCCCCCGACGGCGGCTCCGTGGCGACCTGGAACCGTTGGCCGTCACCCGCTGCCTGGTCGACCTCCGCCTCCCCCGCGGGACCGGACGGACCGGACCCGACCGGCGGTGGGGTGACGCCCTCCTCTGGTCCCACCGTCACCTCGGCGACGGCAGGGTCCTCCACCGCCACGGCCCGGTAGTAGGTGCGGACCTCGATCGGGATCTCCTTGAACACCCTGACCTCGGAGACCTCGCCGTCGTTGCGCAGCGCCTCCACCCGTGCCAGACCCGCCTCCAGGGAGGGGAACTCCTCCAGCTGCGGACGGTCAGCCGCGTCGACGTGGTGCACCGCGTAGGTCATCGCCTGCTCCGTTCCTGCGTCCCAGCCAGCGGTGCCACCAGGACACCGTGCCCAGAGCATCGGCCACCGGGAGGGCCACCTTGAGCACGAGCCGGACGGGTCAGTCCCCGGACCCGCGCTCGGCCGCACCTCGCCGGCGGCGGGCGCGCACCAGCCGCCAGGTACCGAAGGCCAGGACCGCGGTCACCGTCGCCCCGGCCTGCCACAGCGTCGACCACCGCGCCCTGACCCGACCGATCGTCACGAAGGGGGCGTGCTCGGCGGTCAGGGACGCGACCGCATCCCGGTTGCTGTGGAGCGGCTGCCAACCGGTCGCCGCCAGCTTCTCGTTGCTCATCACGCAGGGGTGCACGAACAGCGAGACGAGGCCCGGCGGCTGATCCCCCAACCGCAGCGCGTACGCCCCGGCGGCCCCGCTGTAGGCGAGCTCCTCGGGCACCTCCAGCGACCGGCGACCGACCAGCGCCGCCACCTCGTCGTAGGACAACCAGCCGTCCGCGCAGACGTTGTAGGCGCCGTCGAGCTCCGCCTCGACGGTGTGCTCGATCGCCGCGACGGCGTCATCGGGGTGCAGGAACTGCAGGGGTGGGCGGTGGCCGCGCACGGCCGGGAGCCGGGGCGCCTCGAAGGCCCGCGTCAGCGAGGTGTCGAGACCGGGACCGGCCAGCAGCGCGAACCGCAGCACCGCGACCTGGACCTGCGGGTGGCTCTCCCGCCAGTCGGCCAACCACCGTTCCACCTCGACGACGTGCTCCGCGGAGGCCAGCCCGGGGGTGGCGCGCAGCTCGCTGTCCTCGTGCAGCGGCACGTCGTTGTCCGGGTGGGCGCCGTAGGCCAGCACCGACGAGGTCAGCACCACGCGGGGCACCCCCGCCGCAGCGGCCGCCTCCACGACCCGCCGGGCGGCATCCACCTCGCGGGTGCGGACGGCGGCGTCGTCACGCACGGGCTCGAGCACGGCACCGAGGTGGATGACCACGTCGATCCCGGTGAGGGCGTCGCGCAGCTGCGCGGTCCCCGGATCGGCGCCGTGGAAGCTGAAACGCGGGGCGGTGGTCCCCTCCGGCGGACACCGGTCGATGCCGACGATCCGCTCCGGTTGGAGACCGGCGGCCAGCTGCCGGACCAGGCGTCCACCCAGGTTGCCGCCGACCCCGGTGATGGCGATCGCGCTCACCTGCGTTCCCCTCCCTCACCCCGGCGCCGCGGGGACGCCGTTGGCAATACCGTAGCGAGACACCGATCCCAGTGAGGCCCGCCGTGAGCGAGCATCCCGAACGCCCCGACGATGGCGGCGACGACCCCTTCGCGCACCTGCCACCGGAGCTGCGCGCCATGCTGGAGCAGCTCGGGGGACCCGGGGCGCTGGAGCAGGCCCAGCAGCAGCTGCAGGCGATGCTGGGCGGCTCGATGCCGGGGTTCGGCTTCCAGCCACCGGCCGCCCCCACGGGCCCCGTCGACTGGGAGCTGGCGCGACGCGTCGCGTTGCAGCTGGCCGCCGAGGGCGACCGCTCGGCCACCGACGAGGAGAGCCGCCGGGTGCGGGAGGCCTTCGCCCTGGCCGAGCACTGGCTGGACGCCACGCCGCTGCCGAGCCCGATCGAGAGCGGGACGGTGGTGGCCGGGTCCCGCCAGACCTGGGTCAACGCCGCCGTGCTGGCGCTGCGCCCCCTGGTGGAACCGGTCGCCCGGGCCGCCACCGACGCGATGGTCGACCTGGCCCGCGAGCAGCTCAGCGAGCTCGGCGATGACGCCGACCTCGGGGCGATGCTCGGGATGGAGGGCCTCCCGGACGCGCTGCGACCGATGCTGGAGCAGCTGCTCGGCGGCGATCCGGGCCAGCTCCTGCGGCCCGCCGGCGCCGGCCTCGCCGGGCTCCAGGCCGGACAGGTGGTCGGGCAGCTCTCCCGGCAGCTGATCGGGCAGTACGACCTCGGGATCCCCACCGCACCGCGCCAGGAGGCGCACCACCTCGTGGTCAACGTCGCCGACGACCTCGCCGGCTACGACCTCGACCTCACCGAGGTCACGCTCGTCCTCGCCCTGACCGAAGCGGCCCACCGTCGGCTCTACCACGCCGTGCCGTGGCTCGAGGCCCACGTCGGCTCGCTGGTCGCCCGCTTCGCGGCGGGCACCGTGGTGGACGCGGAGCGGATGCGCGAGGTCGCCGAGGAGCTGACCCTGGGCATCGATCCGGACGACCCGGAGGCGCTCGGTGCCGCCATGGAGCGGGCCGCGAGCTTCCGCCTCACACCGACCGCCGACCAGCAGCGCATCCTCGCCCGGCTCCAGGGGGTCGTGTGTCTGGTCGGCGCGTGGGCCCGGCACGAGGTGGCCCGGGCGATCGAGGGGCGCCTGCCGAGCTACGACCGGATCCAGGAGGTGCTGCGGCGCCGCCGTGTCGCCAAGGGCGACGGGGAGCAGCTGCTGGAGTCCCTCCTCGGGTTGGACCTCAAACCCGATGACGAGACGGTCGGGGAACGCTTCGTCGTCGCCGTCGAGGAGGCGCTCGGCGCCGAGGGGCTGCACCGGGCCCTGGCGCACCCGGAGAACCTGCCCGACGGGGACGAGCTGGCCGACCCGTCGCGCTGGCTCGCCCGGACCGCCGAGGGCGAGGACGTTCCCGACGACCTCAGCACGCTGTTCGGTGAGCTCGGCGAGGCACCCCACGAGGACAGTGCCGAAGAGCGGCTGGCGGCAGCCGGTCGGGGTGAGGCGGGTGGAGAGCGGCCACGGGCGCCGGAGGCCGACACCTCGGACGAGGACGACGCGGCGCGAGACGACGGGCCGAGCGGGGGCGACGGGCCCGATGACGATGAGGACTCCGGCGCCTGAGGACTCCGGTGCCTGAGGTCGCCGGTCGGCCCGAGCGCAGCGGTCAGGCGCCAGCCTCCGCCGCGGGGACCGGACGTGCGCCCGCGGCCAGTCCGGCCTCGTAACCGGCGAGGTAACCGCGCGCCCGCTCGGTGTGCGGGTAGCGGGCGACCAGTCCGTGGAAGGCCGCCGAGTGGCCGCGCACGTGCAGGTGCGCGAGCTCGTGCACCAGGACGTACTCGACCACGTGGTCCGGATGGGCCGCGAGGCGGTCGCTGATCCGGATCTCCCCCGTCTCCGGCGTGCAGGAGCCGTAACGGTGCTGCATCCGCGGTGACCAGCGCACCGAGGCCGCCCGCACCCCGTCGAGGTAGCGGTCCGCCAGACGGTCGGCGCGGGCGTGCAACGCCGCGTCACCCCCGGCGGCCGACACGGCGCGGGTGCGCAGGACCTTGCCCAGCAGGCTCTCGACCATGGCCGCCTCCTCGGCCGGCGGCAGTCCGGCCGGGATCCGCACGATCACGCGGCCGTCGCGCAGCGCGGCCTGCCCGCTGCGGTGGCGGCGTGCGCTGCGGTGCAGCTCGACGGGCGGCACGGACGACGTCGCCGGCCGATGCTCCAGCGCCGGGCGGGACCGGGGTTCGGCCATCAGCACCCTCCTGCTCCCTCGGTCCTCGGGCCGGTTTCGAGCCCGGCACGGTCCCCGGTAGCACACCGGCGGGACGGACCCAACACCGTCCGACCGACCCGTGCGTCGCTCGCACTCACCCGAGCGTAGAGGCCGGGTCGGTCGGGACTCGTCGTCATCCACACGGTGTGGACAGCCTGTGGAGCCGGACGGTCCGCCAGCGCCGGCTGCGGGGCGTTCCGGGGGGCTGACGTCACCGACGGGCCGCGATGACCGGCCGTCGTCCACACGTCGTCCACATCTGTTGGCACCGGCGTCCACAGGCAGTGTGGACAGCAGGGTCGACAGGTCGGCCCCCCCTGCCTACGGTGAAGCAGGCGAGGTCCCCGGTGATCGGGACGTCACCACGCTCCACGGGGAAGGGAGCGTGTGGGTGTCCGGGTCCCGGGGATCTCGTGTTCGTGACGCCGGTCCCGGCCCGCCCCCGGCGCGACGGCCCGCCCCCGGGCCGCCCCCGGCGCGACGGCCCGCCCCCGGCGGCATTAGCATCCTCGCTCGTCACGAGAGGAGCCGGGAGATGACCGACACCGCAGCAGCTGCGTTCTTCGACCTGGACCGCACCCTGATCAGCGGTTCGTCCGCCTACTACTTCGGCATCGCCGCCTGGCACCACGAGATGATCCCGCTCGGCGATCTGCTCTCCGACGGTGCCAAGGCCATCTCCTTCAAGCTGTTCGGGGCGACCGACGAACGCTCCGAGTCGGTGCGCGACCGGATCCTGGCGGCGGTGGAGGGCTCCCGGCAGGAGGACCTGCTGGCGCTGAACGAGGAGACCATCCCGAAGATCCTGGAGCGCATCCGG
>JAWOCZ010000151.1:0-4934 GCA_046483565.1 Nitriliruptoraceae bacterium
CCCCTTCACCGTCGGGCTCGAAGAAGGGCAGTACGCGGGCCGGCGAGCCGGTGGCGATCAGGACGTAGTCGGCCGGCAGCACCACCTCGCTGCCGCCGTCGACCGCCACGGTGACCTCGTGGGAACCGGAGATACGGCCGCGCCCGCTGACCACCTCGACCCGGCCGGCGAGCACACGACGCTCGATGTCGCGGGACTGGTTGGCACCGAGCTCCAGCACGCCGGTACCGACCTTGCGGAAGTCCACCACGGTCCGGTCGATCCCATCCAGGCCCTCGATGTGCACGCCGAGGTCATCGGCGGTGCGCACCCAGTCCATCGCCTCGGAGGCGACGATCAGCGCCTTCGAGGGCACGCAGTCCCACAGCACGCTGTTCCCGCCCAGCCCCTCGTCCGCCACGATGGTGACCTCGGCACCGAGCTCGTCGGCGACCAGCGCGGCTTCGTAACCCGCCGGTCCACCCCCGAGGATCACGATCCGCTGCGACATGAGGCTGAAGCTCCTGGTGGAGGGGTCCGGCATCGCACCGTACCTCCGGCAGCGCGGCGCTACGGTCCACCTGCAGGGCCTCGTGCACATCGCCTCACGGGAGGGGCGAGATGACCGGCCCCTCGGGTCCCAGGAGGCCGACCATGGACCGTCACCCGTTCCGCCTCGCCGTTGAAGCAGACGACGAGGAAGCGGTCGCCGCGCTGCTGCATGAGGAAGTGGAGTTCCTCTCACCGGCGGTCCACCGCCCCTACCAAGGCCGCGCCGAGGTGGCGCACCTGCTGCACCACGCGAAGGCCACGCTGGCGGGACTCACCTACATCGACGAACTCCACGGCGACGGCACGATCGCCCTGCTGTTCACCGCGCGGGTCGGCGACAAGGACGTCGAGGGGCTCGATCACCTCACCCTCGACGACGACGGTCGCATCACGCGGCTCCGCGTGATGATCCGACCGCTGTCGGGTCTGATCGCGACCGCCCAGACCATGGGATCCCGGCTGGAGGAGGACCCGTTCGTGAGCCGGGCCAGCGACGACTGAGCCCGGCCGTCGGAAGGCGACCGACGGCGTTCGGTCAGAAGACGTCGCGGGGGATGTAGCTGCCGTACTCGTCGCGCAGCACGTCGCAGACCTCCTGCAGCGTGGCGCGCGCCTTGAGCGCCGAGCGCATCGGCGGGAGCAGGTTGTCGGTGCCCTGGGCAGCGTCTCGGACCGCCACCAACGCCGCATCCACCGCCGCCTGGTCCCGGGCGGCCTTCACGGCGTCGGTGCGCGTGATCTGGTCCACGCGGATCTGCTCGTCGATGCGCAGCAGGTCCGGCTGTGGGTCGGGACCCTGCTGGTAGCGGTTCACCCCGACCACGACGCGCTCGCCGGCATCGATCTCCTTGGCGAGCTCGTAGGCGGACCGCTCGATCTCGGACTTCTGGTAGCCCTCCTCGATGGCCGCGACGGCACCGCCCATCTCGTCGATCCGGTCGAGGTAGGCCTGGACCTCCGCCTCGATGCGGTCCGTCATCGATTCGATCGCGTAGGACCCGGCGAAGGGGTCCACGGTCGCGGGGACGTCGGTCTCGTGGGCGATCACCTGCTGGGTCCTGAGTGCCAGCCGGGCGCTCTTCTCGGTCGGCAGGGCGAGGGCTTCGTCGAAGCTGTTGGTGTGCAGGCTCTGGGTACCACCGAGCGTGGCGGCCAACGCCTGGATCGTGACCCGGACCAGGTTCACCTCGGGCTGCTGGGCCGTGAGCTGGACGCCGGCGGTCTGGGTGTGGAAGCGCAGCATCTGGCTCTTGGGGTCGGTGGCGCCGAACCGGTCCCGCATGATGCCGGCCCACAGCCGACGAGCGGCCCGGAACTTCGCGATCTCCTCCAGCAACGTCGATCGGGCCACGAAGAAGAAGCTCAGGCGCGGCCCGAACGCGTCCACGTCGAGCCCGGCCGCCAGCGCCGCCTCCACGTAGGAGATCGCATCCGCGAGCGTGAAGGCGATCTCCTGGACCGGTGTCGCGCCCGCCTCACCCATGTGGTAACCGGAGATCGAGATGGTGTTGAACCGCGGCAGGCGGTCAGCGCAGTAGGCGAAGGTGTCGGCGATCAGCCGGAGGCTCGGCGCCGGCGGGTAGATGTAGGTCCCACGGGCGATGTACTCCTTGAGCACGTCGTTCTGGATCGTGCCTCGGAGCTGGTCCGCCTCGACCCCCTGCTCCTCCGCCGCGATCTCGTACATCAGCAGCAGCAGGCTGGCGGGGGCGTTGATCGTCATCGAGGTGGAGACGTCGCCGAGCGGGATGCCGTCGAACAACGCAACCATGTCCTCGACGGTGTCGATGGCGACACCGACCTTGCCGACCTCACCGGCGGCGAGCTCCGCACCCGAGTCGTAGCCCATCTGCGTCGGCAGATCGAAGGCCACCGAGAGTCCGGTCGTCCCCTGCTCGAGGAGGTACTTGTAGCGCCGGTTCGACTCCGCAGCGGTGGACATCCCGGCGTACTGCCGCATCGTCCACGGGCGACGCCGGTACATGCTGGGGTAGATCCCCCGGGTGAACGGGTAGCTCCCCGGTTCGCCGAGCTGCACCTCGGCATCGAAGGCATCGAGGTGGGCGGGGCCGTACACCGCCTCGATCGGGAAGCCGCTGATGCTGGTCGGATCGTCGTTCACGCCTGACTCCCTGCGCCGGTGGAGGTCGAACTCTAGAACAGCGGGCCACGGGCATCGGCACCGCGCATCCCGCTGGGGTCCGCTTCGACGGTGCCCGGGGCTCGAAACAGCACATAGCCGCTGCTCCGCGCCACCCAGGCCCCGCCCGCGAACGCTCCCACCCAGCCCCGCCGGGAGTCCGCCTCAGGCGGTGCGACGGTTCTTGAACTTGGCCTTGCGGTAGTCCTTGTTCATCATCGCGATGAAGTCGATCGAGATGCCCTTCGGGCAGGCAGCCTCACACTCGCCCATGTTGGTACAGGAGCCGAAGTGCTCCTCCATCACCTCGACCATGTGCTCGGCCCGGTCGAACCGTTCCGCCTGCCCCTGGGGCAGCATGTTGAGCTGCGCCACCTTGGCCGAGGTGAACAGCTGGGCTGCACCGTTCGGACAGGCGGCGACGCACGCACCGCAGCCGATGCACGCCGCAGCGTCCATCGCCAGGTCAGAGGTGTCCTTGGGGATCTGGATCAGGTTCGCGTCAGGCGCGGAACCCGTGTCGACCGTGATGTACCCCCCGGCCTCGATGATCCGGTCGAAGGCCGAACGATCGACCACCAGGTCCTTGATGATCGGGAACCCGGATACCCGCCAGGGCTCGAGCACGATCTCGTCGCCATCGCTGAATGTGCGCATGTGCAGCTGGCAGGTGGCGGTCAGCGCCTGGGGGCCGTGGGCCTTGCCGTTGATCATCATGCCGCAGGTGCCGCAGATGCCCTCCCGGCAGTCGTGCATGAACTCGATCGGCACCTCGCCCGCGGCGATCAGTTCCTCGTTGACCAGGTCCAGCATCTCCAGGAAGGAGGAGTCGGGGCTGACGTCGGTCGCCTCGTAGGTCTCGAACCGGCCGGGTGCATCCGGTCCGGACTGCCGCCACACTCGAAGGGTCAGGTTCACGGTGTCGGGCTCCATTGGTGCGTGGGGTTGCTCGTGGGCATCAGCCGCGGCGAGCACGCGGCGCGGCGGCGGGACCGGAGCCCCGGCACGACGACGTGCACGGACTCGGTCACTTGTAGCTGCGCGTGGACAGCTGGACCTCCTGGTAGACGAGCGGCTCGCGGTGCTCGTTGGGGTCGGCGGAGTCGCCGCTCCACTCCCAGGCGGTGACGTGGGCGAAGTTCTCGTCGTCGCGCTTGGCCTCGCCGTCCGCGGTCTGGTGCTCCACGCGGAAGTGCCCCCCGCAGGACTCCTCGCGTGTCAGCGCGTCCCGGCACATCAGCTCGGCGAGCTCGAAGTTGTCGGCGACTCGGCCGACCTTCTCCAGCGAGCTGTTGAGGGAGTCGGGCCC
This sequence comes from Nitriliruptoraceae bacterium, assembly GCA_046483565.1. Taxonomy (GTDB): domain Bacteria; phylum Actinomycetota; class Nitriliruptoria; order Nitriliruptorales; family Nitriliruptoraceae; genus T1Sed10-7. The sequence continues at coordinate 3,981 of JAWOCZ010000151.1, forward strand.
GCCGAGCACGCGCACATCGGACTCGAACTCCTCACGCAGCGCCGGGATCTCGCTCAGCGCCTTCTCGAGGCCGGCCTGGCTGCGCTCCATGCCGCAGTAGTCCCACAGGATCTTGCCGAGCTCGCGGTGGAACCAGTCGACCGAGCGGGTCCCCTTGATGTCGAGGTAGTGCTCGATCCGTCCGCGGACACCGGCCTCGGCCTCCTCGAACGCGGGCGCCGAGGTATCGACCTTCGCCTGCCCGAGCTGGGGGGCGAGGTAGTCACCGATCGTGTAGGGCAGGACGAAGTAGCCGTCCGCGAGCCCCTGCATGAGGGCGGACGCCCCGAGGCGGTTGGCGCCGTGGTCGGAGAAGTTGGCCTCGCCGATGGCGAACAGGCCGGGGATCGTGGTCTGGAGGTGGTAGTCCACCCACAGCCCGCCCATGGTGTAGTGGGGCGCCGGGTAGATGCGCATCGGCACCTCGTAGGGGTTCTCCCCGGTGATGCGCTCGTACATCTCGAACAGGTTGCCGTACTTGTCGGCGACCGCCTGGCGGCCGAGCCGGCCGATCGCGTCTGCGAAGTCGAGGTAGACCCCGTTCTTGAGGGGACCGACGCCGCGGCCTTCGTCGACGACGACCTTGGCGGCACGGGACGAGATGTCCCGGGGCGCGAGGTTGCCGAAGGAGGGGTACTTGCGCTCGAGGTAGTAGTCGCGGTCCTCCTCGGGGATGTCGCCCGGGGGCCGGGACTCGTCCGGGTCCTTCGGCACCCAGATGCGCCCGTCGTTGCGCAGCGACTCGGACATCAGGGTCAACTTGGACTGGAACTCGTCCGAGGACGGGATGGCGGTGGGGTGGATCTGCGTGTAGGAGGGGTTGGCGAAGAAGGCGCCCTTGCGGTGGGCCCGCCAGATGGCGGTGGCGTTGCAGCTCATCGCCATGGTGGACAGGTAGAAGGCGTTGGAGTAGCC
>JAWOCZ010000220.1:0-9697 GCA_046483565.1 Nitriliruptoraceae bacterium
GTTCGGACTGACCGCCCGGGGTATGCTTTTCCAGGATTGGTTTTAAGGGATTAAGATTTATGGTTTTAGGAGACATCGCCTAGCTCCTTCTCAGGATACACTGAATGGGGAACGTGGACAACAAGGGAGGAAAGAGCATGCGAGCCGGTGGCGGACCTCGGCCAGCTCGTCGAAGGCGGCCCTCGGGTCGACCCGGTCGCTGATCACCGCCGGGTCGCTCGACATGACCTGGCCCACCTGGGTGAAGCGGTCCTGTCCGGAGAGGTCCACCAGCGTGACCACGCCGATCGGGTGACGATCGGCATCCAGCACCACGGCCGCGCCGTGCGCCCGCTTGGGGATCAGGTTGAGGGCCTCTCCGACCGTGTCGTGGGCCCGGAGCGTGATCGGCGTCTCGAAGACCGGGTGGCAGTCCTTCACGCCGGCGATCACCGACGAGACGATCGGCACCGGGATGTCCTGGGGGATCACCGCCAGCCCGCCGCGGCGGGCCAGCGTCTCGGCCATGCGGCGTCCGGAGACGGCCGTCATGTTGGCCGCGACCAGCGGCACCGTGGTGCCGGAGCCGTCGTCGGTGGCGAGCTCCGCGTCGAGCCGTGACGTGGACCCGGCACGGGACGGGACCAGGAACACGTCCTCGTAGGTCAGGTCGTGGCTCGGTGGCTGTCCCTCCAGGAACTCCACTGCTGCCCCCCTCGACGGCGACGTCGGTGACCACCGACGCTAGCTGGTCACGTCCGGACCCCGCCGTTGACGTCTGCAATTCAGTCAATTAGGATTGAGGCAATAGGACTTGAGCGAGTTCCGCGGCACGGGAACGAGGACCGGATGCCTGGCGACGAGGTGGTGGTACCGCCCACGCACCTGGCGCGTCGGGCCGCGGTCCACCACGCGCTCGGTGACGAGCGGCGGCTGGCGATCGTGGACGCGCTGCGGCTCTCCGACCGCACCCCCGGGGAACTGGCAGGTCTGACGGGGATCGGCTCCAACCTGTTGGCCTTCCACCTCGACGTCCTCGAGGAGGTGGGGCTGGTCGAGCGCACGGCGTCGGAGGGCGACGCCCGTCGTCGCTACGTCCGCCTGTGCCTGGAGGTCGCCGCGCAGCTCGGTCCGCCACCGGCGGTGCCGGCGGAGGAGGTGCTGTTCGTCTGCACCCACAACGCGGCGCGGTCACAGCTGGCGGCGGCGCTGTGGGAGCGGACGACGGGACGGCCGGCCGGCTCGGCCGGGCAGCGACCCGCCGGCGCCGTGCACCCGCTGGCGGTCGCCACCGCAGGGCGGCACGGCATCGATCTGACGGCGGCGCGGCCCCAGGGCTACGACGCGATCGCGAGCGCACCCGACCTGGTGGTGTCGGTGTGCGACCGGGCCCGGGAAGCCGGCCTGCCCTTCGACGTGCCGGCGCTGCACTGGAGCGTGCCCGACCCGATCGAGGGTGGGCCGCAGGAGTTCGAGGCGGCCTACGGGCAGCTGGTCACCCGCATCGAGCTGTTGGCCGCCAGCCTCGTGCCGGCCGCGTGAACGTCAGGACGTCCGCCGGCACCGGCCGGGGGCAGCACCAGGACCACCACCAGGAGCCGCACGATGACCACCATGGAGCTCTCCCCGATCCAGCAGCGCGCCCTCGAGGAGGCCGCCACCCGGTTGCAACAGCGCTTCGACGGGACCTTCAACCGCGAGACGATCGTGCGCTACCTCGACGACTCGCTCGCACGCCTGTCCGGCGCTACCTACCACGACTACGTGTCCCTGCTCGCCGAGCGCTTCGCTCGGGAGCGTCTCACCGCCATCGCGAAGACGGAAGGTCTGCTCGTGTCCGACACCCCCACCGTGCTGTTCCTGTGCGTCCACAACGCCGGTCGGTCCCAGATGGCCGCCGGGTGGCTGCGTCATCTCGCCGGTGAGCGCATCGAGGTGCTCTCCGGCGGTTCCGCGCCCTCGGCGTCGATCAACCCCTCCGCCGTGGAGGCGATGGCGGAGAAGGGCATCGACATCGCCGACCAGTTCCCCAAGCCCTGGACGGACGAGACCGTCGGGGTCGCCGACGTGATCGTGTCGATGGGCTGCGGGGACGCGTGTCCGGTCCTGCCCGGCAAGCGCTACCTGGACTGGGAGCTCGAGGACCCGGCGGGCAAGGGCGTCGACTCCGTCCGCCCGATCCGCGACGACATCGAGCAGCGGGTGCGTGGCCTCATGACCGAGCTGGGGGTCGACCCGATCGGGCGCTGACGCCCGGGTGGGTCCGCACCGCGATGGCCGGCCCTCCAGGACCTACAGGCCGTCCACCAGGTCGATCCACAGCTGCGTCGACAGCGCCAGGGACGTCAGGTCGATGCGTTCGTCGTGGCCGTGGTAGCGGCTCTGGAAGGTCTCCAGCGTCAGATCGGCGCTGAACATGCCGGCCCCGTAGCTCGGCACCCCCCGGCGCCGGAAGAACGCCGCATCGGTCCCACCGACGGTCATCCAGGGCAGCAGCTCGGCCCCCGGATGGATCGCCGCAGCCCGGCGGCGCAGCAGCTCGAACAGCGGCGTGTCGTGCGCCGAGTCGGTCGCGTCCCGGGCCACGTCGCCCGGCACGATCGTCACGCGGCCGGCGAGATCACCCAGCGCCTCGGTCAGCATCGCATCCACCTCCTCGCCCCCGACCCCCGGGAGGGTCCGGATGTCGATATCGAGGTGGACGGTGTCGGGGATCACGTTCATCTTCGTCCCACCCTGGACCACGTTGGGACTGAACGTGGTGTGGGTGCATGCGTGGGCGTAGCGCGCCGTCTTCGGGTCGAGCTGCTCCAGGGCGTCCTGCAGCCGGCCGGGATCGAGCAGCGCGGCCCGCAGCTCCTCGCCGACGTCGAGGTGGCGGGCCCACGCGCGCCAGTGGTCGCTCAATGTCGGCTGGGGCTCATAGGCGGTGAGGCGCCGGATCACCTCCGCGGCGGTCACCAGGGCGTTGTCCGCGCCGTAGGGCATCGAGCCGTGGCCCGGCGTGCCGCGCACCGTCAGCCGCCGCCAGCCGATGCCCTTCTCGGCGGTGGCGAACACGATCGCCCGCCCGGTGGCGCCTTCGACCGGGATCCCGCCCGACTCGGTGAGGACGTAGTCGCAGGCGACGTCCGGCCAGGCGTGCTCGGCGATCCACTCGGCGCCGAGCGTGCCGCCCGCCTCCTCGTCGGCGACCCCGAGGAACTTCACGGTCGCCCGCGGCCGCCGGGCGCGGGTCGCGAGGTGGTGCACCGCGACCGCCATCGACGAGGTGAGGTTGAGCATGTCGACCGCACCGCGCCCCCACACCTCGCCGTCGATCAGCTCGCCGCCGAAGGGGTCCTCGCGCCACTCGTCGCGGCTGACGGGGACGACGTCGAGGTGGCCGAGCAGCAGCACCGTGGGTGCCGACGGCTCGCTGCCCTCCACGGTCGTCAGGACGCTGCGTCGCCCGGGCACGGGTTCGTAGTACACCCGGTCGAGCCCGTCGAGCACCTCGTCCAGCACGGCGACGTTGCGCTGCTCCTGCCCGGAGGCGGCGGTCCCGTCGTTCACACAGGCGTTGCGGATCATCGCCTGCAGGACCTCGACGGTGTGGCCCGTGAGGGCAGGGTCGGTCTCGGTGCTCACAGGCTGGCTTTCGTCCGGCTCACCGTTGCCTCATCAGGCTTTCCAGCCCCCACGACACCAGGGAGACGATCAGGGCGGCCACGAAGGTCCACCCGAACCCGTCGCTGGTCAGCGGCAGACCGAGTGCTTCCGACAACCACACCGTCAGGCCCAGGGCGAGGGCGTTGACCACCAGCAGGAACAGCCCGAGGGTGAGCACGACGGCCGGCAGCGAGAGCAGGGTGAGGATCGGCTTCACCACCGCGTTCACCACCCCGAGCAGCAGGGCGACGGCCAGGAACCCCACCCACGAGCTGCCCTCGAAGTCGTAGTTGAAGCCGTCCAGCAACTCGACCGCCACCCACAGGGCGGATGCGTTGATCAGGACCCGGATCACGACGCCCAACTGGCACCTCCTCGACCGCCTGCACGGTAGTCGCCCGACGGGAGGGTGCGAGACGGGCGGCGGCCCCGACCGGGTGGCCGCCGCGCTGGCCCCGGCTCACCACCCCAGGGCGTCCAGACGCCGCGCGACACCCGGCAGGTAGCTCGCGCCGAACAGTCGCACGTGGATCAGCAGCGGTGGCAGCTGCAGCAGCGGCAGGCGTTGCTGCCACCCCTGGTCGAGGGCCCACTCCTGCTCGTAGCCGGTCCGCAGCTGCTCTCCGACGGTGCCGAACAGCTCCAGCATCGCCAGGTCGAGCTCCCGGTCGGCGTGGTGCACGGCCGGATCCAGCAGCCACCGGTCCGCCAGGACGTTGCCGGACCACAGGTCACCGTGCACCAGGCTCGGTGGCACGTCGTGGTCGGCCAACTCGGTCACGGCCCCCCGTTCGATGGCCCTGGCCAGGCGTCCGGCCAGGTCGCCGGGCAGGACGTCGAGGTGGGGCCGCAGCCGCGCGTCGATCAGGAACGACGGCCAGCCGTCGGTGGGCGGGTTGGGCTGGGGGAGCGGGCCGATCACGTTGTCGCGGTGCCAACCGAACCGCTCACCCATGGTCCGGTGGACCCGGGCGAGGGCCCGCCCGAGCGCCTCCCGGTCCCCGGGACGGCCGGTCAGGTACTCCAGCACGAGCACGGTGTCCTCGACCGCCAGGACCGCGGGCACCGGTGCCCCTGCGGCGGCCAGTGCCCGCAACCCCTCCGCCTCGAGCTCGGCCGCGGTGGTGCCCTGCTTGACCACCACCTCGCGGCCGTCGGCCAGCTGGGCGTGCCACACCGCCGCGATCGAGCCGCCCGACAGGGGGCGGGAGCGGTGGACCCCGGGCAGACCGCCCGGCAGCGGGGTCGGGGGGTCCGAGCTCAGGGTCGTGCCGGACCGCGGCGCGAGAGCGCACCCGCCACGCCGCCGTCCGCCACGGCGTCCACCAGCGCACCGGCCGTCCGTCGGCAGATCGCCACGACCTCGTCGAACCCGTCCGCGCCGCCGTAGTACGGGTCGGGGACCTCCGCCCCCGGCGGCGCATCGGGATCGAAGTCGCGGAACAGCACGATCGGGGTGTCGATGTCGGCACTGGCCGCCACCTGCTGCAGCTCCGCCAGGTTCGAGCGGTCCATCGCCAGGATCAGGTCCGCCTCGGCCATCGCGGTCGCCTCGACCCGGGCGGCGACACCGTCGATCCCGAGGCCGACCTCCGCGCCGGCGGCGCGCATCCGCGCGTCGGGTGGTGCACCGAGGTGCCAGCTGCCCGTGCCCGCCGAGTCGACGGTGAGGGCCACCCCGGCGTCGTGGGCAGCCTGGCGGATCGCGGCTTCGGCGGTCGGGGACCGGCAGATGTTGCCCAGGCACACGGTCAGGATCGCGGGCGGTCGCGTGGTCATCGGTTGGCATCCTCGGACAGGATCACGGCGATGTGATCGAGGTCGGGGGCTTCCTCCAGCGCGGTGGGTCCCGCGACGTCCTGGGCGACCAGCCGGGCGGCGCCGTCCTGGCCCGGTGGGTAGCGCACCAGGGTGACCACCGTCGGTGGGGCGTTGGTCACCTCGCCGATCTCATAGCCGAGGGCGGCGAGCCCGTCGGCCGTCGCGCCGGCGAGGCCGGCGATGCCGGTCCCGTTGGCCACGTCGACACGGATCTCCTCGCGCGAGAGCTCGGGTGCATCCTGACCGCTGGCCTCGACGAGGATGCGACCGTCCCGGAAGCGCTGGAACACGGCCTCGGCTTCCGGTTGCTGGAGCTCCAGGACGGCGGCACCGCCGGCGGTCGTCCGCGGGACCACCGGCACCGTGTAGGTGGCCAGCTCACCGGCGGCGATCGCGCGACCGGCCCAACCGAGCCGTGCGAGATCGATCACGCCCATCCGATCGTCGACCTGGACGGCCTGTCCCGCCTGGCCGGACAGCTCCCACAGCGCCAGCGGGTTCAGCAGCACGGCCGGCTCGGTCAGCTCGCGGGCCAGGGCCTGCACGAAACGCTGCTGGCGGCGGATGCGCTCGAGGTCGTTGTCGATCTTGCGGACCCTCACGTAGCCGAGCGCCTCGGCGCCGTCGAGGACCTGGCAGCCGGCGGGCAGGTCGATCCCGGCGTCGCGGTCGGCGATCGCGTCCTCGAGGCACAGCTCGACACCGCCGACCGCGTCGACCACGTCGCGGAAGCCGCCGAAGGTCACCCTGAGGACGTGGTGCGCCTGGATCCCGGAGGTGGTGGCGATCGTTTCCACCAGGCAGCCGGGGCCGTCGATCGAGGTCGCGACGTTGATGCGCCCGGTGCTGCCATCACAGCGTTCGACCCACAGGTCACGGGGGAAGGAGAGCATGGCCGCCCGGCCGCGGTCGATGGTCAGCAGGATGATCGTGTCGGTGCGCTCACCGGTGAAGAAGTCCCCGCTGCCCGTGGACAGCTCCCGCTCCTCCTGCGGTGTGAGGCCCTCCCGGCTGTCGGAACCGATGATGAGCACGTGGCGGGGCGAGCCGCTGCCCGCCAGGCCCTCCACCGGGATCCGGTCCAGGCGGCTCGCGGCGAGCCACGGCACCACGACGGCGGTGACCAGCACCAGCACGAGCACCACGAGCAGCACGCGCCGTAGTGTCCTGCTGCCGCCGCGACGGTCGACCTCGGGCCCCCAGCCCTGCTCGGCCTCCGCCTCCGGCGGGGTCTGCGCACGCTGGCTGCCCACCCCTGCTCCTCGTGCTCGCGCTGCCCCCGGTCGGACGCAGTGTTCCATCCGTGGCGGCCCCTGCGGGGCAACCCGCCCGGCCGGTCGGACGGCGGTACGGTCCCGGGGGCCGGGGCACCGCCACGATCAGGCCTCGGCGGAGGTGGGAGCATGGTCCTGTCCCAGGACGACCGCGAGGCACTCGTCGCCCACGTGCGTCGATCGGTGATCGGCGAGGCGGAAGCGGTCGAGACGCCCTTCGGGCCCCGCCGTGTGGTCTACGCCGACTACACCGCCTCGGGCCGGGCGCTGTCGTTCGTCGAGGACCACCTGCGCGAGGTGGTCCTCCCGCTGTACGCGAACACGCACACCCAGACCTCCGGCACGGGTCGCCAGACCACCCGCTTCCGCGAGGATGCCCGTCGCATCGTCGGCCAGGCCTTCGGGGCGGGGGAGGACCACGTGGTGCTGTTCACCGGCACCGGCTCCACCGGCGCGATCGACCAGCTGATCCGGGCGCTCGGGATCCGGGTCCCGGCCGAGCTCGACGCCCGCTACGGGCTCTCGGCACGCATCCCCGCCGCACAGCGGCCGGTGGTCTTCATCGGGCCCTACGAGCATCACTCCAACGAGCTGCCCTGGCGCGAGACGATCGCCGACGTGATCCGCATCCCCGAGGACGCCGACGGCCACGTCGACCTCACCGCGCTCGAGGAGGCGCTGGTCGCGCATGCCGACCGGCCGCTGAAGATCGGATCGTTCTCGGCGGCCTCCAACGTCACCGGCATCCTGACCGACACCCGGGCGGTGTCCGTGCTGTTGCACCGCCACGGCGCCCTCGCCCTGTGGGACTGCGCGGCCGCTGCCCCCTACATCGAGGTGGCCATGGCCCCGCACCGTCCGGGACCCGACGGCTCCACCGACGAGGCGCACCTCGACCACAAGGACGCGGTGTTCGTCTCCCCGCACAAGCTCGTGGGTGGGCCGGGCACGCCGGGTCTGCTGATCGCCCGCCGCGAGCTGTTCGACAACCGCGTCCCGACCGTGCCGGGCGGGGGGACGGTGGCCTACGTCAACGCCCACGAGCACCGCTACCTCGACGTCGTCGAGGAACGGGAGGAGGGCGGCACCCCCGACATCGTCGGTGCGATCCGTGCCGGCCTGGTGTTCCAGCTCAAGCAGGCCGTCGGCGAGGCGACGATCCTCGCCCACGAGCGGGCCGCGATCGAGCGCGCCGTCACCGCGTGGCGGGACGAGCCCACCCTCGAGGTGCTCGGCAACCTCGAGGCCGAGCGGCTGTCCATCGTGTCCTTCGTCGTGCGGCACGGTCCGCGCTACCTGCACCACGAGCTCGTGGTGGCGCTGCTCAACGACCTGTTCGGGATCCAGGCCCGGGGCGGCTGCTCCTGCGCCGGCCCCTACGGCCACCGGCTGCTCGGCATCGACGAGGAGCGCTCCCACGCCTACGAGCGGGCGATCGACGCCGGCTGCGCGGGCGTGAAGCCCGGCTGGGTGCGCATCAACTTCACGTGGTTCCTCACCGACGCGGTGATCGACTTCCTGATCGAGGCCGTGCGCCTGGTCGCCCGTGACGGCTGGCGCCTGGTCGACGCCTACCGGTTCGATCCGGCCAGCGGGTGCTGGACCCACCGGGACGGTCGCCTACCGCCGCCGATGTCGCTGGACGAGGTGTCCTACGCCGGCGGGCGTGTCACGTGGCCGGCACGCCGCCAGCAGGTGCCCGACGCCGCGCTCGAGGAGGTCCTGGCCGAGGGGGCACGCCTGCTCCGGGCCGGAGCACCCCCGGCCCGCGAGGCGCCGCTGGATCTACCTGCGGAGGTGGAGGCCCTGCGCTGGTTCCCGCTGCCGGGCGAGGTGGCCGATCGCGCGACGCCGATCAGCGGGTGACCGCGACGCTGATCAGCGCGTGACCGCGACGCCGTCGAGGTGGGAGGTGTCGCTGAAGCGTTCCAGGCTGAAGATGTGACGGCTGGCGATCGGCGCGGTGCGCAGCACGGTGATCGACGCGTGGGCGGAGCTGAACCGCTCCCACTCCCAGGGCTCGGGTGTCAGTCCGAGCAGGTGGCCGAGGACCACCGAGTTCGTGCCGGCGTGCGCCACGAGCAGCAGCCGACGGTCCCGGGCCGCCGCGGGGACCTCCCAGAGCAGCTCGTCGTCGCGGACCAGCCCGTGCTCCGCGAGCTCGTTGGTCAGGCCGAGCGTGACCCGGGCGTGGAAGTCGTGGAAGCTCTCGCCGCCGGGCATCCCCTGCCACCACTGCTCACGTGATCGGTCCCGGGCCGTGGCCATGGCGCGGCCGACCTCCTCCGCCGGGCTGCCCTGCCAGGCCGCGGGCATGCGGATCTCATGCAGCCAGGCCCGCTCCGTCACCGTCCTGGCGCGCACCACCTCGACGACCGGTGCGGCGGTGCGACGGGCCCGCCGGGCCGTGGACACCAGCACCTCGTCGAAGGGTTCGTCGTCCATGCACGCGGCGAGCCGCTCGGCCTGGTCCTGGCCGAGGGCGGTCAGGCGGGGGTCCACCTGCGCCTGGCGGCCGCGGTTCCACTCCGGCTGGGCGTGACGGACGAGGACGAGTTCCATGGCGGCAACGGTAGCGCCGTCACCGCTGACGGTGGGTTCCGAGTGGCCGTCAGCTGCCGCCCGGCGCCTCGTCCTCCTCGTGCTCGTCGGTGCGTTCGTCGGTGACGGTGGCCGCCAGCCACTCCAGCGCCTCCTCGGGGGTGACGACGTCCGCCGCGGCGGCTCGGCGTGCGGTGTCGATGCGGTCGCGCGCCCACGTCAGGTCGAGGTCGCCGGTCGAGCGGTAGGAGCCGTCCGGCTCGTCGAGGCGTTGGCTGACCTCGAACGCCTCGACCGCGGCCATCACGGCGTCGGGGCCGCGGCGGGGTCGTGGCGTCTGACGGGTGGTCATCGTGGCCTCCTGGTCGTGGTCCGCTGCTCGCGGATGTTCGCTGGCGGTGCTGGTGGCCCGCGCTGCGCGTGCCGTCTCC
>JAWOCZ010000240.1:0-26062 GCA_046483565.1 Nitriliruptoraceae bacterium
CTCGACGTAGAGGAAGAACCCCGGGTCGAAGCCCCCGACCGCCTCGAAGGCCGCGCGACGCACCAGCAACGCGCAGCCCGACAGCCAGGCCACGTCGCGCGGCAGCTCGCTCGGCAGGTCGCGGGCGTGGTAGCGGTGGGTCCACCGGTTCTCGGGCCACCACCGCCCGAGCAGGGCGTGACCGACGATCGTGACGGCGTCGAGGTCGCGGCGGGACGAGGCCTGGAGCTCTCCACCCGGGTAGCGGACCTGGGGGCCGACGGCTGCCACGGTCGGCTCGGCGGACAGCGTGGCCGCGAGTCGCGCCAACGCACCGGGCCGCACCCGAACATCGGCGTTGGCCACCAGGACCGAGGCCGCCCGGGTCGCGCGGACCCCGGCGTTGGCGCCCCGTCCGAACCCGGTGTTGGTCAGCGCCAGCACGCGCGTGCCGTCGTCGCGGGCCCGGACCGCCGCCACCGTGGCGTCGCTGGAGCCCGCGTCCACCACCACGACCTCCAGATCGGCGGGCCGGTCCGGATCGGCAGCCACGGCGTCGAGGGCACCCAGCACCTCCTCGCGGGTGTCGTGGGTCACGAACACCACGGCGAGATCCGCCTGCAGCTCCGGATCGGTGGGCAGCGGGACCCGTGCGGTCATGCTCAGGTCGTCGCGTCGTCGCCGCTGGCCACGATGACGTGGACACCGTCGGGGACCGCCACCTCGTCGGGCAGCGGCAGGCTCGGAGCACCGAGCGTCGCCGCGACCCAACCGGCCCGCTCCTCCTCGCCGGGGACGACGAAGACCGTCGTCACCGCACCGAGCTCGTCGGTGGGGCCCACCCGGGCCCCGACGCGGGTCTGGAAGCCCGCGAACCGCAGCGTCGAGTCGACGATGCCCGCGCCGGCTCCGACGCTGGCGACACCCACCACGGTCTCGTCGCGCTCCTCGCGGGTCCCGCGCTCGGCGAGGTGCTGCCCCGAGCGCAGGTCGTCGAACAGCGCCCTGGCTCCGGGCCCGTAGGGCACCATGAAGTCGAGCCCGTCGATCCGGCGGGGGTGGGCGGGGACGGCGGTCATCGGCATGCCGGCGCTGACCACCGAACGCAGCTCGTCCGCCAGGCCGAGCATCTGCGGTGTCGCGAGGCGATCGTCGAGGGTCAGCCCCGTGGCCACGTCCTCGGTGAGCCGGTAGACCTGCCGGGGGTTGGCCAGCGTGCGCGTGGCGGTGAGGTCGCCGAGCACGGCGCGCAGGAAGGTCTGCTGGCGGTCGATGCGTTCGAGGTCGGCGCGGTCGCCCTGGCGGGAGCGCACGAACGACAGGACCTCGGTCGCGGACATGTCGTGGCAGCCGGCCTCGAAGTCGGCGCCTGACTTGCGGTCCCGCAACGGCTCCTCGAGGCAGATCTCGACCGTGCCGAGCGTGCGGACCACGTCCACGAAGCCGCCCAGGCTCACCGCGGCGAAGTGGTTGACGGGGAGTTGGAAGTTGTCGCGCAGCACCCTGATCAGCTGATCCGGCCCGCCGGCGTAGGCGTCGGTCAGCTTCTGGGTACGGCCGTCCACCTCCACGAGCAGGTCCCGCGGGAAGCTGACCAGGGACACCTGCTCCCGGTCCTCGCTGATCGCGAGGTACATCACCACGTCGCTGCGTTGCCCGTCGAAGCTGCCGAGCGTCAGCTCGCGACGGTCATCCTCGTCCAGGCCCTCACGGGTATCGGAGCCGACCAGGAGGAAGTAGCGGGCATCGGAGCGCTCCGCGACCTGCTCGAGCTCCGGGACCGGGACCCGGGTGAGGTTGGTCTCCGCACGTTCGACCAGCAGCTGGGTCGTGGTGCCCACCGCCGCGAGGGTCAGCAGCCCGCCGACGCCGGCGAGCACGGCCAGTCGGCGCAGCAGGCGGCGGGAACGACCGGTCTCCACGACCGGGCCCCAGGAACCAGGTTCCCCGCGGCTCATCCGACGGCTGCTTGCAGCGTCACGACAGGTCCTCTCCGGCGATCACGAGCAGGTCGACCTCCACGCCCTCGAAGGTCGGACGTTGCGCGATGGCGTCCAGTTCCACCCCGCCGAGGGCCTCGCTCAGCCGCACGGCGGCGAACGCTGCCGCCTCGTCGTCCTCACGGTAGGTGACGACGGTCCGCGCACGGTCGAACCTGGCCGCGTTCCCGGTACCGACGACCGCGAACCCCGCCGACTCGAGCTCGACCTGGACGCGCGAGGCCAGCCCGTCCACCCCGGCGCCGTTGAGCACCCCCACCTCGATACCGGCGAGCAGTTCCGTCTCCAGATCCTCGGTCCGTCCCCCCTGACCGGTCAGGGGCGTCCCGTTGCGCAGGTGGTCGAGTCGCACCTGCACCGGCTCGTGGATCGGCAGGACCCGGCCCGTCGAGGGGTTCACCAGCAACGGGAGTCGATCGACCTCCAGCCGGGCCGGCTCCCCGAGCAGCGCCGCCACCTCCAGCAGGCGGGAGCCCCGGAGGCCGACGTCGGTGACGACCTCCTCGGACACCGCGTCCACCACACGCCACGCCGCCCGCGGCGAGGTGACGACCCACCGGGTGTCCAACGCTGCGGCCACCGAGCGCACGAGGTCCGCGGTCAGCAGGGCCAGTTCCTCGTCCTCGGCCTGCAGGAGCAGGCTGCGGACCTCGTCCCCGCGGGGGCTTGAGCACCCATCGCGGCGGCACACCTCGATCGGGGCCATCGCATCGACGACCCGGGGCAGGGCGTCGATCGACATGCTGACGACGTGGTCGATCGCGACATCGGTGTAGTCGACCACCGCCCGCACCAACGGATCGGTACCACCCTCCGCCTGGATGTCCGCGAAGCTCAGCTCACGGGTCAACGGCACGTCCTCGGGGATGAGCAGGGCGGCCGGCCGCTCACGGGGACCACCGGCCTGCAGGAGCACCAGCGGTGCCTCCAGCGCCGGCGGACGGGGGATCGTCGGGTCGACCGGACCGGTCAACGCGACGAGCACGGTGGTCGCGTCCTCCGGGGCCCTGGGCCCGTCCGCCGACCCCAGGGTGGCCAGGCCGTCGTCACGGAGCACCGGGAGATCGTCCCCGCCGAGCTGGAGCCATGCGTAGGTCCACACCCCGCCGATGACCGTGCCCCACACCAGCAGCAGCGCGACCACGATCCCGGTCACGATCGAGGTGGTACGCGCCACCCGGGCCCCACGGGGGCGCCGGGTATCGGAGAAGGTCAACGAATCGGACACGGCGGGAGGGCCTCGCTCAGCAGGGGAGCGCGGACGTCCGCGACGGCGCACGCGGCCACCGGGACGGGCACGAGGAACCTCGACGGTACCATCGGCACCTGCCCGACCCGGTCCACCCACGGCTGGTGGCGCGACCACCACCGCACCGAGGTGGCGGGTGCGCCCACCGGTGGCAGACGGTGCCCGTGGGGTGGCCCGCGGTGCACGAGGGGCCCGGTGTCGGTGTCCTGAGGAGGCGTAGGTGCAGCTCGGTGGTTCCTCCAGCGACGGTCCTGCGCCGACCGACATCGCCGAGGCGCTGCGAACGGGCGCCCGGGAGCTCGGGCACCGGCCCGCGGTGACCGTGCTGCACCCGGGAGCCCGCTACGAGCAGAGTGGCGTCTCGCTGGCAAACTGGGCCGCGAAGGGCGCCCACCTGCTGGAGCTCGACCACCTGGTCGGTCCGGGCAGCACCGTCGGCCTGCAGGCACCGCCGTGCTGGACCAGCGCGAGCGTCGCCCTGGCGACCTGGTGGCTCGGTGGCACGGTCTCGCTGCTCGTCGGCGGGTCGACGGATGTCACCGTCGGCCACCGCGCCTCGGCCGGCGACCAGGACGCGGCACTCGCGGCACTGCTGGTCGGTGACGGCGTGGACGGCGCACCGCTGGCCGCGGACCCCGCGACGCCGCCGACGGTCCCGGCCTGGACCCACGAGGCGCAACCGCTGCCCGATCAGCCGCCACCAGCGCAGGCCCAGGCTGCGCTGCCTGCCCTGCGCACCGCACAGCGCACGTGGCAGCAGGCGGAACTGCTCGGGCTCGCAGCGGAGCTCGGGACCGGGACCGCCGGTGTCGAGGCGGGGCGGACCGACCCCGTGAGCGCGCTGGTCGCGGTCGCCCTCCGGCCGTTCGTGACCGGACAGGCGACGGTGGTGCTGCGCGGCGTCGGCCGGGACACCGCGGCCGGCGAGAAGGTCAGGACCTGGCTCTGAGCCAACGGCCGAGCAGGGGCAGGGCCAGCGCGCGGGTCAGCTGGGCGCCGGGCGCGACCGCCCCAGCCGGCGACCGGACCGGCCCGAGTGCCCGGACCGGCCCGAGTGCCCGCGACGATCAGGGTGCCAGCTGCCCCGCATCCAGGGCACGCAGATCCGCCGCGCCAGCGGTCACCGCGGCCTCGAGCCCGAGGACACCCGGCACCAGCTGGGTGGCGAAGAACCGGGCGATGGTGACCTTGGCCGTGAGGAAGTCGGCATCGGGTGCCCTCTCGTCGAGCAGGCGCTGTGCCGCGGCAGCACCCCGCGCCAGCAGGACGCCCCCGACGACCGTGGCCAGGAGCCTGAGGTAGGGGGTCGCCCCGGCCGCGACGTCGTCGAAGGTCTCGTGGTGCTCGCCGAGCCACGCGGTGGTGCGGTCGACGGCGTCGAGCCCGTCGTGGAGCGGGTCGGTGATCGCAGCCAGCGATGCCGGCATCGCGTCCACCTCGGTGCGCAGCTCGCCGAGGAACCCCTTGATGAAGGCGCCACCGTCGGTGGGCAGCTTGCGTCCGACGAGGTCGAGCGCCTGGATGCCGTTGGTGCCCTCGTAGATCGGCGCGATGCGGGCGTCGCGGTAGTGCTGGGCGACGCCGGTGTCCTCCACGTAGCCCATGCCACCGTGGATCTGGACGGCCAGCGAGGTCATCTCGACCCCGATGTCGGTGCTCCAGGCCTTCGACAGCGGCGTGAGCAGGTCGGCGAGCTTGCGCTGCTCGTCGCGGGCCGCCTCGTCCGGCCCGGCGTGCGCGAGGTCCAGGGCGTGGGCGTTCAGCGAGCACAGGGCGCGGACCGCCTCGATGTTGGCCTTCATGGTGATGAGCATCCGCCGGACGTCGGCGTGCTCGATGATCGGCGACTGCTCGCCCGGTGGGGTGTCGGGCCCGCGGCCCTGCAGACGTTCCTGGGCGTAGGCCAGCGCCTGCTGGTAGGCGCGCTCCGCGATGGCGGGGCCCTGGAGGCCGACCCCGAGCCGTGCGTCGTTCATCATGGTGAACATCTGACGCATGCCCTGGTGCGGCTCCCCGACCAGGAAGCCGATCGCGCCGTCGCTCTCCTCCCCGAACGCCATCACGCAGGTCGGGGAAGCGTGGATGCCGAGCTTGTGCTCGAGCGAGACGACGCGGACGTCGTTGCGCTCACCCAACGTGCCGTCCTCGTCGACGAGCACCTTCGGCACGATGAACAGCGAGATGCCCTTGACCCCGGGTGGCGCGTCGGGCAACCGGGCCAGCACCAGGTGGATGATGTTCTCGGTCAGGTCGTGCTCGCCGTAGGTGATGTAGATCTTCTGACCGGTGAGGCGGTAGGTCCCGTCGTCGGCGGGCACGGCCCTGGTGGTCACCGCCCCGACGTCGGAGCCAGCCTGCGGCTCGGTCAGGTTCATGGTGCCGGCCCACTCGCCGCTGACGAGCTTCGGCACGTAGGTCTCGAGCTGCTCGCTCGAGCAGTGGTGCTGCATCAGGTACACGGCACCGGTGGTCAGCAGCGGGCCGAGCGAGAACGCCATGTTCGCGCTGGTGATGAACTCCTTCACCGCGTTGGCGACGGTCAGCGGGAAGGCGCCACCGCCGTACTCCGCGGGGTGTTGCACCGCACCCCAGCCGGCCTCCACGTACTGGCGGTAGGCCTGCTGGAAGCTGTCGGGGGTCACCACCTCGCCGTCGTCGAGCACCGATCCTTGCGTGTCCCCGTCGCGGTTGGTGGGAGCGATCGCCGAGGAGGCGAAGCGTCCCGCCTCCTCGAGCAGTCCCATCACGAGCTCGGGATCCGCGTGACCGAAGGCCTCGGTGGCGACCAGGTCCCGGAGCGGCGTCACGTGCTCGAGGAGGAAGCGGACATCACGGAGCGGGGCGGTGTAGGTATCCATGCTCCAAGCGTAGCTTCGAGGGTCATCGCGACACGACTCCCCGTCGGCGTCCACCCGGTCGTCCGGCGGCCTCCGGTCGATAGCCTGACGGCCCTCGACCGGAGGCCGCCGCCCACCACCGACCCGTCTGGAGCGCAGTGTGAGCCCACGTTGGGCACCGGTGCCGCGTGTCCCCCGGCTGCTCAAGCTGCTGGGGCGGGCCATCGGGCTCCCGGTGACCACGGTCCGGGCCTACTGGGCCCAGGAGGCCCGGAGCATCCGCACCGGGTCGCAGGCCCTGGCGCTGGGTCTGGGCGCCACGCTGGTCGCCGGCATCGTGCTGGCCTCCGCGGAGGCGCGCCTGGAAGCGGTGCCCGGTCTCCTCGCGCTGATCCCTGCGGCGATCGGGATGCGCGGAGCGATCTTCGGGGCGCTCGGCTCGCGGCTGGCGACGGGCATCCTGACCGGCGAGTTCGACCGGAACCTCTCACGCACGAGCTACCTCGGCCGCCAGGTCGAGGCCTCCACGATCCTGACGCTGGCCTCCGCGCTGCAGGCCGGGGCGATCGCCTGGGCGGTCAGTGCGGCGCTCGGGCTGGCGACGATCCCTCTGCTCGAGCTGGTCGCCATCTCGTTGCTCGGGGCCCTGTTGTCCTCGATCGTGCTGTTCGGGGTCGTCATCGCGATGGCACGCCGCAGCCAGGCCGTCGGCTTCAACCTCGACGATGCCGGCGCCCCGATCATCACCGCGACCGGCGACCTGGTGACCCTGCCCGCGCTCCTGCTGGCGACACTGGTCCTGGACGTGGCGTGGCTGGCGACCAGCATCGGGGCCATCGGACTCGCCGCCGGGGTGGTCGCGGTCATCATCGGGCTGAGGACCGAGGATCCCCTCATCCGTCGCGTCGTGCGGGAGTCGCTGATCGTGTTGACGTTCGCGGTCACCGTCGACGTCCTGGCGGGTGTGGTCGTGGAGGCTCGGGCCGAGCAGCAGTTCAGCTCCGCCGCGCTGCTCGTGCTCATCCCCCCCTTCATCGCCAACTGCGGCTCGCTCGGCGGGATGCTGTCGAGCCGTCTGGCCTCCAAGCTCCACGTCGGGCAGCTCGATCCGCGCCTGCTACCGGGCAAGCTCGCGGTCCTGGACTTCTCCCTGACCACGCTGCTCGCGGCGCTGGCCTTCAGCGGTGTCGGGCTGGCCGGGTGGCTGGCCGCCCTCGTCGTTCCCGGCGTCGCGCCGCTGGGTCTGCCGCTGACGCTCAGCGTGGTCCTGCTGGCCGGCCTGTTCGCGGTCCCCATCCTCGCACTGACGGCGTACGCCGCGGCGACGCTGTCCTTCCGGTTCGGGTTCGATCCGGACAACCACGGCATCCCCATCGTGACCGCGACCATGGACCTGTCCGGGGTCCTGTGCCTGCTGGCCGCGGTGACCCTGCTCGCGATCTAGCTGCTGCACCACCTGCATCGAGGGAGACCATGAGGAACGTCCGTACGGTGAAGGAACTGCTGGTCGAGGCCAAGGACGCCGCCGAGCTCATGGTCGATCTCGCCTACGCGGCGATCTTCTACGGCGACGAGGCGCTGGCGCGCGAGGTGCTCCGCCTCGAGGACCGTGTCGACGAGCTGCTGGTCGACCTCCGCGCCGTGTGCATGCTGGCGGCCCGCACCCGCGACGATGCCGACCAGCTGGCGGGCGTGCTGTCCATGGCGGTGTCCATCGAGGGGATCGCCGATGCCGCGGAGGACATCGCCCGGGTGGTGCTGAAGGACCTCGGCGTGCCCGCAGAGCTGCGTGACGACCTGCGCCATGCCATCGAGGTGACCGCGCGGGTCAAGGTGCGGCCGGTCAACGACCTCGAGGGCACGACGCTGCGGGATCTGGAGCTCCCGAGCCGGACGGGGATGTGGATCATCGCGATCCGCCGGGACGTGGACTGGGTCCACGGCCCCGATGGCGACGAGGTGCTGCGCGAGGGCGACGTGCTGTTCATGCAGGGTCCCCGCGAGGGGGTGGACGAGGTGCGCCAGCTCGCCGGTGCACCGGCCCGCGAGCTGCCCGAGCCCCCGGAGCGGGGGAAGCTGTCCCACCTCGACCGCGCGGTCGACCTGGTCGTCGAGCTCAAGAACGTGTCCGAGGTCGCCGTGGGCCTGGCCTACTCCGCGATCCTGTTGCGCGATGCCTCCCTGGGCGCCGAGGTCAGCGCCATCGAGGACCAGTCCGACGAGCTGTTCCACCAGCTCGAGGGCTGGGTGCTGCGCGCCGCTGCGGAGCTCGACGACCCGGAGGAGCTGCGGGGCATGCTCCACCTCGCTGCGGCCGCCGAGCGCATCGTGGACTCCGCCCAGTCCATGTGCCGGATCATCGAGGAGGAGGGGCCGCCCCACCCGATCATCGCCGCAGCCCTGTCCGAGGCGGACGAGATCGTCGCGGAGGCGCTGGTGGCGGCCGGCAGCACGATCGACGGCCTGACCCTCGGCGAGCTCAGGCTCCACACCGAGACCGGGATGGAGGTCCTGGCCGTCCAACGCGCCAACCGGTGGATCTACCGGCCCCGTCGCGACCACCGCAACCGGGCCGGCGACCGGCTGATCGCGATCGGACCGGAGGAGGGCGCGCCGCGCCTGCGTGCGCTGGGTGGTGACGTCCGACCCGAGGGCGAGGACGGCTGGATCGAGCCGGAGGACGAGGACTGAGGATCAGGCACGGCGCACCCGCCGCGGAGGCGGCGGCGATGTCAGAGCAGGCGCTCGAGCGGGTGGAGATACCGCCGGAAGGCGACGCAACCGAGCACCACCACCAGGCTGAGCAGCGCCATGGTGTTCGCCAGCGCCCAGGGGGTGCCGGCGGTGGGCGGGATGTCGAGGGAGATCCGGGCCCAGAACACCGCGTGCACCGCATGCAGCCAGAGGTGGAACCGCGCGGTGCCGCGCCAACGGCGGGCCAGCTCCGGGACGATCCTCCGGCCGAGCGGATCAGCCGGGAACTCACGCCTGAGCGTGGCCATGGCGATCCGGTGTCGTTCGAGCTGGCCCAGGGTGCGCTCCCAGAGCTCTTCCCACATCTCGTCGCTGTAGCGCATCATCCTCCCTCAGCCCACGGCGACCAGTCGTTCGAGGACCCCCTGCAGGTCCTTCTTGTACCGCCCGAACCGCGGCGGGTGCAGCACGGAGAGGGTGGCGCGCGGGCCGTCCAGCCCGGGGCCGCGATCCTTGCCGGCACGACCCACACCGGGCCAGTCCAGCGGCACGTGCTGCCAGGCGTCCCTGACCGGCACCAGGTAGGCGGGGGTCCCGTCCGGCAGCGTGAGCGCTGCTTTGAGGCCGCCGGCGAGCAGCTGCCCGTGGACGTGCGCCAGCAGCGGTCCGGCCAGCTCGGACTGGGCGCGGGTGCAGCCGTACAGCTCCAGGTCGGGGACGTCGAACCTGGCCGCCCCGTGGGTGCGGACCCACCGGGTGCCCTCACCGTCCACCACCGTCACGATCCCGTCGTCGTGCTCGACCGCGCCGATCCCCACACGGTGGATCCAGGCCGTGTCCCGTTCGACGTGGGCGCTGAGATCGCGGACGCCCTCGACGCGGCCCGGTAGCTGCCGGGTGAGCGCCTGCAGCAGCTTGGCCTGACGCTGCATGCCAAGCTCGAGGCCGTCCTCACCGAGGTAGGTCTCGGTCCGCAGCAGTGGACGGTCGGCGTCCCGGACCGCCCGCACGACCCCCTTCTGCATACGACCGCCCCACTGGACCTCCTGCGCGACCGCCCCATCGCCACCGGCGGGCGCGGCGCGGTCGATGTCGCCGACGTGGCCAGCCGCGCGCACCACCGCCTCGACATCGTCGACGGGGGTGTCGAGCACCAGGGCGAGTTGCGAGGTGTAGCGGTCGGCCACGTTCATCTCCGTACGGCGGGGCGAGAGGGTGCCGCATCCGATCGGGCTTCGCGGTCGCTGCGCGCCCCGGACCGGTCGTTCACAGGCCGAGGTCGCGACCGATCAGCAGGCGCTGCACCTCGCTGGTGCCCTCACCGATCTCGAGGATCTTGGCGTCCTGGTAGAAGCGACCCACCCGGGTCTCGGTGGTGAAGCCCATCCCGCCGAAGATCTGGGTCGCCTCCCTGGCCGCGGTCACCGCGGCCTCGGAGCTGTACAGCTTCGCGATCGAGGCTTCACGCTTGTAGGGCAGACCCGCCTGCTTGCGGCGGCAGGCGTAGCGGTACATCTGGCGGGCGGTCTGGGCTGCCACCTCCATGTCGGCGATCTTGAACGCGATCGCCTGGTTGGCGGCGATCGGGCGTCCGAAGGCCTCACGCTCACCCGCGTAGCGCACGCACTCGTCGACGCAGCCCTGGATCAGGCCGACGGCCAGCGCGCTGATCGCGATCCGGCCGTCGTCGAGGGTCTTGAGGAACTGCCTGAGGCCCTGGCCCTCCTCACCGAGGGTGTTCGTGACCGGGACACGCACGCCGTCGAAGGTGAGCTCGCGGGTGTCGGAGGCGTGCCATCCGACCTTGCGGTACGGCGGCGACACGGCGAACCCGGGGGTGTCGGTGGGCACGATGATCGCCGTGAGCTCGCCGCCGCCGGTCAGCGCGGTGACGGTGACCAGTTCGGTCAGCTCCGTGCCCGAGTTCGTGATGAACTGCTTCGTCCCGTCGATGACCCAGTCGTCGCCGTCACGGACCGCACGGGTGCGGGTGGCGCCGAGCACGTCCGAGCCGCCGCCGGCCTCCGTCAGCCCGAAGCCGGCCAACGCCTCGCCCCGGCACAGCCGCGGCAGGTAGCGACGCTGCTGCTCCTGGTTCCCGAACTCCGCGATCGGCGCCGCGCCGAGCCCGACGCCCGCTTCCAGGGTGATGCCCAGCGACTGATCGACGCGACCGATCTCCTCGATGGCCAGGCAGAAGGTCAGGTAGTCGCCGCCGAGACCACCGACCTCCTCGGGGAAGGGCAGGCCGAACAGCCCGAGCTCCCCCATCCGGCGCACCAACTCGACCGGGAAGCGACCCTCGGCGACGTAGGCATCGACCTCCGGCGCCACCACCTCGTCGGCGAAGTCCGCCACGACCTGCCGGAACGCCTCCTGCTCCTCGGTCAGCTCACCCGCCGCGCCTGCTCCGCCGCCAACTGCCACCTCGACCCCTCCGTGCACCCGGCATCCGGCCCCGCCTGCAGCGGGAACGATACCGGCGCGAGCGTCTCAGCCACGTGGCAGGACCGACACGTCGCCGGCGCGCACGCTGACCCGTTCACGACCCGTGTCGACCACCAGCAACCCCTCGGTGTCCAGGTCCACCGCCTGGCCCGTCACGCTGGCCCCGCCCGGCAGCGCGATGTCGACCTCCCGGCCGATCGTGCTGCACGCGGCGCGGTAACGCTCGAGGAGGGGCCGCGCGTCCGGCGCCGCGGTCAGCGCGGTCAGCTCGGTGTCGAGCGCGACGAGCAACGCCGCGAGCACCGCGCCGTGGTCGACACCGGTCCCGAGCGACTCGGCGAGCGAGGTCCAGCCGCCGGCCTCGGCCCGACGGGGGACCCCGCGCCAGTCCAGATCGAGCCCGCAGCCGATCACCAGGACCTCCGAGCCGACCGAGCTGTGGCGCTCCACGAGGATCCCCGCGGCCTTGCGGTCGTCGAGCAGCACGTCGTTCGGCCACTTCAGCGCGGGTGTGGCCCCGGCCTGGCGGTAGCTGGCGGCCACGGCCAGGCCGGCGACCAGCGGGGTCAGCGCGGCATGCGGCCCGGGCAGGGGGACCACGACCGAGACGGCGAGGTTGCCCGGGCCCTCGGGGCCTGAGACGTCGTCGGTCCACCCCCGACCCTGCCGGCCCCGGCCGGCCGACTGGCGGTTCGCCGTGACGACGATGCCGAGCGGCTGTCCCTCCCGGGCCGCCGCGAGCGCGACGTCGTTGGTCGAGGTGACGCTCTCGAAGTGGTGGTGCACGGCCAGGTGGTGGCTGCGCGCCAGCGCATCACGGACAGCGGGATGGGATCCGAGCGACACGTCGGCCTCCAGGAACGGGAACGGACCCCGTTAGGATGCCCCACCCGAGCGCCGGCGGTGGCTGCGGTACGCACAGCCACCTCGCCACCCGACCCAGGGGAAGGGCCGGCGCCAGGCCGATGGAGGGCAGCACGGTGACGGAGTCGACACAGGACAAGCTCGCCGAGCTCGAACGCCGGCGTGCCGAAGCGGCGGCCGGCGGCGGCGGGACGGCCATCGCCAAGCAGCACGACAAGGGCAAGCTCACCGCGCGTGAGCGGGTCGAGCTGCTGCTCGACGACGGCTCCTTCGTCGAGACCGACGCCTTCGCGGTCCACCGGGCGACCGGTTTCGGACTCGAGGAGAAGAAGATCCTCGGCGATGGTGTGGTCACCGGGCACGGCACGATCGACGGCCGGCGGGTGTGCGTGTTCAGCCAGGACTTCACGGCCTTCGGCGGGTCGCTGGGCGAGGTGTTCGCCGACAAGGTCGTCAAGATCATGGACCTCGCGATGAAGATGGGGGTCCCGATCATCGGCTTGAACGACTCGGGCGGGGCGCGTATCCAGGAGGGTGTCGTCTCGCTCGGTGGCTACGGCGACATCTTCCTGCGCAACGTGGCCGCGTCGGGGGTCATCCCGCAGATCTCCGCGATCATGGGGCCCTGCGCCGGCGGTGCGGTGTACTCCCCCGCGATCACCGACCTGGTGTTCATGGTCCGTGACACCTCCCACATGTTCATCACCGGACCGGACGTGATCAAGACCGTCACCGGCGAGGAGGTGACGATGGAGGAGCTCGGCGGGGCGATGAGCCATGCCGGCACCTCGGGCGTCGCCCACTTCGCCGCGGCCGACGAGGAGCACTGCCTGGACGACATCGGCTACGTGCTCTCCTTCCTCCCCTCGAACAACCTGGAGCTGCCGCCGCGCACCGAGTGCACCGACGACCCGGAGCGGCTCGTCGACGAGCTCGACACCTTCATGCCGGACAGCGCCAACGTGCCCTACGACGTGCGCGACATCGTGACCTCGGTCGTCGACGACGGTGAGTTCCTCGAGATCCACGAGCACTACGGCCGGAACCTGGTCGTCGGGCTCGCCCGCATCGATGGTCGCGCCATCGGGGTGGTCGGCAACCAGCCCGCCCACCTCGCCGGGGTGCTGGACATCGACTCCTCGGAGAAGGGTGCGCGGTTCGTCCGCTTCTGTGACGCCTTCAACCTGCCGGTGGTGACCTTCGTCGACGTCCCCGGGTTCCTCCCCGGCACCGACCAGGAGTACGGCGGGATCATCCGCCACGGCGCGAAGCTGCTGTACGCCTACGCCGAGGCCACCGTCCCCAAGCTCACCATCATCGTCCGCAAGGCCTACGGCGGGGCCTACGTCGTCATGGGGTCCAAGCACCTCGGCGCCGACCTGAACCTCGCCTGGCCCACCGCGGAGATCGCGGTGATGGGCGCCAAGGGTGCGGTGTCGATCCTGCACCGTCGCGAACTGCTCGAGGCCGACGATCCTGCGGCGCTGCACGAGGAGTTCGAGGAGCGCTACGCCCGCGACCTGGCCAACCCGTGGCGAGCGGCCGAGCGCGGCTACGTGGACGAGGTCATCGCGCCCTCGGAGACCCGCCGCGAGCTGGCCCGCGCGCTCGATCTCACCGCGTCCAAGCGGGAGCCCGGTCCCGCCCGCAAGCACGGGAACATCCCGCTGTGACGGCCGTGACGAGCAGCGCACCCGGCCACCCCGACGACGGGGCGGTCGGCGCCGGCGGTATCTCCATCGAGATCACGACCCCGCGGGTCAGCGACACCGAGGTGGCAGCGATCACCGTCGCACTGCTGGCAGCGACCTCCGGTGCCCCGGCCCACGGCGAGCCCGCCGGCCCACCGGCCTGGCGACATGCCGGCCTGCTGGAGTCGGCCACCGACCGACGGGTGCGGACCCCGGCGGAGCTGCGTCGCCCGGCCTGATCCGCAGACTCAGGTGTTGCTCAGGTGTTGGGCGTCTCGCGGTCGCGGTCCGCATCGGTCTCGCCCGCCTCGATCGCGGCCTGCGCCTCCTCCTCGGTGGCGTAGACGGTGATCGCCAGTTCCATCCCGGCGGCACGGTGGCCGGGCACGTTGCAGATCATCAGCCACTCGCCCGGGAACAACGCGGCCGTGCCCTCACCGGTCTCGCCGCCATCGGCGCCGAGGATGGCCTCACCGTCGGAGCCGCCGAGGTAGGTGCCATCGGCAGCGCCGAGGAACTCGACGTTGTGGTAGGCGTCGGAGACGTTGAGAGCGGTGACCTGGACGTCACCGGTGACGGCCACGCCGTCGGTGACGTTGAAGAAGAAGTTGCCCATCTCCACGTCCATGGAACCGCCCGGCCCGAGGGGGAGGACCTCGTCGCACCCCTCCTCGCCGGGGGGGCACTCGAGGGCCTGTGCCTCCGCGGCACCTTCGGGCACGCTCGAGCACCCGGAGAGCAGTGCAACGGCAGCGAGTGCGGCGGTACCAAGCATCAGGCGGCGCACGATGGGCTCCTGCAGATCGGGTCCGACGGATCACGGGACGGTCGGGATACCGCGAAGGGGTCGAAGGCCCTAGCGCGGGGGCGGTGGGAAGGGTAGCGGGGGCCGTTCGGCACCCGGTAACCCGGCACGCCCCGCCGACAGCCGGACGCGCGCGTCACTCGACGACGAGCTCGCCGCGCATGGTGGTCTCGTGGCCGGGAACGGTGCACACGTAGGTGTAGGTCCCGGGCTCGAGGTCGACCGTGCCGCGGACCGTCTCCCCCGGCGCGCAGGCCGCGACCTCCGCGTCGACCTCGTCGATCACGAGGTTGTGGTTGACGGCGTCGCCACAGACGAGCTCGAACTCGACCGTGCCGGCCTGCGCCGTGAGCTCCTCGACGTCCCAGCGCAGGTCGTCCTGTCCGACCACGCGCAGGACGTCGTCGGCGGCCTCGTCCGCTCCTTCGGATCCGGCGGACGGATCGGCGTCGCCACCGCCGCACGCGGTGAGCACCAACGCGATGACCCCGACGATCGCGAGCAGCAACCCGCGAGGTCGTGTCCGGGCAGGTGTGAGGCTGCGCATGAGAGCTCCTCGGTTCGCGGGATGCGCCGACGGTGGGCGACATCGGGGTGGTCGTGAGCGTCCTGGGGTGGTCGTGAGCGTCTTCACGAGGGTTTCGTCGCCACCACCTCGGCGTCCGGGTCGGCCGGCCGACGCTGCCGAGCGCGTGCCGATGGCCGGCCCTCACTAGGCTCTGCTCAGCCGCTCGGCACCCGATGACCGACGAACCGAGGCTCAGCTCATGTTCGATGCCGTGTTGATCGCCAACCGTGGGGAGATCGCGATCCGTGTCGCCCGCGCCTGCCGCGAGCTGGGTGTTCGCAGCGTCGGGGTGTACAGCGAGATCGACCGTGACGCCCCTCACGTCGCCGCCATGGATGAGGCGTACCTGCTCGGCGCCGCAGCGGCCAGCGAATCGTACCTCGCCGTCGACAAGGTCATCGACGTCGCCAAGCGCGCCGGTGTCGATGCGATCCACCCCGGCTACGGGTTCCTGTCCGAGAACGCCGACTTCGCCCAGGCGGTCACCGACGCGGGACTCGTGTTCGTCGGGCCGCCCGCCGACGCCATCTCCCAGATGGGCGACAAGCTCTCCGCCCGCGCCGTCGCCGACGCCGCCGGTGTCCCCGTCGTCCCGGGGACCCGCGAGCCCACCGACGACCCGGAGGTGGCGATCGCCTTCGGCGACGAGTACGGCTATCCCGTCGCGGTCAAGGCCATGTTCGGGGGCGGCGGCCGCGGCATGAAGGTCGTCCAGGGCCGCGACGAGATGCGGGACGCTCTGATCGCGGCACGACGCGAGTCGGAGGCGGCCTTCGGACGTGGCGAGTGCTACCTGGAGCGCTACCTCGAGCGGCCGCGCCACGTGGAGATCCAGGTGCTGGCCGACCTCGATGGCCACACGATCTACCTCGGGGAACGGGACTGCTCCCTCCAGCGCCGGCACCAGAAGCTGGTCGAGGAAGCCCCGGCGCCCGGTGTCACCGAAGCCATCCGCAGCGCGATGGGCGAGGCGGCCGTGCGGGTCGCCAAGGAGATGGGCTACACCAACGCCGGGACCTGCGAGTTCCTGCTCGACGAGGACGGGGAGACCTTCTACTTCCTGGAGATGAACACCCGTCTCCAGGTCGTGCACCCGGTCACGGAGCTCATCACCGGGGTCGACCTCGCGCAGGCACAGCTGCGGATCGCCGCCGGTGACGGCATGGGGATGGGCCAGGACGACGTCGAGCTGCGCGGGCACGCGATCGAGGTCCGCATCAACGCCGAGGAGCCGGCGTCCAACTTCGTGCCCACGCCCGGCACCATCGGCGCGTTCGTCTCGCCGCTCGGCCCGTGGGTGCGCTTCGACACCGGGGCGGCCCCCGGCTACACGGTGCCGCGCGACTACGACTCGATGATCGGGAAGCTGATCGTCTGGGCCGCCGACCGTGACGGGGCCCGGGCCCGGATGTCCCGGGCGCTCGACGAGCTGGTGATCGAGGGGGTGCCGACCACGGTGCCCTTCCACCGGCTGGCGATGACGCATCCGCAGTTCGCCGCCGGGGACCACGCCACCTCCTCGGTCGAGCGCGAGTGGGACCTGTCCTCGCTGGAGTTGCAGGGCTTCGGTCCGACCGACGAGGCCGGCCCCGACGCCGGACGCGAGGTCACGGTCGAGGTGGACGGGCGCCGCGTGGCCGTGCGGCTGTTCGGCGACCTGCCTGCCGCTGGCGCCGCGCCCGCTCCCGCCGCCGGCCCCCGGCGCCGTCGTGGAGGCTCGGGCGGAGCCGCGGCCGTGGCCTCCTCGGAGGACCTCGTCGCCCCCATGCAGGGCACGGTCATCGAGGTGAGCATCGAGGTCGACGCCGTGGTCGCCGAGGGTGACACGCTGCTGGTGCTCGAGGCGATGAAGATGGAGAACGCGGTCAAGGCCCACCGGGCCGGCGTGGTCACGTCACTGCCGGTCAGTGCCGGCGAGGTCGTCCAACCCGGCGCCATCCTCGCGCGCATCGAGGACGCCTGAGCGGCGAGGTGCTCACGGAGGCGGATCTCGCCACGGCCGTGGGTCAGCGCAGCTCGGACCGCACGACCTTGCCCATCGCGTTGACCGGCATCGCGTCCACGAACCTGACCTGCTTGGGCACCTTGTAGCCCGTGAGCCGCTCGGCAGCGAAGGCGACGACGGCCTCCTCGGTCACGTTGCCGTCACCGACGACGAAGGCGGTCACCTCCTCACCCCAGCGCTCGCTCGGCCGGCCGACGACCGCCACCTCACGGACACCCGGGCAGTCCAGGAGGGCCTCCTCGACCTCACGCGGGTAGACGTTGTAGCCGCCGGTGATGATGAGTTCCTTGTTCCGACCGAGCAACCACACCCTGCCCTCTTCATCGATCCGTCCCACGTCACCGGTGCGGAACCAGCCGTCCGCCGTGAACGCCTCGCGGTTGGCGTCCGGCTGCTGCCAGTAGCCCTCGATGACGTTCGGACCCCGGACCTCGACGGCGCCGCCCTCGGCCAGGCGCAGACGCACCCCTGGCAGCGGCCACCCGACCGAACCTGCCCGGCGCTCCCCCGACAGGGGATTCGACGTCAGCATCACCGTCTCGGACATCCCGTAACGCTCCAGGGGCAGTTCGCCGGCCGCCTTGCGCACGTGCTCAGCCAACGACACCGGCAACGGCGCGGAACCCGACACGTAGACGCGGAGGCCCCGCAACGCACCTGCACGGTCCTGCTCCGCGAGACGCTGGTACATCGCCGGGACACCGAAGAACATCGAGTGGTCGCCACCGGCGAGCCGGTCGGCGACATCGGTGACGTCGAACCCGGGACGCAGGGCGACCCGGGCACCTGCGGACAACGCACCGTTGAGGCCGACCCCGAGCCCGTGGACGTGGAACAGGGGCAGTGCGAGCAGGAGGCGGTCGTCGGCGGTCCAGTCCCAGGCCATCTCGACCGCACGGGCGCCGGCCAGCAGGTTGCCGTGCGACAGCGCGACGCCCTTGGGCCGGCCGGTGGTCCCAGAGGTGTAGATCAGCAAGGCCGGATCGCGCGAGCCAGCGGCGTCCAGTGGCCCCTCCGAGCGCGAGGGCAGGTCCAGCTCCATACCGCTGACCAGCAGAGGCCCGTCGGCCGCGTCCTTCACCCAACCGGCGCGTTCGCGGTCGTCCACGAGGGCGGCCGCCGGCTTCGCGTCGGCCACGATGCGGGCGATCTCGGCCGGACGCGCACCGGTGTTGATGGGCACGACCACGAGGCCCGCTCGCAGGAGCGCGAGATAGGCCACGACCAGTGACGCCGAGGTCCCAGCCGAGAGGACGACGCGGTCCCCGGGCCGTAGCCCGCTGCCGAGCAGCATGCTCGCCGCACGACGGCTGCGTGACTCGAGTTCGGCGCTGGAGACCACCCGGTCGTCGACGTCGACCAGCTGGGGCCACGACCGACGTTCGGCCCACTGCCGGGCCCACCGCCGTGTCAGCGATCCTTCCTCGACGAGCCTGTCAGCTGCCTCGGCCGCGTCCGACGGCGTAGGTACCTCCCAGCCGTGCTCGTCGGATCGGGCAACCACGTTCGCCTCTCACCTGGGACCCAGAGCCTCCCCGGCTCGTCTCAGACGTTGCGGCGGTACTGCCCGCCGACCTCGAACAGCGCGTCGGTGATCTGCCCCAGCGAGCAGTGACGCACCGCCTCCATCAGCACGGCGAACACGTTGCCCCCGGAGGTCGCCGCCTCCTGGAGCTCGTGCAGCCAGTGCTCGGCCTCGTCGCGATGACCGGCCTGGAAGCCCTGGACCCGTTCGAGCTGGGTGCGCTTCTCGTCCTCGGTGGCCCGGGCGAGCTCCACGACCGGTGCGTCCTGCGCGGCCTCCTGGTCGGGCAGGAAGGTGTTGACGCCGATGATCGGCAGCGACCCTTCGTGTTTGCGGTGCTCGTAGCGCATCGACTCGTCCTGGATCCGGCCGCGCTGGTAGCCGGTCTCCATGGCACCGAGCACCCCACCCCGGTCGGCGATCCGGTCGAACTCGGTGAGCACCGCCTCCTCGACGAGGTCGGTGAGCTCGTCCACGATCGCGGCCCCCTGCAACGGGTTCTCGTTCTTCGCCAGCCCCCACTCCTGGTCGATGATCATCTGGATCGCCAGCGCCCGACGGACGGAAGCTTCCGTCGGGGTCGTGACCGCCTCGTCGTAGGCGTTGGTGTGCAGCGAGTTGGTGTTGTCGTAGATCGCGCACAGCGCCTGCAGGGTCGTACGGATGTCGTTGAAGTGCATCTCCTGGGCGTGCAGGGACCGCCCGGAGGTCTGCACGTGGTACTTGAGCTTCTGCGAGCGGTCACTGGCGCCGTACTTCTCCCGCATCGCGATCGCCCAGATACGACGCGCCACGCGGCCCATCACCGTGTACTCGGCATCCATGCCGTTGGAGAAGAAGAACGAGAAGTTGGGGGCGAAGTCGTCGATGTCCATCCCCCGCGCGAGGTAGGCCTCGACGTAGGTGAACCCGTTCGCCAGGGTGAACGCCAGCTGCGAGATGGGGTTCGCCCCCGCCTCGGCGATGTGGTACCCGGAGATCGACACCGAGTAGAAGTTGCGGACCTCCTGCTCGATGAACCACTCCTGCACGTCCGCCATGCACCTGAGGGCGAACTCGGTGGAGAAGATGCAGGTGTTCTGCCCCTGATCCTCCTTGAGGATGTCGGCCTGCACCGTGCCGCGCACGCTCTTGAGCGCCCACGCGCGCACCTCGGCGGCCTCGTGCTCGGTCGGCTCCCGCCCGTGCTCCTCACGGAAGGCGCGTAGCTGCTGGTCGATCGCGGTGTTGAGGAACATCGCCAGGATCGTCGGCGCCGGCCCGTTGATCGTCATCGACACCGAGGTGGTCGGCGAGCACAGGTCGAACCCGTCGTAGAGCGCCTCCATGTCATCCAGCGTCGCGATCGACACCCCCGAGGTCCCGACCTTGCCGTAGATGTCGGGTCGCTCGTCGGGGTCACGCCCGTACAGGGTCACCGAGTCGAACGCGGTCGACAGCCGCGCCGCCGGTTGCCCCTTGGCGAGGTAGTGGAAGCGCCGGTTGGTACGGAACGGATCACCCTCGCCGACGAACATCCGCGCCGGTGCCTCGCCGTCGCGCTTGAACGGGAACACCCCACCGGTGTAGGGGAAGGCACCCGGCAGGTTCTCCTTGCGCAGGAACGTGAGCAGGTCACCGGGATCGGAACGCCGGGGCAGCGCCACGCGTGGCACCTCGGTGCCCGACAGCGTCTCACGGGTCAGCGGCACCCGGATCTCGGTGTCCCGGACGGTGTAGACGTACTCCTCGCCGCTGTAGGCCTCGACCGTGCTGGCCCAGCCATCGATGAGGCGCTGCGTCGCCGGATCGACCCCGGCGGCCAGCTCCTCCAGCCGCGCCTCGAGCGGGGCGAGCACCGTCTCCGGTGCGCCGTGGGACACCTCATCGCGATCGGTGCCCACCTGGCCGCGGGCACCCGCCCCTCGCTGCGCCGGGGGCGCCAGTTCGTCGCGCGCCACCTCCAGCGCATGGCGCCGGCGCAGCAGCGCGGCCTGCTCGGCGGTGCGCGCGTGGTAGCCGCGGACCACCTCGGCGACCTGGGCGAGGTAGCGCTCCCGGCCCGGCGCGATCACGGCCTTCAGCCGGGTCGAGGTACGGGTGTCCACACGTGGCAGCACACCCTCGACTCGGTCCAGCCCGTGCGGGGCGAGCAGCTCGCTGAGCTCCTGGTAGAGCGAGGTGACCCCGTCGTCGTCGAAGCGCGCCGCCGAGGTGCCGAACACCGGCATGTCCTCCCAGGAGGAGGAGAAGGCCTCCCGGTTGCGCACCAGCTGACGGGCCACGTCCCGGCGCGCGTCGTCGGCACCGCGCCGCTCGAACTTGTTGATGGCGACCACGTCGGCGAAGTCGAGCATGTCGATCTTCTCGAGCTGCGAGGCCGCGCCGAACTCCGGGGTCATCACGTACAGCGAGGTGTCGACGAAGGGCACGATGCCCGCATCGCCCTGCCCGATGCCCGGGGTCTCGACGATCACCAGGTCGGCGCCGGAGGCCTTGCAGGCCGCGATGGTGTCCTCGAGGTGGTGGGGCAGCCCGCCCTCGGCCAGCCGGGTCGCCATCGACCGGAAGAAGACGCGGTCGGGGGAGATCGTGTTCATCCGGATCCGGTCGCCGAGCAAGGCCCCGCCGCCACGGCGGCGGGTCGGATCGATCGCCAGGACCGCGAGCTTGAGCTTGTCCTCACGGTCGCGCCGGAACCGGCGGACCAGCTCGTCGGTCAGCGACGACTTGCCCGCGCCACCGGTGCCGGTGATCCCGAGCACCGGGACCTGCCGTTCGGCAGCGGCGCCACGGACCGCCTCCAACAGCGGCTGCGAGGCCCGGCCGGTCTCGATCGCCGTCAGTGCCCGGGCCAGGGCCGACTCGTCGCCCGCCAGCACCGCCTCCACCTCGAGGTCCTCGACGGGAAGGCTGATGTCGCACGCGGAGACCATCTCCCAGATCATGCCCGGAAGGCCCAGCTGCTGGCCGTCGGCGGGCGAGAAGATGCGTGACACCCCCCGCTCGTGCAACAGCGCGATCTCCTCGGGCGTGATGACCCCGCCACCGCCGCCGTACACCTTCACGTGCCCGGCGCCACGCTCGCGCAACCGCTCGACGAGGTAGGTGAAGTACTCGACGTGGCCACCCTGATAGGAGCTGATCGCGACGCCCTGTGCGTCCTCCTGGACGGCTGCGGTCACGACCTCGTCGACGCTGCGGTCATGGCCGAGGTGGACCACCTCGGCGCCCTGGGACTGCAGGATGCGGCGCATGATGTTGATCGCCGCGTCGTGCCCGTCGAACAGGCTGGCCGCCGTCACGAACCGGACCGGGTGCTCTGGCCTGCGGCTGTCGTCGTTGGCGCGTTCCATCCCTAGCTCCTGGAGGCCATCATCCGGCGGATATCCATCGGATGTCAGATAGTTAGACGTCCTAGTTTCTCTCATGGCCGTCGTCGGCGCAACCTCCGGCCTGCGCTGCCCCGGTTCGAGCCACGGCCCACACCGCCTCAGAAGTCGCCGGCGCGGTGGCGGAGCCCGCGCAGCATGGCGTTCAAGGTCTCGACCTCGTCGGGCGCCAGGCCCGGCTCGGCGAAGACGGTCTCGTTGAGGCGCGCGGAGGCGGCCAGCGCGAGCTCACGGCCGGCCGGTGTCAGTTCCGCCAGCTTCGTGCGCCGATCCGTCGGATGCGGGGCGCGGCGCACCAAGCCCTGGCGTTCGAGCCGGTCGACGGCGCTGGTGACGCTGGTCGGATGCACCTGCAGTCGGCTCCCGATCACCGACAACGGCAGCGCTCCCCGCTGGCTGAAGACCAGCAGCATGAGCAGCTCGTACCGCGCGAAGGTGAGCTCGAGGTCTCGCAGTTGCTCGTCGATCCGCTGCAACAACAGCTGCTGCGCCCGCATGATCGAGGTGACGGCCGCCATGCCCGGAGCCGCGTCGGCCCAGCCCTGTGACTCCCAGCGACGGCGCGCTTCAGCGATCGGATCGAACGGCAGGGCGGTCTCCGGCACGAGCACCCCCTGTGCGTCGTCTACCTCGTCCTGCAACCCGTCGGGGGACGCTAGCCGGCGGCGCGCCGCAGCCGGGCGTCGGGCTCGTCAGCTCCGGCCGCGACGAGCTGGCCGGTCACGGCGGCTGCCGCAGCGGTGAGACCACGACCGGCAGCCGACACCCCCGCGCCGACGACCTCCAACTCGCGGCGGACCGTTGCGGTCGTCCCACCCCAGATGCCGGTGCGCTGCTCGGTCTCGAGGGCGTAGCGCAGGCAGGGCTCAGCCACCTCGCAGGTCGCGCACACGCTGAGGGCCGCCTCGATCTGCAACGCGTAGCGTTCGCTCTCCCCTTCCGGGAAGAACAGCTCCGGATCCTCGGTCAGGCACGCGGCGGCGTTGCGCCAGGCGTACTCGTCGTCAGCGGTCTTGTCTGGTGCCGCCAGCAACTGCTCCAGCATGTCCCACTCCCCCAGCCATCACCACGGCGGTTCGGTGAGGTGACCGCCCGGCTACTCGGACTTCCCATCGTTGGACGTCCTATGATAGTACGACCGGTGGCTGAAGGCCAACGAGTCTCGCGGTGGGCGGTTCGGTCATCTGCACGACCGCCAGGGACGAACGAACACACGACATGATCCAAGGAGAACACGGTGGCGCAGACGCTGACGGTCGGATTCATCGGCGGTACCGGACCACAGGGACGTGGGCTCGGTGTGCGGCTCGCCATGGCGGGCCACCGTGTGCTGATCGGCTCCCGGACCGCGGAGCGGGCGCAGGAGATCGTCGCCGAACTCCTCGAGCAACGCCCCGGCCTGCCGATCGAGGGCGATACCAACGCCGCGGTGTGCGAGACGGCGGACCTGCTCGTCGTCGTCGTGCCCTACGACGCGCAGCAGGACACGCTCGCATCGCTGCGGGCAGCGATCGGCTCGAAGATCGTCATCAGCTGCGTGAACGCGCTCGGTTTCGACAAGGGTGGCCCATACCCCCTCCCCGTGCCCGCTGGCTCGGCGGCCGAGGAGTGCCAGCAGCTGCTCCCCGAGGCGCGTGTCGTCGGCGCCTGGCAGAACGTCTCCGGGGTCAAGCTCGGACGGTTCGACGAGTCCGTGGAGGTCGACGTGCCCATCACCGGTGACGACGAGGACGCCCGTGCTGTCGTCGCTCCCGTGGTCGAGGCGATCGACGGCATGCGGGCCGTCGACGCTGGACCCCTGCGCCTCACACGACCCATCGAGGAGATGACCGCGGTGCTCGTGAGCATCAACCGGCGCTACCGCATCCACGCCGGTGTCAACATCGCCGGGCTGGCCCGGACCCAGGCAACCTGAGCGACCCGGACCTCCCATCTCGGAGCCGACGGACGTGCCCGCGGTCGCCGCTCACGCCCATCATGGAGCCGGCAGCTGGCAGCCTCAGGCCGCATCGCTTCGCAGTGCATCCAGCATCCGGACATCGGGCAGCGTGCGCAGCGATCGCTTGAGTTCGGCGAAGCCCGGCCACCGCGCCAGCAGCTCGAGCGCCCGGTAGTAGGCGACCGCCTCCTCGTCGGACGGCAGGTGGGAGATCACCGGGCCGAAGAACGCCGGACCGTCCGGTGGGTCGAAGGACACGATCGGGGTGCCGACGTCCTCGCCGGCACGGGCCAGGGCCTGCTCGGTCTCCTGCCGCAGGACGTGGTCATGGGCGGGATCGTCGGCGGCTGCCGCCAGGAGCTCCGGTAGTCCGACGCGCACCAGTGCCGGCCGCACGTCGAGGGCGCCTGCATGCACCGACAGCACCGCGCCGAAGTCGCCGGGGGGCGGGGCCGGCCGCTCCCAGATCTCCTCGCCGATGGCCGCGTAGAGGGCGCCGACCGCCTCGTTGCCCGCGTGTTCGCGGGCGGCAGCCAGGACGCGGAGCAGCCGAGTGCCCTGGGCGTGGACGGCCGGATAGTCCTCCGGCATCCCCTCGTAGCCGGTCTCCTCGTTGACCATCTTCAGGGAGATGAACCTCCAGCCGACGTCGAGCCCCTCGAGACGCTGGACCTGCCGCAGCCACTTCGAGGTCTGCCAGCAGAAGGGACAGACGGGATCGATGTACAGCTCGACATCGGACACGGTGACTCCTCGGGTTGGTCGGGGAACCGGCGACCGGGCCGGCTCCTTCCCTCGGTGTTCGATGCTCACCGGCGCGCGGGATCGAGGCGGACCATCAGCATCCGGGCGCACTCGGCCACCGAGCCCGCCATCGACGGGTAGACCGTCATGGTCTGGGCCAACTGGGAGACCGTGAGCCGGTTCTGGACCGCCACCGCCAACGGTTGGACCAGATCGCTGGCCCGTGCGGAGACGACCACGCCCCCGACGACGGTGCCTGAGCCGACCATGGCGTGGACCTTCACGAAGCCATCGGTGCCGTGGATCATCTTGGCACGCGGGTTGGAGCGGAAGTCGAGCCGGGCGGTCTCGACCGGGTAGCCCGCCGCGGTGGCCTCCTCGGGCGACATCCCGATGGTCGCCACCTCGGGGTCGGTGAAGATCGTGGCCACCACCGCGTCACGCCGGATCGGCTGGACGGCTTCGCCGAGGGCGTGCCACATCGCCGTGCGTCCCTGCATGGCCGCCATCGAGGCCAGCATCACCCCACCGATCACGTCACCGGCGGCGTACACCCACCGGGCGCTGGTGCGCCCGACGGCGTCCACCTCGATGCCACCGCCACGGCCGGGCTCGATCCCGCACGCCTCCAGACCGATGTCGCTGACGTTGGGGATCTGGCCGACGGTGAACAGCACGTGGCTGCCCACCACCTCGCCGCCGTCCTTGAGTCCGACGACCACCTCGTCACCACGGCGCTCACAGCTGATGGCGCGGGCGTTGCGCAGGATCCGCATACCACGGCGCTCGAAGACGTTCTCGATGACGGCGGCGGCATCCGGGTCCTCGGTCGGCAGGATCAGATCGCGCGAGGAGACGAGGGTGACCTCGGCCCCGAAGCGACGGAAGGCGTGGGCGAACTCCGCACCGGTGGCACCGGAGCCGACCACGATGAGGTGCTCGGGTACCTCTGGCAGCCCGTAGGCCTGCTGGCTGACGAGCACCCGTTCACCGTCGGGCTCGAAGAAGGGCAGTACGCGGGCCGTCGAGCCGGTGGCGATCAGGACGTAGTCGGCCGGCAGCACCACCTCGCTGCCGCCGTCGACCGCCACGGTGACCTCGTGGGAACCGGAGATACGGCCGCGCCCGCGGACCACCTCGACCCGGCCG
This sequence comes from Nitriliruptoraceae bacterium, assembly GCA_046483565.1. Lineage (GTDB taxonomy): Bacteria > Actinomycetota > Nitriliruptoria > Nitriliruptorales > Nitriliruptoraceae > T1Sed10-7. The sequence goes on from JAWOCZ010000240.1 coordinate 25,869, forward strand.
GCGAGCACACGACGCTCGATGTCGCGGGACTGGTTGGCACCGAGCTCCAGCACGCCGGTACCGACCTTGCGGAAGTCCACCACGGTCCGGTCGATCCCATCCAGGCCCTCGATGTGCCCGCCGAGGTCATCGGCGGTGCGCACCCAGTCCATCGCCTCGGAGGCGACGATCAGCGCCTTCGAGGGCACGTAGTC
>JAWOCZ010000272.1:0-4866 GCA_046483565.1 Nitriliruptoraceae bacterium
CCACACCTTCCTCGCCGCACTGCCGGAGCACGTCGGCCACGGTCGCGGCCGGCGTGGTGATGACGGCCAGATCGATGTCCTCACCGATCGCTGCAACGTCCGGCCAGGCCTTGCAGCCCTGGATCTCGGAGTGATTCACCGCCACCGCCACCGCCCTGGCGGGTTGCAGCGGATAGTTGCTGCTGTCTGCCGTCCGACCCCGGTCGGCTGGTGTTGGTCAGCCTTGCCTGGCGGGTTGCAGCGGATAGTTGCTGCTGTCTGCCGTCCGATCCCGGGGTCAGCTGACGACGACCCTCGGAGCAGCGAGCCCGAGCTCGTCCGCCCGTGCGGTCAGCGCCCCCGCGATCCGGGCCAGGAGCGCGCGCTCATCGCGGAGATCCTCGGCGGTGACGTACAAGACCCGGATACCGGCTTGAGTCAACTCCTCGTCGCGGACCCTGTCCCGACGCCGGCCTGCCTCGGTCCCATGGTCTGGGCGGCCCTGGTACTCGATGGCCAGACGGACCACACGGAAGTAGAAGTCGAGGCAGTGCCTCGGCGACACCCAGGCCTGTGAGTCAGGTGGCGGATCGAACCGCGCGAGAACCTTCTCCAGCCTGCGTTCGCCGTCACCGGTCGCCGCCGTGGCGTCCATCTTCAGCAACTCGTCCAACAGCCCGGACCCTTGGAGCCTCAAGCGCGAGGCTTTGGAGGTGAGTTGGCCCTCGGTGAGGTGTCCCGTCCAGCGCAGCCGGTCGTGTGCCAGGCGGAGGGCGCGCGGTTGGACGTCCGGGGCGTGTGCGGCGGCGTGGAGCAGCGCATCCGCGGCGTGAGCGACCCTGGCCTCGCCGAGCAACCACGCCGGGCGGTCCGGATCCGGGTCTCGTCGGATGGGAAACGAGGCCTCGGCAAGACGTCGCCGGCCAGGCACCAGGACCTCGAACGAGGCACCGAGGTCCACGCCCTCCAGTTCGAGGAGCCCGAGCGCTGCCGCCCCGGTCAAGGTCGCGGCAGCGCCGACGCGCAAGGTGGCAGCGATGGCCCGCTGGTGCGTGTGGTTGGCGCCGCCGCGGACGCGGTAGACGCCGTACATGAGACGCTCGAAGCGGGGCGTCGCGAGCAGGTGATCGGCATCGAAGCGTCCGACCATGGCGACGAGTTGACGGCGGGCGATGACGCCGAGCTGATCGGCGCACTGCTGGTACACCTCATCGGGCGGCTGCATGGGGCGAGTCTCGCGCCGTGCGGGCTGCGCGTGTAGATCGCGCCACCTGGGCTGTGGATAGCGCAGGCCATGGTCGAGCGCGCCACGTGGGTGGGTGTGCGGAGGGGTGCTGGCCTGGGGTGGGCAGGTAGCAGCGGATAGTTGCTGCAGAGTGCCACGGTGGCAGCGCCCGGCGGCAGTGACCCCGGCGGTGGCAGCGCCCGGCGGCAGTGACCCCGGCTGTGGCGCCACGGCGGCAGTGCCCCCGGCGGTGGCAGCGCCCGGCGGCAGTGCCCCTGCGGCGGGCAGATCAGGGCTGGATCATCGCGGCGTCGGTGTAGTTCACCGCCGAGTCCCACAGCAGCCACTCCTCGATGCCGGCGTCGTAGGTCGCGCGGATCTGCTCGCGGACGTAGTCGGCCCGATCGGGGTAGCCCAGGCGGATCGGCCAGTTCGAGTCCTCCAGCCACGGCGCGACGCGCGCCCGCTTGCCCTCGGTCGCCTCCAGCCACACCTCGAGGTTGCGGTACACGATGTCGTAGGGCTGCATGAGCGGGTTGGCCACGTCGTACTCGCCGGGGCCCCAGTGCGACGGGTAGATCATCGGTGAGACGTAGTCCAGGACATCCGCCAGCCGCTCGACGTCCTGGCCGACCTCCCCCGGGCGGTCGGCGGAGACCCCGTACAGCGAGGCGCCGTGTTGCACGCCGTAGGGTGCCAACCGCTCGTCGGCCGCGGCCGTGAAGGCGTAGACCTCGTCCTCGACGGAGCCTTCCAGACCGGGGATGGTCATGTTCTCGACCGGCCCATCGGGCTTGCGCAGGTAGTCCCACAGGATGTGGTCCACGCCCATCGCGGCCGCCTCCTCGGCGATCGAGATGTTGTACTCCTTGACGTCCGGGTTGGCGAAGTTGGCGAAGCCGTTGTAGCGGCCCGTGTAGTAGGTGCTGCCATCAGCGGTCTGGATCGCGTAGTCCCGCTCGCCGTTCTCCCACGCCCAGGGGATGAGGACCGGGTCGGCGAAGGCCACCATCCGGCCGATGACCGGCACGCCCAGGGCGTGCAGTTCCTCGACGGCGGCGGCGAGGTCGATGCTGCAGTCCGGCTGGTCGGCCCCGGCGCGCTGTGCGAGCTCGTTCTCGGTGGCGAACCCGACCTTGCCGGTCTCGTCCTTGAGGTCGAGCTGCACGGCGTTGATGCGGCCGTCGTCGATGGCCGCCAGCACCGCGCCCCTGAGGCTCGGTGACGCCCAACCGCAGAAGGAGACGTGGACGCTGCGCACCTGGTCCACCGTCGCTCGCGACGGCACGACGACGAAGCCGCCCCGCTCGTCCGAGGTCGTGTTGCCAGCCGCGTCGGTGGCCGAGATCGTCAGCTCACCCTCCGGCGGCCCGTCCAGTTCGACGTCGAAGGCGCCGTCCTCAGCAGCGGTGACCTCGACCGCGCCGACCGTGACCATCGAGCCGGCCTCGGTCGCACCCGAGATCAGCACGGGCTCGCCGGCGATCAAGCCGCTGTCCGGGACGCTGACCTCGAGCTCGGGCGGGGTGGCGTCGACCTCGAAGGTCCACACCTCGAGCAGCTCCGCCCCGGTGTCCGCCCCCTCCTCCAGCGCGCTCGCCGGGTCCACGTCGACGAACTCGGTGTCGGGCTCGTCCGCCGCCGGATCGGGCAGCGGCACCCGCACGACCGCGAGCTGGTGCGCCCCGTCCTCGAGTTCGCCCGGGGTCCAGCTGAGCTCGGTGTCGCCGGTGCGGTCGGTGGTGGCGGTGACGTCCTCGGCGTCGAGCAGCACCCGGATGTCATCGAGATGGAGGATGGCGTCGGTGTCCGCCCCCTCCTCGGTGTCGGCAGCCAACTGCGCCTGGACCTCGAGGCTCACCTCGGCGAGCTGTTCGGCGTTGTACAGCGCACCGTCCTCGGGGCCCGAGATGCGCAGCTCGCGACCGGCGAAGGGGTCGTCGCCCGAGCAGGCCGCGAGTAGCAACGCGGCAACGCTCAGGAGACCGGCGAGCAGCGTGGTGCGGGTGCGGTGGTTCACGTGATCCTCCCCCGGGGACAGGCCGGACACCAGCGTCGATGGCCGGGCACGGGCGCGGCGCGTGTGGCGCGTGACGGTACCGTGCCGCGCTCGGAGAACGGACCTGTCCCGGGGGGGTCGTAACACGTGGAAACCACAGCTCGCGGCGGATCTGCTGCACGCGGTACGAAGCGCGCCCACGCCGGCTCGAGCGGGGGCCGCACGGTGCTGCTCGCCGTCCTCGTGTTGCTCATGCTCCTGGTGGTCAGCTGCGCCGGAGCCGGCGACGGCAGTGAGGACGGTGACAGCGCCGAGGTGACCGGGGACGCCGGCGCGAGCGGTGACGGGGCCGACGAGGGCGGCGGGGCCGACGACGAGGCCGGCGAGGCCGACGGTGCCAGCGAGCCCGAGGAGGTCCGTGCCGCCGAGCCGGGCGACGCCGAAGCGGCCGACGAGGAGGGAGACGAGGAGGCCGCCGCCGAGCCTCTTCCCGATCCCGCCGAGGTCGGCGCCAACGAGCTCGGCGTGGTACCGGTGCTGATGTACCACCAGCTACGTGAGGAGGGTGGCAGCGTCTACGACATGACCGAGGCGCAGTACCGCCAGGAGCTCGAGTGGCTGTTCGACAACGGCTACCGGCCGATCACGACCTCACAGCTGGCCCGAGGGGAGATCGACACCCCGCCTGGCACCAAGCCGGTCGTGCTGACCTACGACGATTCGACGAGCTCGCAGGCCACGCTGACCGACGATGGCGAGCTCGATCCGGCGACCTCTCTGGGCATCCTGGTCGAGATCGCCGCGCGCTACGACGACGTCGAGCCACGCGCCTCGGTGTACGTGATCACCAGCTCGCTGTTCGGCGGCACGGCCGCAGGCGAGCGGGTGCTCGAGGTCCTGCACGGCCACGGCATGGAACTCGGCAACCACACCCACACGCACCCGAACCTGCGCGGCCTGTCGAGCGCCGAGGTGCAGGAGGAGCTGGCCACCAACGTCGCCGTCGTGACCGAGCTGGTTCCCGACGCCGAGGTGGCGACGTTCTCCCTGCCGCTCGGCGTGTGGCCCGATGACCGCGCTGCGGCCGTCAGCGGGTCCTCCGGCAGCGGTAGTTACCGGCACGAAGGCGTCCTGCTGGTCGGCGCGAACCCGGCGCCCTCGCCCTTCGATGCGGCGTTCGACCCCCTCGCGATCCCCCGCATCCGCTCCAACGTCGACCCGGAGGCGGAGTTCGAGTCCACCTGGTGGTTCGGGCTCATCGGCGACGGCGGCAAGAACGCGCCGTTCGTCTCCGATGGTGACCCTGACACCATCTCGTTCCCCACCGAGCTGGCCGACCGGCTCGCCCCTAGCCTGTCCGACCGCGCGAACCCGTACTGAACCGGAGCCGTCACGTGCCCACCGACACCGACCGTCTCCTGCCGGCGAGCCCCATCACCTCGCTGTCCGATCACCTCGATGCCGGCGGCGGCCGCGGGCTCGAGCGGGCGGCCGAGCTCGGCGCCGAAGGGGTCTGCGACGTCCTGGCAGCCGCGGGGCTGCGCGGTCGGGGTGGAGCGGGGTTCCCGACGGCGAGGAAGTGGCGCGGGGTCGCGGAGACGGCGCGGACCGGTGGTGGGCAGGTGACCCTGGTGGTCAACGCCGCCGAGGGGGAGCCGGGTAC
>JAWOCZ010000106.1:0-4870 GCA_046483565.1 Nitriliruptoraceae bacterium
GCCCCGCAAGCCGAAGCCCTGCCCCTTCTGCACCCAGGGGGTCGAGTACATCGATTACAAGGATCTCTCGCCGCTCAAGCCGTTCCTGAACGAGCGGGCGAAGATCAAGGCTCGCCGCACGTCCGGCGTCTGCGCCAAGGACCAGAAGATGCTCGCCGCGGCGGTCAAGAACGCCCGCGAGATGGCGCTGATCCCCTACACGACCCGCTGAGGAGGTCCCGACGATGAAGGTCATCCTCACCAACGAGGTCGACAACCTCGGTCTCCCCGGCGACGTCGTCGACGTCGCCGACGGCTACGGCCGCAACTTCCTGCTGCCTCGTGGGCTGGCCATGCGGGCCACGCCGGGGGCGATGAAGCAGGCCGACGCGCTCACCCGCGCCCGCAAGGCACGCGAAGCCAAGACCATCGACAGCGCTCAGTCGTCCAAGGCGACGCTCGAGGCACGCAGCCTGCGTATCCCGGTCCGTGTCGATGAACTGGGTGGCTTGTACGGCTCCGTGACCGCCACCGACGTGCAACGGGTCTTGAAGGAGCGCGGCCACGAGATCCCGCGCAAGCGGATCGAGCTCAAGGGCTCCATCAAGGAGATCGGGACCTACGAGGTCCCGGTCCACGTCCACCCGCAGGTCGCCGCCACCGTGATCGTCGAGGTCGTCGATCAGGAAGGCCGACTGGCCCGCGACGCCGGCGGCGCTCTGGTCGATGTCGAGGCGGTCGCCGCCGCGGCTGAGCAGGCCGCTGCCGACTCCGACACCGACACCGAGGCGCTCAAGGAGCAGGCGCTCGAGGCCGCCGAGGAGTACGAGCAGCAGCAGGCTGAGCTGGCCGGGGCGGAGTCCGAGACCGAGGCGGCGCCGTCCGTCGACGAGGAGCCCGCCGCGGGCTGAGGGAGGCAACGATCGTGGCCGTCGTCACCCGCGTGACCGACGCACCATGAGCGGCACCTTCCCCCCGCCACCCGGCGAGCCGCCAGCACCACAGGCCCCTGCCAGCACGAACGGGGCGGTGGGACGCAGCTACGACCGTGTCCCACCGCACTCGCTCGATGCGGAGGTGTCGGTCCTCGGCTCTGCGCTCCTGTCGCGGGCTGCCGCTTCGGACGCCGTGGAGGCGCTCCGGCCCGAGGACTTCTACCGCAACGCTCACCGGGTCGTGTTCGAGGCTGTCCGCGAACTGACCAGCCAGGGCGAGCCGGTCGACACGGTCACGGTGACCGACTGGCTGGCGCGTCGCGAGCGCCTCGACGAGGTCGGCGGCGCGGCGGCGCTGCACGACCTCACCGTCGCGGTCCCCACCGCTGCCAACGCCGCCTACTACGCCCGCATCGTGCGGGACAAGGCCCTGTTGCGGCGGCTCATCGATGCCGGCACCGCGGTCACCCGTCTCGGCTACGAAGCGACCGATGACGCCCGCGCGATCGTCGACCGGGCGGAGTCGCTGGTCTTCGAGGTGGCGCAGACCACGACGGTCAGCGAGTACCAGCGGCTGGGTGAACTCCTGAACCAGTCCTTCGAGCAGATCGAGTCGCTGGCCGAGCAGAGTTCCGAGGTGACGGGGCTGGCGACCGGGTTCGACGACCTGGACCGGCTCACCGCAGGGTTGCAGCCGCAGAACCTGATCGTGCTCGCTGCCCGACCGGCCATGGGCAAGAGCAGTCTCGCCCTGGCCGTCTGCCACTTCGCCACGGCGCGCCTGAATCAGCCCGCCATGCTCTTCAGCCTGGAGATGTCCAAGCTGGAGATCGTGAACCGGCTGCTCTCCTCGGAGGCGCGCATCGATTCGTCACGGCTGCGCACCGGTCGGCTGGAGGACACCGACTGGCGCAAGCTCGGTGACGCGCTCGGCACGCTGGCCGATGCCCCGTTCTACATCGACGACACGCCGTCGATCTCGCTGATGGAGATCCGGGCGAAGTCCCGGCGACTGAAACAGAAGCAGGGCCTGTCGTTGATCGTGGTCGACTATCTCCAGCTGATGCAGTCCCATCGCCGTGTGGACTCGCGACAGCAGGAGGTGGCTGAGATCTCCCGGGGCCTGAAGATGCTCGCCAAGGAGCTCGACGTCCCGGTCATCGCGCTCTCCCAGCTCTCCCGCCAGCCGGAGTCCCGTACCGACAAGCGCCCGCAGCTCGCCGACCTCCGCGAGAGCGGCTCGATCGAGCAGGACGCGGACATCGTCGGGTTCATCTACCGCGACGAGATCTACGACGACGACTCACCCGACAAGGGCATCGCGGAACTGATCATCGCCAAGCACCGAAACGGTGCGACCGGGGTGGTGAAGTTGGCGTTCCTGGGGCACCTCACCAAGTTCGCCAACCTGGCCCGCGGGCCGAGCGGGAGCAGCAGCAGCGGCGGCGGTGCGCAGCCGGGACCGCCGACGCCTGTCTGAGGCATGACGCCAGCGTGTACGTTCGAGCCTGAGGAGGGCACGATGGCCACCTGGCACGCCGGCAGACTGCTGGTCGCGGCACCGGCACTCGAGGACCCGAACTTCGACCGGGCGGTGGTGCTGGTGCTCGACCACGATGAGGACGGTGCGCTCGGGGTCGTCCTGAACCGTCCGTCGTCGGTGCTCGTTGCCGACACGCTGGAGGGATGGACGTCGCTGGCCGCCAGCCCGCCGGTCGTCTTCGGTGGCGGACCCGTCGAGCCAACGGCCGTGGTCGCCCTCGGGGCGACGACCTCGGTGGTGACGCCCGATGCCGGCCCACCCATCCTGGACCGCATCCGTCTGGTCGACCTCGACGACGACCCGGTGCTCGCCGCTGCCGACCTCGAGCACATCCGCATCTTCGCTGGCTACACCGGGTGGGCTCCGGACCAGCTCGAGGACGAGATCGGGCTCGGCGCCTGGTTCCCGGTCGATGCCGAGCCCTACGACGTCTTCTCCGACGAGCCGACGGGGTTGTGGCACGCCGTGCTGCGGCGGCAGCCCGACGGCTTGAAGCTGCTGGCGACCTTCCCCGAGGATCCGAGCCAGAACTGACCGGCCACCTCGGTCGTCCGGGACTGACCGGCCACCTCGGTCGTCCAGAACTGACCGGCCACCTCGGTCGTCCGAGGCGAGCCTCAGCCCTGGTCCTCCAACGGTTCCTGCGGGTCCTCGCAGAGGAAGGGGTCATCGCCCAGAGCGCCGTGGTAGACCAGCTGCCTCCCGTCGGCGTCCAGCACGATGCGGTAGCCCTCCACCAGTGCCTGGGTGTACATGACGTCGGGCTCCGGGCAGCCGAGGGCACCGTCGGACCAGGTGACCATCGACAGGTCCTCGACCTCGATGTCGTCCTCGGCGAGGCCGGTGCGCTCGGCCGCATCGGCGATCGCCAGCGTCACCTCACGGCTGTCGCTGGCCTCCGCGCCACCACCGGCGACGCCCTCCTCGCCCTGCTCATCCCCCACCTCGGCACCGTCCTCCTCACCGCCGGTCCCGCATCCGAGGAGGAGCGCTGCAGCGGTGAGGAGCAGGGAGGCCACCAGCAGACGTGGAGTGGACATGTCCGAGCCTTCCGTCCGGGTCGGATCGCGGCGGGGTCACGGGAGTGCCACGCGCACCCGGTCCACCGGTTGGACGTCGGGAGCGAGCGACCGGTTCCCCTCTCCTGATAGCGCCGCCACCTTCCAGACGCGCCCCTTTCGGGCAGGTGACCCCCACGCTTGCGTCCCTCGAGGGTGCCTACCTCGGAGCAGGACCTCTCGAGGGTGCCTACCTCGGAGCAGGACCTCTCGAGCGTGCCTACCTCGGAGCAGGACCTCTCGAGCGGGAGCGGCTCGCGTTACTGGGGTGCGAGCTCGCGCAGGAAGGGCTCCAGCCCCTCAACGGCGTCAGCGACCGTCCGCCGGAAGCCGATGGCCAGCGCCGGGTCGAGCAACCGGCCCGGTCCACGCAGCCGGAACGAGGCGTTCCACGTGACCCGGGTGCCGTCGTCCTCCGGAGCGAAGGTGACGTCGTCCTCGCCGTGGTAGAGCCGTCCCTTGGTCTCGAGCACCACCCTGTGCGGTCGGTCGTAGGTCGTGATCTCGTACACCAGGGGAGTGGTGACCGGGCCGAACTTGACGTGCACCTCGAAGCGTGAGCCGACGCCGAGGGGCCCGTCGTCGAGGCGCTCGGTGGCGGCGATACCGGAGTCCCACACCGCCGTCGTCGTGAAGTCGGCCACGTTGTCGAAGGCCACGTCGGGTGAGATGGGGATGGAGAGAGGGGCCGAGATCCGGGCCATGAGGAGGTCCTTTCCGTGGAGTGTCCGGGGAGTGATCGACACGCGGCTTTCGCCGGCGTTCTTCACAGGCGTTCGTGCCCCGGCCGGCGGTGGACGCGTCGTTGGTCCGTACACTCTGCGGTGGCCGATCCCGGCGACGCCGAGGTGATCTGGAGGGAGCGTTGGGCGAGACGTCCTGGGCGTTCCTGCTCGTCGGCAGCTTCGCCGCGGTGGGAGCTGCGATGGCCATCGGCACCCTCGCGGCACTGCTGCGCTACCACCGCACGGGGGTCTTCCCCGGCGCCGAGGAGGATGGGCAGGTTCCGCAGGGGCGGATCATCGCGCTCTGGGCGCGTGTCGGGGTCGGGGTCGTGTTGACGATCATCGGCCTCATCGCCATCGATCGCGCGGGCATCCTCTAGCTCGCCGCAGCCACGGCCGTGCCGGCTGGCTGCCCCGCCCGGTCTGGCTGGGGGTGGTGGTGACGCCGCGCGGCCATCGGTGGCCGGCTGGCTGCCCCGCCTGGTCTGGCTGGGGGTGGTGGTGACGTCGCGCGGCCATCGGTGGCCGGCTGGCTGCCCCGCCTGGTCTGGCTGGGGGTGGTGGTGACGTCGCGCGGCCATCGGTGGCCGGCTGGCTGCCCCGCCCACTGCCCGCCCCGCCCGGTCTGGC
>JAWOCZ010000152.1:0-4536 GCA_046483565.1 Nitriliruptoraceae bacterium
GTCGAGCGTGCCCGCCGCGGCGAGGTCGCCAGCGCGCTGATCGTCGGGGCCGGCTTCATCGGCGTCGAGGTGGCGCTGCTGCTGCGCGACCTCGGGTTGGACGTGACGATGATCTCGCGCCGCTGGGTGATGCCCCGAGGGGTGGACCAGGAGACGGGCGAGGTCGTGCTCGACGCCCTGCAGCGGCGCGGGGTCACGGTGCACCTCTACCAACCGGCCGAGGCGTTCGAGGGCGACACCGAGGTGGAGGCGGTCCGCCTCGCCGGCGACGAGCGGCTCCGGGTGGACGTGTACGTGGCGGCGACCGGCGTCAAGCCGAACCTCGAGTGTCTGGCGGGGTCCGGGCTGGACCTGCAGTGGGGCGTGACCGTCGACGACGATCTGCGCACCAGCGACCCGGACGTCTACGCCGCCGGGGACGTGGCCGAGACCCGCGACCGGCTCACCGGGGAACGCTACGTCCACGCGATCTTCCCCAACGCCGTGGCGCAGGGGCGGGTCGTGGCCGAGCGGCTGGTCGGCTTCGACAGTGTCTACGAGGGCGCGGAGGCGATGAACAGCCTCAAACACCTCGGGGTGCCGGTGGTGGCGGCCGGGGTCCCCTCCGGCGAGGAGCTGCGGCTCCGCGACGGTGAGGTGCTGCGCAAGCTCTTCGTCGACGATGGGCGGATCACCGGCTTCCAGCTCGCCGGGGACATCCGGGGCGCGGGGGTGTACCGGCGGCTGATGCTCACCCACACCGACGTCCGGGGGTACGGGCCGCACCTGCTGGAGCCGACCTTCGGCGCCGGCGCGATCACCCTGCGGGCGATGGCCGGGGTCGGCTGAGCGACGGGTCGAGGTGGCGGGCGTCACTCCGGCGGCGCGAGCAGGAACAGCGAGCCGAACACCCACAGCAGCGCGTGGTGGGCCATCGCCCAGCGCACCGTCCCGTCGTGCAGCGTCTGCCAGCCCCAGCTGATCCCGGCCAGGAAGGCCACCACCAGCAGCACCACGACGCCCGCGGCCGCCTCCGCCGGCGTCACCAGCACCGCACCGGCGTGCCAGACGGTGAACAGCACGGCGTGGACGAGCAGCGCCGCCCACGCCCGACCTCGCAGGAGTGCGACCAGCAGCGGGAGCAGGGCGGCGCGGAAGTACAGCTCCTGCGCGATGCCGCCGAGGGCCTGGGTCAGCGCCCGAGCCGGGTCCCAGCCGACCCATTGGCCGGTCGCGAGCACGAACGGCCACAGCACCAGCAGCCAGCCGAGGGCCAGCGCGCCCCGCACCGACAGCCTGCCGGGACCGAGGTAGCAGTGCTCCGGCGTCCAGCCCGCGGCGAGGAGCAGCGCGACCGCGGTCGTCCCCACCAGCAGTCCCACCGCGGTGCCCGCCGGCTCCGATACCCGTCCCAGGACCTGCAGCGTCTGGACGGCGGTCGCGGCCACGAACAGCAGCAGCACCGCGAGGGTGACCGGCAGGGGCGGGGCAGCAGCCGGGCTCCGTCGGGACAGCGTCGTGTGCTCACCAGGCGGTCGCGGAGGGTCAGGTGTCCGTGTGCCCATGGGTCGTACCGGCCAACGGGGTGGCTGCCACCGGGTGGATCTGCTTCGAGCGTCCCGCAGGACGCGGGCAGGCGCTAGAGGCCTCCGGCTCGGTGCTCGCACCACCCACGGGAGGGCGCGCTGGCAGCCTCGCGCTCGCGGCCCGCCCGCCGGAGGCCGCGGGCCTTGTGGACAGCCGGATCAGTGGTCACACACCTCAGCTACAGTCGAACACATGTTCCCTTCGACGACGCTACCCGCTCCCTCGGACCGCCGACCGGTCCGGGAGCCTCGCGTCGTGTATCGGCGGCGGGCCGCAGCCCGGCCCCACGACGTGCCGACCCCCTCCCGACCTCGCGTCGCACTGACCCCCTCCCAGCCCCACGACGTGCCGACCCCGTCCCAGCCCCAAATCGTGCTGGCCGCCTCCGCCTCGGCGCACTACGACGTCGGCGGGCGAGGTGACCGTGCGGGTTCGCGACGCGACGAGGTGGGCGGGTCTCGTGGCGAGATGGGCGGACCTGATCGTTTGACGCCACACGACGGCTCCACCGTCCACGACCGCACGGCCGCGATCGCGGCGCTTGGGGTGTCGCTCGGGCTGTCGCTCGGGCTGACGTCCGAGACCGGCGCTCCCGACGACGCGACATCGGCAGCGATGGGGCTGGCGTCGGAGGAGCCTGGATCGACGACGTCGAGCGGCGCACCGGATGGGGCGCAGGAGCTCGCCACCGCCCTGGACACCTTGCGGGAGCAGGTCTCGGGGCTGGTGGCCGCGGTGCCCGAGCGGGCCCGGCCCGAGCAGGTGGATGCCTGGCTGGCGTCCTTCCGGCGCCTCGAAGGTGCCGTCGCCGGCCTGCGGACCCGCCTGGTTGGCTGCGTCCAGGTCTCCCGGGCACACGAGAGCGGCGGCCATGCCGCCCCCACGACCTACCTGAAGGAGGCGCTGGGCGTGTCGGGCCGCGAGGCCGCACGGCAGGACAAGCTCGCACGTGATCTCCGAGGACTGCCCCAGACCCAGCAGGCGCTGACCGACGGTGACATCGGCCCGGAGCAGGCCCAGGCGATCGGGCGGAGCGCCCGCAACGGGGTGTTGGGCGACCCTGGCGCGACCGAGACCCAGTTGCTCCCGCTGGCGCGCACTCGCGGTGCGGAGGACCTATCGGATGAGATCCGACGCCTGGAGCAGGAGGCCGATCGCAAGAGCCTGGAGTTGGCGGAGCGCCGTGCCTACCGGCGACGTCGCGGCACCCTGGTCCGCCGACGCGACGGGATGTGGGACCTCCAGGCGCTGCTCACCGACGAGCACGGCGAAGCGCTCGCCACCGCCCTCGACGCCTTCCGCACCTTCGACCCGCCCGGCACCCCGATCCCGGAGCAGCGATCTCCCGCCCAGCGCACAGCCGACGCGATCGCCGACCTCGTGCGCACGGCCACGCAGGGCGGCAGGGCGCCCAGCTCGGGTGGCCTGCTGCCACAGCTCAACGTCGTCGTACCCCTCGAAGCGCTGGACCCCGACGGAGCGGCCGTCGGGGAACTCGCCCACGGCGGCGTGCTCTCGACCGCCGGTCTGGAACGCCTGCTGTGCGACGCGAAGGTGCGACGGTTCGTGACCCGCGGAGACAGCGAGGTGCTCGACGCCGGACGGTCGCGCCAACACTGGTCGGTCGCCCAGCGGCAGGCGCTCCGGGTGCGCGACGGCGGCTGTCGGGGCCCAGGCTGTGACCGCCCGGTCGCCTGGACCCACGCCCATCACGTGGTGCCCTGGTCCAAGGATGGCCCGACATCGGTCGACAACGGCCTGCTGTTGTGCTCCTTCCATCACCATCAGGTCCACGAGGGCGGCTGGACGGTCACTCTGGACACGACCACCGCTGCAGCGGTCTTCCGATCGCCGTCCGGCCGCAAGGTCACGACACAGCCCCATCGGCGCGGAGGACCGCGCCACTCCCCCACGCCCGGAGACCCGTTGCGCAGGCACGCTGGCTCCGCGGGCAGCACAGCCGAGCCCACCGACAGCGCAGCCGACCCCACCGACAGCGCAGCCGGCCCCACCGACAGCGCAGCCGACCCCACCGACAGCGCAGCCGGCCCCACGGACATCGCAGCCGGCCCCATGGGCGAGGTTGGCTCGTCGACCCCGCTTCCGAGCGCCTCGACCGTGACAGATCCTGGTTCGAGCCCAGAGCTCGACAGCTCGAGCCCAGACCTCGGTGGCTTACCCTCTACCTCCGCTGGAACGGTGCCGAACGGCGCGACAGCGACCCCGCACGGCGACACGCGACGACGACCCGCTGAGGCAGCGCCAACACGCTCTGATGCTGACCGTGCGACCGCTGCGGCCCCCACCGGCCGCACACCCGACGACCATCGCACGACACCACCGACGGACCCGCTTCCGCTGACTCTCGACCTCGAGTACACATCAAGGGATGATCGGTCGCCACCGCCCTCCCAGGAACGGGGTCCCGCAGGTGATCCTGGCAACGGTCGCGCCCCACCCTGACGCTGACCGTCAAGCGGCGCCGCTGCCGGCTCTCTCGTCGGACCACCACGCAAGAACCGCTCCGGTCTGCTCGGAGCATGAATTCCCGCCGGGTCGGCGGCGATGAGATCCTGCTCGTGCGCCAAGGACCGTTGCCGCCTGCCGGGAGCACGAACCACCGCTGCCGGCTGCCCGGAACACCGAGGACCTCCGGCTGCCGGGAGCACGCAGCTCCGTCGCCGCCTGCCCGGAACACCGAGGACCTCCGGCTGCCCGGAGCACGCAGCTCCGTCGCCGCCCGCCGGGAGCACGAACCACCGCTCCCAGCTGCTGGTTGCCCGTTGGGCCAAGGACACCGTCGTGCAGCCTGGGTGGTCCGAGCGACCGTGGCTGACAACCGTGGCTGACAACCGTGGCTGACATCGAGACCCTAAGGACACCGATCGCCGTGGCCGCCGGGCGAGACGATCCGCCGCGGGCCGTCCAACCCGGCTCCGGAGGCACGCCAGCACGGCGACGCGAGCTGCG
>JAWOCZ010000251.1:0-12711 GCA_046483565.1 Nitriliruptoraceae bacterium
TCATCCGGCTCACCCGGCCGCGACGATGCCGCCTCGACGCCGAACCTACGACTGCGGTCGTTCTGCTCGCGTTCGGTGCACCGTTGCGGACCGCCGACCTCGTTCGGCCGGGCGGTCGCCGGACGCACACTCAGCCCGAGAGAGGCGTTGCGTCGACCGCATGGCGCGACGCTCGAGCTGGCCCGGGGTCTACTGGTACCCGCGACTCTCTCGCGGTGGCGGCGGTGGCAGCGGTGCGTCCGTGGCGACCGTGCCGGCGTTCAAGGTGGCGAGCCGCTCGACCCGCTCGCCGATCGAGGGGTGGGTGGCGAACCGACGCGCCATCTTCGCCGCGCTGTTCTTGGCCTTGGTGTCGTTGGGCTCCTCGAACCACAGGTGGGCGGTGGCCACCTCGAACTCGCGCAAGCTGGTGTGGTCGCCGTCGATGCGACGCAGGGCGTTGACCATCGATTGTGGGTCGCGCAGCAGGTCGGCAGCTGTCGCGTCGGCCAGGTACTCGCGCTGTCGCGACACCGCGAACCGGATCACCTGGGCTGCCAGCGGCGCCAGGATCATGGCGAACACGCCCAGCAGCAGGAACAGCGCCTGGGCTCCACCTCCACCTCCTCCGCCGCCGCTACTGCGCCCACCTCGCCGGGCTCCGCCGAGGATCATGAACCGGACCAGCACGTCGGCGAGCAGCGCCACGAGGCCGGCCGTGGCCACCGCGAGCGTGACCGTGCGGATGTCGTCGTTGAGGATGTGCGCGACCTCGTGGGCCAGGACGGCGCGCAGCTCGTAGCGCGGTAGGCGCTCGATCAACCCGGTCGTGACGGCCACGTGGCTGTCCTCGAGTGACCGGCCCGTCGCGAAGGCGTTCGGCGCCGGATCGTCGACGACGTACAGCTTGGGTTTGGTGCCCATGATCCCCGCGGAGACACAGACCTCGTCGAACAGGTTGTGCAGCTCTGGCGCGGCCTCGCGCGGTACCTCGCGGGCCTTGGCGGCGCGCAACGCGATGCTCGGGCCCGAGCGCACGGCGGCGAGGAGGAACAGCAGGCCCACCGCGGTGCCGGCCGCGGTGACCGACACCCCGACGATCGGATCGAGCACGGGCACGCCGGCCGCTCCGGCGACGACCCACACCATGACGGCGGCGATCAGCACGGAGCCGATCAGCAGGAACCGGCTCGCGCGCTTGTTCTCCCGCTGTAGCTGGTCGTAGAGGCTGCCAGCCGACATCGGCGACTACTCGAAGGAGACGTTGGGCGCCTGGCGCACCTCGACGGTCTCCACCTCGAAGTACTCACGGTCCTCGAAGTTGAACATCCCGGCGATGACCGAGGTCGGGAACACCTGGCGCGCGGTGTCGTACTCGCGCACCGAGGCGTTGTAGTGCCCACGGGAGCCGGCGACCATGTTCTCCGTGTGGGCGAGCTCCTCCTGCAGTTGCCGGAAGTTCTGGTCGGCCTTGAGGTCCGGGTAGTTCTCCGTGATCGCGAGCAGCTTGCCGAGCGCCTGGGTCAGCCCGTTCTCGGCCTCGGCGAGCTCACCCGGCGCCTGGACGCTGATCGCCTTGGCACGGGCGGCGGTGACCTCCTCGAAGGTCTCGCGTTCGTGCGCCGCGTAGCCCTTGACGGTGTTCACCAGGTTCGGGATCAGGTCATGGCGCCGCTGGAGCTGGGTGTCGATCTGCGCCCACGCCTCGTCGATGCGTACCCGGGCACGGACCAACCGGTTGTAGCCACTGATGGCGAAGGCGGCGGCGCCGACGAGCAGCAGCACGACAGCGAGAAGGAACCACAGCACGACATACCTCCAGCGTCCGTCGCTTCTTGGTCTCCGCGATCCTAACCGGCGGGATCGACATCGGTCGGCAAGACCGCAGGTGGCAACGCACCCCGAAGCGGACGGCTGCTCGGTCGGATGCTCCCTGGCGCGGGTCGGTCGGCTGCTCCGTGGCGCGGGTCGGCGGGCGGCCGCAACACCGGTCTCACTCCCACTCGATCGTACCCGGCGGCTTCGAGGTGATGTCGAGGGTCACACGGTTGACCTCGCGGACCTCGTTGGTGATCCGGGTGGAGATGCGGGCCAGGACCTCGTACGGCACCCGCGTCCAGTCCGCGGTCATCGCGTCCTCGCTGGAGACCGGACGCAGCACAACCGGGTGGCCATAGGTCCGGCCATCCCCCTGGACGCCCACCGATCGCACGTCCGCGAGCAGCACGACCGGGCACTGCCAGATCTCGCGGTCCAGTCCGGCAGCGGTCAGCTCCTCGCGAGCGATCGCATCCGCGGCCCGCAGGGTGCCCAGCCGGTCACGGCTCACCCCGCCGACGATGCGGATCGCCAGACCCGGACCGGGGAAGGGCTGGCGCCACACGATCCCCTCCGGCAGCCCGAGTTCCAGACCGACGGCGCGGACCTCGTCCTTGAACAGGTCGCGCAGCGGTTCGACCAGGTCGAACGCGAGGTCGTCGGGCAGCCCACCGACGTTGTGGTGGCTCTTGATGTTTGCGGTCCCGCTCCCGCCCCCGGACTCGACCACGTCGGGGTACAGGGTGCCCTGCACCAGGAAGCCGACCTCCTCCCCCTGTGCCCCGGCACCGGCGACGATGTCGCGGGCGGCCTGCTCGAAGACCCGGATGAACTCGCGACCGATGATGCGGCGCTTCTCCTCGGGATCGCTGACGCCAGCCAGGGCATCGAGGAACCGCTGCTCGGCGTCGACCACGACCAGTTCGACGCCGGTTGCCGCCACGAAGTCGCGCTCCACCTGCTCGGCCTCACCGGCGCGCAGCAGTCCATGGTCGACGAAGACACAGGTGAGCTGCTCGCCGATCGCGCGCTGGACGAGCGCCGCCGCCACGGCGGAGTCGACCCCTCCCGACAGTCCGCAGATCGCGCGATCGGTGCCGACCTGTGCCCGGATCGCGGCAACCTGCTCGTCGATGACGTTGGCCATCGTCCACGTGGGACGGCATCCAGCGATCTCGTAGAGGAAGTGCTCGAGGACGGCCTGCCCGTGGTCACTGTGCTGCACCTCCGGGTGGAACTGGACACCGGCCAGACGGCGGTCTCGGTCCTCGAAGGCGGCGACGGGCGCCCCGGCGGTCCGGGCCGCGACGGCGAACCCCGGGGGCGGTGCCGTGACGGCGTCCCCATGGGACATCCACACCGACTGCTGCCGCGGGAGGCCGTGGAAGAGCGTGGGGTCACCGCCCACCACCTCGAGGTGGGTGCCGCCGAACTCCGCCAGGCCGGTCTGCTCCACGGTGCCACCGAGGGTGGTCGCCATGATCTGGAAGCCGTAGCAGATCCCGAAGACCGGGAGACCGGCCTCCAGAACGGCCGGATCGAGAGCGGGGGCGCCCTCGGCGTACACCGACGCCGGCCCACCCGAGAGCACCACCGCCGCCGGGTTGCGGGCGAGCAACTCCTCCGCGGTGATGTCGTGGGGCACGACCTCCGAGTAGACCCGGGCCTCGCGGATGCGACGTGCGATCAGCTGCGCGTACTGCGCGCCGAAGTCGACGACCAGGACCGTGTCGGCCGCGTGCGGTCTCGGATCGTCGTCCGCATCGAAGCCGCTGCTTGTCGAACCGTCGTTCACGAGGTGCTCCTGGATCGCCTCTGTGGTCCCTGGTGTGGCCTGCCGAGGGCTGGCGACGGTGTGCAACGGACAGCGGGGAGGGCGGGTTGGGGACCGGCGGGAGATGGGATCAGACGGGCCATGCGGACGAGCGCATCCCGCCCGGCCGCACCACCAGTTCGGCCTGCTGCAGGCCGCGCAGGTCCTCGCACCCGACCACGCTCATCGCCCGACGCAGCCCACCGAGCAGGTTGACGGTGGCGTCGTCACGATGGGCCGGGCCGGTCAGCACCTGCGCCAGCGATCCGAGGGTCTCGACCTGCTCGTAGCGCGCCCGGGGCAGCTCGTGGTGGGCCGAGGACAGCCCCCAGTACGCGCCGCGGCCAGGTGCCTCCTCGGCGGCAGCGAGCGGTCGGCCGAGCGCCACGCCGTCGGCGCCGCAGGCGATGGCCGTGACCACGTGGCCGCCGGTCTGCAGCCCTCCGGTGGCGATGACCTGGACGTAGCGACCGGACTCCTCGAGGTAGCGCGTCCGGGCTGCGGCCACCTCGGCGATCGTGGAGGCCAGTGGAGCTTTGAGGCCCAGCGCCGCGTAGGTCGTGGACGTCGGGTCGCTACCACCCTCGACGATCACACCGACCGCGCCGGTCCGCATGAGGTGGGTCGCCGCTTTCGCGGACCACACGCCACCGACGACCACGGGGATGTCGTAGCGCCCGGTGAAGGAGCGCAGATCCAGCGGTTCTGAGCCCGGGCTACCGACGTGCTGGGCCGTGGCGGCCACCCCCTGGATCACGAGCAGATCCAACCCGGCTTCGAGCGCGGCGTGGTGGTAGCGCTCCACCTTCTGTGGCGTGAGGCTCCCGGCGGCCATGTCCGTGGCCCGTAGCTCCTCGACCCGTCGCCCGATCAGCTCCTCCTTGACCGGCTCGGCGTAGAGCGCCTGGAGCCGCTGGGTCGCTTCGGGACCCGGCGTCAGGGTGGCGATCTCGGCCAGCACGCCGTCAGCCTCCTCGTACCGGGTCCACAGGCCCTCGAGGTTCAGCACCCCGAGCCCGCCGTGCTCGCGCAGCAGCCCGGCGGTCATCGGCGAGACGACCGCGTCCAGCGGTGCACCCAACACCGGGATGTCGAGTTCGTAGGCGTCGATCCGCCACCTGAGATCGACGAGTTCGAGGTCGCGGGTCCGGCGGGAGGGCACCAGTGCGACGTCCTCGAGCGCGAAGCCGACCCGTGCCGTGCGGGCGCCGCCGATGTTGGTCTCCTGCACGTCGCGCTCCTGCTCGGCTGTGGTGGACGACAACTGGCTGCCCGGGCGGTGGAGCCACGGAGCGGCCCGGGCCGCCGCGGACGGATCACTGCCATCCAGGCTAGTGGGGTCGACCTCGGCGCCGGCCTCGTGGCGGTTCCAACCACCGCCCTGAGAACAGCTGCTGCGCCGTGGCGACCCCGTACAGGCTGCGCACGTCACGTGGTGCACGTGGCCCCGACGCCCGCAGCGTGGCCTGCAGGCGCCCGCGGTCGATGATCTCGTCCAACAACGGATCCTGCTGGTCCAGACGCCGCACCATGGCGCCCGGGAGCTTCCCGTCCGCAGTGACGCGCCAGCCTGCGTCCGGTTCCGGGGCCGGCAGCGGCGCACGGGCCGCCCACCGATCGGGTGCGAACCACGGGACGGGACCGGCCGCCTCGAACCGCAGTCGCGCACCGACCAGCGGCCGGCGGTTCAGCACCGGCGCCAACCGTTCGATGAGCTCGAAGACCGCACGCTGCTGTCGCTTGTGCTCGAGCGGTATGGCTGCCAGCGACGTCAGCACGCGGTCGTCGAGCAACGGAGCCACCTGGACCGCGCCGTAGGCCGCCGCCTGCCGATCGGCACCGTTGGCCCGCCCCTCTCGCAGCCGCAGGTAGGCCAACTCGTGGAAGCTGAGTCGGCCCACCTCGTCGAGCAGTTCCTCAGCGATCCGGCGGTTGACCTGCTGCTGGGCGATACGGGCATCCTCCCGCAGCACGAGGGCGCCGTTGTGCAGCGTCAGGGCATCCAGGAAGCGCTGCCCCTCGTCGAGATCGGTCACCGGCTGCCGCGGCCCCGAGGCGAGGTTGTCGTACCCACCGAGCAGCGCCCCGGCGGCGTGACGGACCACCTCGACCGACGGCACGGCGCGCAGGGGCGGAGCCGGCTCGTAGACGTTGGAGAGGCCCTCACCGAACAGGACCTGCCGCCGCAGCAGCTCCGGCAGGTCACGGGCCTGGACGCCGGCAGGTGCCACACGGTGTTCGAGCCCCAGATCCTCGGCCAGGCCCGCCGCGACCGCAGCGTCCGTCCCGTCCGGCTGGCCGGTGGTGGTCGCGATCACCTCCACACCGGCGGCGTGGTAGGCAGCCGCCGAGAGCCGCGTCGCGAGGTCCCCTGCCAACTGCAGGGTCGGGGTCGGCCCGAGTGCTCCGACCTCCCGGGCGGCGGAGATCATCTCCTCTGCGATCCGGTCGTAGCACCGTGACAGCTCGCTGCCGACCTCGTCGACGTCCACCTCGGGGCCCGCCACAGCGGGACCCCCCGATCGGACCTCGTCGAGTGCCGCGTCGAGGTGGTGGGTGCGCCGGATCTGCGAACCTGAAGGCGCGACCCGAAGCGCGGATCCCGGGGGGAGGGCCGTCAGTCCGGTGAAGGGCAGCCGGTCGTGCGCCATCCAACCTCTCGCGCAGAGCGGGATGAGCGCATCGGTGTCGAACGCGAGGGGCTGGTCCGGCCAGGCGGCCGCTCGGGCGAGCACGGCGCGGTTGGAGACCAGGACCAGGCCGGGCCGACGGGCGATGGCCACCGTCTCGCTCCCGGTGAGCGACGATCGGACCTCGAGGTGGTCGTCGCGGGCATGCACCAGCGTCCACACCCCACCGAGGGAATCGGGGTCGAGGACCCCGCGCGCGCGGGCCTCGGCCAGGGCCAGGCCCCACGGTCGACCACGGGCGACAGCCGTCAGCCTCGGCAGGCCGGTGAAGGTGTCGAAGCTCGTCCCCGTCTCGTGGTGGTAGCTACCGATCGCCAGCGCCGCGGCGTGGACGGAGAAGCTGGCGACGACCACGTGACCGCGCCGCCAGGTGGCCACCGCGTGACTCGCACCCGCGAAGGGTGAGGTGCGCTCGTGAGCGGCGAGGATCGCGCGCTCGACGGACTCGCTACGCGTCGGGTCATCGACCAGGGCGGCGACGAACAGGTTCACGGTCGATGCTCCGGGGATCGGACGCCGGAGGCTACGTCATAGGCGCCGGGCTACGACCACCCACACCGTGCGCAGGAGGATCTGCAGGTCGAGCACCGGGGACCAGTTCACGAGGTACTGCAGATCGTAACCGAGCTTGTACTCGGCATCGGTGTGGTAGCGCCCGTGGATCTGCGCGAGACCGGTGAGGCCGGGTGGCACCTCGAAGCGTCGCGCGTACCCGGAGATGCGTTGCTCGAACCCGGCCGTCAGCTCCGGCCGCTCAGGGCGCGGCCCGACCAGCGACATCTCACCGCGGAGTACGTTCCACAGCTGTGGCAGCTCGTCCATCCGGGTGGCGCGCACCCACCGACACGCCGGGATGACCCGGGGATCCTCCGCCTCCGCGAGCCGCGCACCACGCCCGTCCGCCTCGGCGTCCACCACCATGGTGCGGAACTTGACCATGTCGAAGGTGCTGCCACCGACGCCGACCCGGCGCTGGCGGTACAGCAACGGGCGTCCCGCTGCGATCGCCTGGTAGAGGGTGATGAGGAGGAGGAGAGGGACCCACAGCACGGCACCGGCGAGGAGCAGCACCAGGTCGAAGAACCGCTTGAATCGGGCACGGGAGCGGGGCATAGTCTGGGTTCGCAGGAGGACGAAGGGCACCCCGGCGACCTCCCGGATGCGCTCCAGGCCGTACACCGTCTCACGGGCGGTGACCCGTAGGAGCGTGGTGACCCCGGCTGCGTCGAGCTCGGTCAGCACCGTCGGATAGAGCGTCGGTAGCCAGGTGCCGGAGACGACGACCAGGTCGGTGACCTCGAACTCGGCCACGGTGCGCAGCACCAGCGTCGGATCGGTCACCTCGGCGACCACCCGGGCCGGCCGTCGGTCGCCGAACAGCGAGCCACGGGCCGCACGCACGTCCTCCGGCTCGCCAGCGAGCAGGACCTTGGGCGCCCCCTCACGACGCGTCCGCAGCGCGTGGACCAGTCCGCGGTTCGCCGCGACCACCACAGCCCCGAGCACGATCAGCGCGATGAGGTTGGGGATCGGCAGCGGCAGGGCACGGTCAGCGGTCAGGCCGAACTCACGCGCGGCGCCGGTGACGACGAGGTCGAGGAGCGCGAGCAGACCGCCCGCCGCCAGGGTCTGCCGCCCGGCGCGCGGGAGCGCCGGGGGCGCCCCCAACCGGGGTTCCCGTTCGTAGAGGCCACCGAAGTACAGGCTGGCGAGGAAGATCGCGGTGATGACGGTGAACGAGAGCAGGTAGGTGCGGCCCGGGTAGGTCGGCCAGGTCGTGCCGAAGCGGACCACCATGGACCCCACCATGACCGTGAGCAACCCGATGCCATCGGCGATCATGACGAGGCGGAAGCCACGACGGTTCAACCTGCTGAGCAGCGGCGAGGTCGCCCCTGGAGCCACGGCACGCTCCGCGTCGGTAGCGTCGTTGGCGTCGTTGGCTGGGGTCGACGGCCGCGCGTCGGAGCGGTGCTCGGGTTCGGCCATCGACCTGGTCGGGGTGTGGGGACAGCGGCGGGTCGATGCTAGCCGGGTCCGGCCACACCCCTGGGAGGACCGACCAGGAAGCCGAGACCCCACGAGACGTGCATCACCAGGAGCGCCAGCGCCACGCCCATGACGAGCTGCGGGCGGCGGCTGGCCTGGAACCCCGCCATCAGGAGCAGCATGAGGTAGGCCACCGCGGGGAGCAGCAGCACCAGCGGGGCGCCGATCGCCACCGCCAGCACCGCCAGCATGGTGCACCCGAGGACCAGTACCGGAGCGGCCAGCTGTCGAGGACGCAGGGACCCGGCGTGGACCCGGGCGGTCAGCCGCCGGAAACGACCGTACTGCAGGTACTGGTGAGCGAGGCCCCGCACGGTCCCGCGGGGACGGTAGGTGACGGCCAGGGACGGTTCGAACCACACCTGGTAGCCGGCTCGTGTCAAGCGCAGGTTCAGTTCGGCGTCCTGGTTGCGGACGAACCGCGGGTCGAAACCCCCGACCGCTTCCAGGGCCTCGCGGCGGAACACGCCGAGGTAGACGGTGTCGACGGGGCCTGGCTGTCCACCTGTCCGGTAGGCCGCACCGCCCGCCCCGACCGGCGATCGCATGGCCAAGGCCACCGCCCGCGCGAAACCCGCGTCGGCCGTGGGGACCTGACGTCCGCCGACGTTCGCCGCTCCCGTACGGGCAAGTACGCCGACCGCCACCGGGACGTAGCCGGCCGGGAGGACGGCGTGCGCGTCAAGGCGCGCGACCACCTGCTCAGTGGTGCGGTCGATCGCAAGGTTGAGGGCGTCCGGCGTGCGACCCGAGGGGTTGTCGACCACCTCGAGGCGCGGATCGTCGATCCGCTCGGCCGCCTGCCGGGTCTCCGCGTCACCGGCGGCCACCACCACCCGGGCCACCTGCGGCTGCGCGAGCGCGGAAGCGACGGCGCGGCCGATCACCGGTGCCGCCTGCAACGCGGGGATGACCACGGCGACCGGCGTCGCCTCGGCGATCTCGGGGAGTGAAGCGCGGGCCACCTCCTGCCGAGCCGGCCGGTCACGGTCGCGGTGCGTCTCGCTCACCGGCCGGCCTGACCATGGCCCGCGTGTCCAGCGGCCTCCTCCAGGGTGGTGAGGAAGCGGGACGAGACGGCATCCCAGCTCGCCCTGCGCTGGACCCCGGACCGCCCGGTCGCCCCGAGGACCCGCGCGCGATCGGGGTCGCGGGCCAGTTCGAGCACCGCGTCGACGACCGCTGCGACGTCCCCGAAGGGCACGACGATCCCGCCCGGCACCTCGTCGAGGAACGCCGTCGCCGCCGGCAGTGGCGTCGTGATGACGGGGACGCCGTGGGCGAGGTACTCCACCAGCTTGGTCGGCAGGGAGACCCGGTAGTTGGGCAGATCGTGCAGCAGGCTCAGGCCCGCGAGGCTCCCGGTCACGACCTCCAGCGCCCGGTCGTTCGGCAGGAAGCCGTGCCATACCAGCGTGCCCTGGTCGGCGGCCGTCTGGACGGCTGACTCGACCTCGGCATCGGCCGGGCCGACGAGGTGGAGGTGGGGTCCCTCGGCGGCCCGCAACCGCTGTGCGACCGCGATGAGCTCGTCCACTCCCCGACCGGCGGAGAGCCGTCCGACGTAGACGACACGGTTGTGGGTCCCGGCCGGGGCGGCGGCGGCGGGCAGCCAGGGCAGGTTCGGGATGACAGGATGATCGCCTCGGAAGCGCTCGCGGTAGCCCTCCTCGGCGAGGAGCAAGGTGAGGTGTTGCTCGGCCCAACCTTCCAGTAGGACCGCCAACCGGTGAGCCGGTGCCCGCAGCCACCCCGGGATCCAGGCCCGGTCAGCCAGGCTGGCGGCGAGGTCCTCGTGGACATCCAGCACCACTGGCGGTGACCGGTCGAGTCGGCCGGCGACGGCCAGGAGCAGCTCGGGGTCATGCAGCAGGACGAGGTCATGGGCCGGCCCCAGCACCCGGATCACGCGACGCGCACGGCAGAGCGCGCGGAGCCGATGACGGCCGACGGCCCGAGGCAGCTCGATCGGGGCGACGCCGGCGACGACCGCTTCGAGCGGGGTGTCGGTGTCGGCCCACGGCGCCGCATAGCTCACCTGCCACCCCGCCCGCCGCATGGCCCGGATCTGCCGGTGATGGATGCGTGCGTCGAGTGGGGTGTGGACCGTCGTGACGACCAGGACCCGCACGGCGCGCTCAACCGCAGCCAGCGGGCGTCACAGCGCCACGACGTTGGACACGTCGAGACCCAGACGCCGGTAGACACCCCGCGTGTCGAAGACCTGCGGCACCTCACGTGCCACCGCGGCGTAATCGACGGCGTCGTGGTCGGTCAGCACGACCGCCAGATCCCATCCACTGAGGTCGTCCGCGTCGAGCAAAGGCTCGAAACCATGTCGCGACAGCTGCTCCATCGGGACATGGGGATCGAGCACACCGAGCTGGGCACCCCGGCGCGCCAGGAGCCGCAGGACGTCGATCGACGGCGACTCCCGGTCGTCGGCGATGTTGCGCTTGTAGGCGGCACCGATGCCGAGGATCCGTGCTCCCCCCACCGCAAGGCCACGTTCGTTGAGCAGAGCAGCGATGCGCCCGACGGTGTAGTCGGGCATGTGCAGGTTGACATCCTCGGCGAGGTCGATGAAGCGCGTGGCGACCCGGAGCTCCTTGGCCCGCCAGGCCAGGAACTGCGGGTCGAGGGGGATGCAGTGCCCGCCGACGCCCGGGCCGGGGTAGAAGGGCTGGAACCCGAAGGGCTTGGTCGCGGCGGCGTCGATCACCTCCCAGATGTCGATGTCGAACACCTCGGCGACCTGTGCGAGCTCGTTGACCATGGCGATGTTGACGGCCCGGTAGGTGTTCTCGAGCAGTTTCGTCAGCTCCGCAGCTCGCGCGGAGGAGACCACGTGCACGTTGTCGACCAGTCGACCGTAGGCCGCGGCGGCGACCTCACCCGATACCCGCGACACCCCACCGACGACCTTGGGGATGTCCCCCGTCTGCAGCACGTTGCCAGGGTCGACACGTTCGGGCGAGAACGAGACGAACACGTCCTCGTCGAGGGTCAACCCGGCCCCGGTGACTGCAGGGAGGAGGTGGTCCTCGGTGGTGCCGGGGTAGGTCGTGGACTCCAGCGAGATGACCTGGCCCGGACGCGCGACCCGGGACACCGTCATCGCGGCGGACTCGATGAAGGACATGTCGGGCTGGCGGTTGCGACCGAGCGGCGAGGGGACCGCGATGAAGATCGCATCGGCCTGCGACAGCTCGGCCTCGTCGGTGGTGAACCGGGCGCCGCTGGCCAGCGCGGCGGCGAGGTCGTCGTCGCCGACGTCCTCGACGTGGCTGCGACCGGCCTGCAACGCGTCGACCTTGGCGCTGGAGACGTCGAAGCCGATCACTGCGAGACCGCGAGTGGCCGCCGTCACCGCCAGGGGGAGTCCCACGTACCCGAGACCGATGACCCCCACGGTCCACGGCTGGTCACGGAAGAACGCAGCGCGCTGGTGCATGACAGGGACTCCGAGAGGCAGACGGACGGGTAGGAGGTCGGTGGGAGCCTAGTCGGCGACGGTCCCGCACCCCTGGCCCGAGGTCCGCGCGGCCGTCACCGCTACCTCACCCGGCCGGTGACACCATCCCGTCATCGACGAGGTTGGCGGAAGCCCGCATCATCAGCGAGGCCATGGCCCCGCGACTGACCGGATCATCGGGCACGAAGCTGAAGCCTCCGGTCCCTCCGATGATGCCGGCAGCCGCCAGCTGATCGATCGAGGCCTCGTGGAAGGACAGGTTGTCGTCGACGAAGGTGTCCCGGGCACCGGGCAGCGCGGTCGCCGTCGCGTGTTCCAGCGCCCGCTTGAGCAGGGTCGCGGTCTCGGCACGGGTGACCGGGGCGACGGGGTCGAAGGTGGTCGCCGTCCGACCCTGGATGATGCCGGCCGTCGTGAGACGCGCGATCGCAGGGGCGTGGACATCGTCCGGGTGGACATCTCCGAAGGACGGAAGCTCTGGCGGCGGGAGTGCAACGGCGCCACCCCGCTCGGCGAGGTCGACCAGCCAGCGCGCGAGGAAGGACGCCATCTGGGCGCGGGTCACGCC
This sequence comes from Nitriliruptoraceae bacterium, assembly GCA_046483565.1. Lineage (GTDB taxonomy): Bacteria > Actinomycetota > Nitriliruptoria > Nitriliruptorales > Nitriliruptoraceae > T1Sed10-7. The sequence goes on from JAWOCZ010000251.1 coordinate 12,393, forward strand.
GGCGGCGGGGACGAACCGATCCGCCGTCACCCCCGTCGTCACCCTCCACCAAGCCAGACATAAAAAGAAACTCCTGAACTTAAAAAAGCAACAATTTCTGTATTGTTTGCCAATTTTGAAGTAAACCAAATTACTGATAAAAAAAGTAAAATAGGAAAGAGTAAATTTGCGAAATAAATAGTGAAATTGAGATAGTATTCTAATGTTTCGTTCAAAGAAGCCTCGTTAGCAATAATCTTATCTACTTTTTCAGAAAAATCAATGATAATTCCAATAGGAACAAATAAGATTACTAACATAAAAAATGTTAGTAAATAAC
>JAWOCZ010000314.1:0-5330 GCA_046483565.1 Nitriliruptoraceae bacterium
GGCCGACGGTGCCCGCGAGGCCGGACTCGAGTTCTGACGGTGCCGCCCTCGAGGGTGGACCACAAGGAGTAGCAACATGGCAGCCAACAACCGCTCCGGCGGACCTGGGCGCGGCGGACGCGGTCGAGACGATCGACGCGGCGGTGGCCGCGGCCAGGACCGCGAGCAGTACGACGAGCGCGTCGTCTCCATCAACCGTGTCTCCAAGGTCGTGAAGGGTGGTCGACGCTTCCAGTTCACCGCCCTCGTGGTCGTCGGCGATGGCAAGGGGATGGTCGGCATCGGCCACGGGAAGGCCAAGGAGGTGCAGTCGGCCATCCAGAAGGGCGTGGAGGAGGCGAAGAAGAACTTCTTCAAGGTCCCGATGGTCGGCAACACCATCGTGCACCCCGTCGTCGGTCGCGCGGGCGCCGGACAGGTCATGCTCAAGCCGGCGGCTCCCGGTACCGGGGTCATCGCCGGTGGGCCGGTGCGCGCCGTCATCGAGGCGGCGGGCATCCAGGACCTGCTGGCGAAGTCGCTCGGCACGGCCAACCCGGTCAACGTCGTGCACGCCACGGTCGCCGGGCTGAAGTCCCAGCGCTCCGCCCACGAGATCGCCGCTCTGCGTGACAAGGCGGTCGAGGATGTGGCGCCGAAGGCGATGCTCGAGACCATGCGCAGCGGGGGGAACTGATGGGCACCCATCTCCGTATCACCCAGACGCGCTCGCTGATCGGCCGTCCGGCCAACCAGCGCGCCACCGTCGCGTCACTCGGACTGAAGCGGATCCGGCACACCGTCGTGCAGCCGGACCGTCCCGAGATCCGTGGGATGCTTCGCAAGGTCCCGCACCTCGTCGCCTTCGAGGAGATCGACGCCGACGCCACCGAGGAGGTCCCGTCGTGACGATCAAGCTGCACCACCTCAAGCCCGCCGAGGGCGCGAAGACCGACCGCAAGCGGGTCGCCCGGGGGGACCGGGGTCGCGGCGGCAAGACCGCCGGTCGTGGCACCAAGGGCTCCGGGGCCCGCGGCACCATCCCGGAGAACTTCGAGGGCGGCCAGGTGCCGCTCGTGCGGCGCCAGCCGAAGCTGCCCGGCTTCAACAACCCAAACAAGGTCGTCTTCGCGGTGATCAACGTGGCACGTCTCGAGGACGCCTTCGAGGCCGGTGACGAGGTCACGGTCCAGACGCTGACCGCCAAGGGCCTGGTCAAGAAGAAGCGGCCGGTCAAGGTCCTCGGCCAGGGCGAGCTCACCAAAGCGCTGACCGTCGACGTCGACGCCATCACGGCGACGGCGCGTGAGAAGGTCGTCGCCGCCGGTGGCACGGTCGTCTGAGCACCGTTCCAGTCCTCGGGCCCCCGCTCGCTGCGCGCGCTGCGCAGTGGACGGCGGGCCCGACCCGCTAGCATCGTCGATCACGACGTCCCGAGGACCTCATGCTCCGCGCGTTCGTCAACGCCTTCAAGATCCCCGACCTGCGGCGCAAGCTGCTGTTCACGTTGGGGATGATCGCCGTCTACCGGATCGGGAGCTGGATCCCGATCCCAGGGGTGGATCTCGGCATCCTGCGCGAGGCCACCGGTGGTCAGCAGGCGGGCGCGATCGTCGGCATCATCAACGTGTTCTCCGGTGGTGCCCTGCAGCAGATGGCGGTCTTCGCACTGGGGATCATGCCCTACATCACGGCCAGCATCATCATGCAGCTTCTGGCGGTGGTGATCCCCAAGCTCGAGGAACTCAAGCGTGAGGGCGAGCAGGGCCGTCGCAAGATCACGCAGTACACCCGCTACGGCACGGTCGGTCTGGCGCTGCTGCAGTCGACGGGCCTGGTGACGCTGGCGCGCAACGGGGTCGCCTTCGACGCCATCGTCATGCCCGGCGCCGGGACCGGCACGGTGATCGTCGCCGTGCTCACCCTGACCGCCGGGACCACGTTGGTCATGTGGCTCGGTGAGCTGGTCACGGCCCGGGGCGTTGGCAACGGGATGTCGATCCTGATCTACATCTCGATCGTCAGCCAGTTCCCCTCCCAGCTGTTCATCGTCCGCACGACCAACGGTTGGCCGTGGGTGGTCGGCGTGCTCGCGATGGGCATCCTGCTCACCGTCGCGGTGGTGTTCATGGAGATGGGGCAGCGGCGGATCCCGGTGCAGTACGCCCGGCGCCAGGTCGGCCGGCGCAGCTACGGGGGCCAGTCGACCTACATCCCGCTCAAGGTGAACCAGTCCGGGGTCATCCCGGTCATCTTCGCGTCCTCGTTGATGTACCTACCGGGCCTGGCCGCGCAGCTGTCGGGCAGCCAGGCGTTCATCAACTGGACCGAGCGCTACCTCTCGGACGCGACCTCCTGGGTCTTCATCCTGGTGTTCGCCGCCCTGACCATCTTCTTCGCCTACTTCTACAGCGCGATCACCTTCAACCCGGTCGAGGTCGCGGACAACATGCAACGCTACGGCGGCTTCATCCCCGGGATCCGGCCCGGTCGTCAGACCGCGGAGTACCTGGACAAGGTGCTGACCCGCATCACCCTGCCCGGCTCGCTGTACCTGGCGACCGTGGCCGTCCTGCCCTTCATCCTGCTGGCGGTCGGCAACATCGGGGCCTTCCCGCTCGGTGGGGTGAGCCTGCTGATCATGGTCGGGGTCGCCCTGCAGACCAACCAACAGATCGAGAGCCAACTCATGCAGCGCAACTACGAGGGGTTCCTGCGCTGAGCGACACACGCATCGCCGGTGCCGTCCGGCGAGGTGGACGGCGCCAGCTCCGCTCGGAGATGCCGGGGGAGTGACGGAGGGAGCGACGTGCGGATCATCCTGCTAGGGCCACCCGGTGCGGGCAAGGGCACCCAGGCGTCCCGGATCGCCGACGCCTACGCGATCCCGCACATCTCGACCGGCGACATCCTCCGCACCAACGTCCGCGAGGCGACCCCGCTCGGAGCCGAGGCAAAGACCTACATGGAGTCCGGTGAGCTGGTACCCGACCAGCTGGTGATGCGGATGGTCGGTGACCGGCTCCGGGAGCCGGATGCCTCGCACGGGTTCCTCTCCGACGGGTTCCCCCGGACGATGCCCCAGGCCGAAGCGCTGGAGCACCTGCTCATGGAGTACGAGACCCCGCTCGATGCGGTGCTGCGGCTGGCGGTGCCCGACGAGGAGGTCATCGCACGGCTGACCGGTCGACGCACCTGTGTGCGGTGCGGTCGTATCTACCACGTGGTGTTCGACCCGCCGCAGCAGGAGGGTCGCTGCGACGAGTGCGGTGGTGAGCTCCGGCAGCGCGAGGACGACACCGAGGAGGTCGTGCGTAACCGGCTGGAGGTCTACCGGGCACAGACCGAGCCGCTCGAGCACTTCTACTGGGAGCGTGGGCTGCTGCGCGATGTCGAGGCGACCGGGACGCCGGACGAGGTCTTCGCCTCGGCCAACTCGATCCTCGAGGCGCTGCGCTGAGCGGACGTGTCGTGCCCGGGCGGGGGGCGCTGCTGTCGGTCCGGTAGCCCGGCGGCGCGCGATGCTGGTCGTGGCACGCGTACCCTGACCGGCCACGTGCGAGTCAGCCCCGTCGGCCGCCCCGGTCGGCGCGGTCGGCTCGTGTGACCACCCGCGAGCAGGGATCCAGCGATGATCATCAAGAAGAGCAGGGCCGAGGTCGACCGGATGGCCAGGGCCGGAGCCGTCGTCGCCCGGGCACATGAGGAGCTGATGGAGCGTCTCCGGCCGGGCATGACGACCCTGGACCTCGACCGGATCGCGGAGAAGGTGATCGTCGACGCCGGCGCGGTTCCCTCGTTCAAGGGCTACCGCGGGTTCCCCGCCACGCTGTGCACCTCACCCAACGACCAGATCGTCCACGGGATCCCCTCGGCGGACGTCGTGCTCGAGGAGGGCGACGTCATCTCCATCGACTGCGGGGCCATCGTCGAGGGCTTCCACGGCGATTCGGCGACGACGCTGATCGTCGGGGGAGAGCAGGCCGCGAGCCCCGAGGTCCGCGACCTCGTGCGTCAGACACGCAACGCCATGTGGCGTGGGCTCGAGCAGGCACGGCACGGTCACCGCCTCGGTGACGTCGGTGCCGCGGTCGAGGGCGTCGCGCTCGAGCGTGGGTACGGGGTGGTCCGTGAGTACGTCGGCCACGGCATCGGACGAGCGCTGCACGAGGACCCTTCCGTCCCCAACTACGGGCGGGCGGGCAAGGGGCTCAAGATGACAAAGGGCTGGGTGATCGCCATCGAGCCGATGTTCAACCTGGGTACCGAGCGGACCCGCACCCTGGACGACGAGTGGACCGTGGTGACCGAGGATGGCGCGCTGTCCGCCCACTGGGAGCACACGGTCGCGATCACCGAGGATGGGCCCTGGGTGCTGACCGCTCGCTCCGACGAGCCCGCTCGTCCGCTCGCAGAGGCCGTGCCGGTCTACTGACGCCGACCGGTCCGCTTGCCGGCAGTGGCACCGGGTGGGTACCCTACGCCACGCCCTGCCACGTGGCAGGGCGTCATCACGTCGCGGACGCGTGCCCCCTCCACCTCGGTGCTGGCAGCGCGCGACCCGGGTCCTCCCCTCGCACGCGAGCCAGCACGCTCGCGCCGTGCGGTAGGAGCCAGGTGATGCACCCCCAGGGATCTCGACCCGGAGTTGGCGTGGCAGAGAAGGAAGAGTCCATCCAGGTGGAGGGCACCGTGACCGAGGCCCTCCCGAACACGCAGTTCCGCGTGGAACTGGAGAACGGGCACAACGTCCTCGCCCACATCAGCGGCAAGATGCGGATGCACTACATCCGGATCCTGCCGGGCGACAAGGTCGTCGTCGAACTGTCCCCCTACGACCTGTCACGCGGTCGGATCACCTACCGCTACAAGTGACCTGACGGCCCCCTGCGGCGCCGGCGTGCTGCCCCGACGCCGGCAACCGTTCGCAGAGGAGCCCGACCGACAACGCGCCCCGCGGCCCCACGGCCCGATGGTGCTGCATCCGGCGCACGCGCCCGCGTGACGTCGACCCGGCCGGCCGGCACCGATCCGCGCTCCACCGCATCGCGGTGGTCGCCCGGAACCGGTGGCGCGCTCGAAGCCCCCCACGACCGAGCGTCCCGCCTCACCGGACGTTCGCTGCGGGGAGCGGCCCCGGCGCGAGGGAGGCAGCCCCCCGCGCCGCCGACGACCACCCGGGTCGTCGGAACCCGCCGAGGAGGTGCGGACGTGAAGGTTCACCCGTCCGTCAAGAAGCAGTGTGACAAGTGCAAGATCATCCGCCGCAACGGCGCGGTTCGCGTGATCTGCGAGAACCCCCGCCACAAGCAGCGGCAGGGCTGAGGAGGTCGACCATGGCACGCATCGCA
>JAWOCZ010000077.1:0-15603 GCA_046483565.1 Nitriliruptoraceae bacterium
CCGCGAGGTCCTGCGGCGCACGGAGCTCAGCGCCGACCACCCGGTCGCCCGGGCGGTCGCGGCGGTGACCGCGGATGCGGCCCTGCGACCCGCCCCGACGCGCACCGAGCGGGTGCCGATCGCGACCTTCGTCGAGGACCTGGCGGCGCCGCCGGCCGACGCCCACGACGTCTACCTCCGGCTGCACCTGATCTCCAACCGCCAGCTGCGCCCCCACGGCGCCAACCTCGACGGCGCCTTCGGGCTGCTCAGCAACGTGGTGTGGACCGACGAGGGCCCCTGCGACCCCGACACCTTCGACGCGCTCCAGCTCGAGCACGCCCGCAGCGGCCGGCGGCTCCAGGTCACCTCCGTCGACAAGTTCCCTCGCATGACCGACTACGTGGTGCCCTCCGGGGTGCGGATCGCCGACGCCGACCGGGTGCGGCTCGGCGCGCACCTCTCCCCCGGTACCACGGTGATGCACGAGGGGTTCGTCAACTTCGATGCCGGCACCCTGGGTGCCTCGATGGTGGAGGGCCGCATCTCCGCGGGGGTGGTGGTCGGTGACGGCTCCGACATCGGTGGCGGTGCGTCGATCATGGGCACCCTGTCGGGTGGCGGCAGCGCGGTGATCTCCGTCGGCACCGGCTGCCTGGTGGGTGCCAACGCCGGGATCGGGATCTCACTGGGTGACGACTGCGTGGTCGAGGCCGGCCTGTACGTGACCGCGGGCACCAAGGTCGCCCTGCCCGACGGCACGGTGGTCAAGGCCGCGGAGCTGTCGGGGCGCGACAACCTGCTGCTGCGGCGCGACTCCCAGACCGGTGCGGTGGTCGCGCTGACCCGGGACGGCAGCAGCGGTGACTGGGGCGGGCTGAACGCGCAGCTGCACGCCAACTGACACCGACACCCCGACACCCGGTCCACGACACCGAGGATGCCCTGGTGGAGACCCGTGAGGACCTGACCTCCCGACTGCTCGAGCACCTGCGCGCGATGTGGGTCACGGGCGAGGAGGCCCCGCTGGCCGACGCCCTGGAGCAGCGCTACCGCGAGCGGCGCGAGGTGGTGCGCCGCGTCGGTGACAGCCTCGTGGTCGGTGGCCCGCAGCCCAGCCCCGACGCCGGCGAGCGGCCCGCGGTGCCCGGCGAGCGCTGGTCCGGAACCCGCCCCCTGGTGCTGCTCGTCGGCCACCTCGACGTCGTCCCACCCACCGACGCCGACCGGGATCCGCGCGTCGAGGACCGGGATGGCACCGAGGTGGTGGTGGGCCGCGGCGCCTCCGACATGAAGGCCGGCAACGTGGTGGCCATGCGGGCCTTCGAAGACCCGGCGATCCGCGACCACGGTGCCTACGACCTCGCCCTGGTGCTCTACGCCGGCGAGGAGGGCGCTGCCGAGGGCAACGAGCTGCGCTCGGTGCTGCGCGCGGTGCCGTGGCTGGCCGACGCCATGCTGGCGGTGGTGCTCGAGCCCACCGACGGCCGGGTGGAGCTCGGCTGCCTCGGTGGGCTGCACGCCCTGGTGCGCTTCCACGGCCGCCAGGCCCACTCCGCCCGGCCCTGGCACGGCCGTAACGCCCTGACCATGGCCGGTGGCCTGCTCGCCGACCTCGAGCTCGACCACGTCCGCGACGTCGAGGTGGAGGGCATCGCCTACCGCGATGTGTGGTCGGCGACCCAAGGATGGAGCGAGGGCTTCGGGCCGGGCAGCGACCCGACCCGTCCGCCCTTCCGCAACGTGATCCCGGGTGAGTTCACGGTGAACCTGAACCTGCGCTTCGCCCCGTCACGCACCCTCGAGGCGGCGGAGGAGGAGCTCCGGGCACGGGTGGCGGCAGCAGTCGGTACGGGCGACGGCGAGGGCCAGGCCGCAGCAGCTGGCCAGGCCGCTGGCGCGGGCGCGGGTGAGGTCAGCGTCGAGGTGATCGACCGCGCCCCACCCACACCCCCCAACCGTCACGCACCGGTCCTGCAGGCCTTCGTCGACGCCGTCGACGCCGAGGTGGCAGGCAAGCAGGCCTGGACCGACGTCGCCCGCTTCGCGGAGATCGGTGTGCCCGCCTGCAACTACGGACCGGGGCTGACCGGCCAGGCCCACCAGCGCGGCGAGTACGTGCCCGTGGACGCACTGGTGGACGCCGACACCCGCCTGCAACGGTTCCTGCGACCCGGCCCGGCTGGGTCGTGATGGCTGACCCTCCCTTGGCTACGAAGGACACACGATGACCGAGGTGCGCTTCCTCAGCCTCGCCGAGGCAGAGCCCGACGAGGCCGTGGTCGTGATCGACGTGCTCCGGGCCTTCACCGTGCAGCCGTGGCTGTTCGCCCGTGGCGCTGCACGGATCCTGGCGGTGGCCGACGCCGACCACGCCGTCGCGCTGCGCGAGAAGGAGCTGCCCGAGGCGCTGCTGGCCGGCGAGGAGGGTGGCCGGCAGCTCGAGGGCTTCGAGCTCGGCAACTCCCCCACCCAGGTGCGATCCGCGCAGGTCGAGGGACGCACGATCATCCACCGCACCTCAGCCGGTACCCAGGGCCTGGCCCGCACCGCCGGCAGCGGCCTGGTGCTCGCAGGGGCCTTCGTCACCGCGCGGGCCACGGCCGCGGCGCTCAGGACCGCAACCCCGCAGCGGGTGAGCTTCATCATCACCGGCGCATCCCAGGGGCGCGACGGCGACGAGGACCTCGCCGCGGCGGAGCTGATCGCCGCCCGACTGCGCGGTGAGGACCCCGACCCGGCCGACTTCACGGCCCGGGTCGCGACCTCGGACGCGGGCCGCAACTTCGTGGAGGGTGGGCCCGCGTGGGCACCACCCTCCGATCTTGCCTCCGCCATCGAGGTGGACCGCTTCGCACACGCACTGCGAGCCGTGGCGGCGGTCGACGTCGACGCGATCGAGATGACCCGGCATGGAACCCCGGCCGACGCCGTCTGAGGGACAGCGGCCTGATCGGGGACCGATGCGTGGCCTACGTGCCGCGTCTCGCAGGTCAGCTCGCTGGGCGATCGCGCTCAGCCGCTGAGCATGTCCGTCAACTGCCGGACGCTGGGCACCTTCCCGGACAGCACGACCGTGCCGTCGACCACCAACCCGGGCGTCGACATGACCCCGTAGCCCATGATGTCGGCGGTCTCGGTCACCTTCTCGATCGTGGCCTCCTTGCCGAGGCCGTCGAGGGCCTCGCGGGTGCGGGCCTCCAGGGTCACGCAGTTCTTGCAGCCGGGTCCGAGCACCTTGATGTCCATGGGTGTTCCTCTCGTGTCGTTCGGATGGTCGTCGTCGAGGTCGTGGGTGCGGTCATGCGTGGGTGCGGCCGGGTTCCGCGCCGTGGGTGTGGTCGTTGAGAGGGGCGGGCGTGCGGCCAGGTTCCGTGTCACGGTCACGGCCGCGGGCCTGCGCCCGCGGCCGGATCAGGCGATCAGGTCGAAGAGGAAGCCGATCACGATGATCCCGGTGGTCACCACCGCGGTGAAGATCGCGAGCAGCGGCAGCTGCATCACCCGCTTCAGCAGGATCAGCGCGGGTAGGGAGAGCGCGACGATGCTCATCATGAACGACATCGCCGTACCCAGTCCGAGCCCCTTTGCGTACACCGCCTCCACCAGCGGCACCACACCGGCGACGTTGGCGTACAGCGGCACCCCGGCCAGCGTGGCGACGGGCACCGACCACACGCTGTCGGCGATGCCGGTGGTCTGGAAGAAGTCCTCGGGCACCCAGCCGTGGATCCCGGCACCGATGCCGATACCCACCAGCACGTAGGGCCACACGGTGCGCACGATGTCCACCGTCTCCCCCTTCGCCGACTCGATGCGGTCAGCCAGGGTCGGCTTGCCGCCATCGACGCCGGTGGGGACGGAGATCTCCTTGACGAAGGGGTCGATCCACCGCTCCAGGTCGAAGCGCGACAGCAGCACCCCGGCGAGCACCGCCATGGTCATGCCTGTGAGCACGTACAACGCGGCGATCTCCCACCCGACCATGCCGGCCAGCATCACCACGCCGACCTGGTTGATCAGCGGCGAGGTGATCAGGAAGGTGAGCGTGACCCCCAACGGCACCCCGGCGGCCACGAAGCCGATGAACAGCGGCACGGACGAGCAGGAGCAGAAGGGTGTGATCGCGCCGAACACCGCCGCCAGAGCGAACCCGACGGCCACGTGCCGGCCGACGATCAGCTCCCGTACCCGCTCGGGTGGGACCGCGGAGCGCGCCAGGGAGATCGCGAAGATCAGCCCGACGATCAGCAGCATGATCTTCGCGGTGTCGTACAGGAAGAAGTGGACCGCGTGGCCGAGCCGGGTCGCAGGATCCAGCCCGGCGAGGTCGAAGATCAGCACATCCCACAGCCGCTCGTTGATGGCGTAGAGCAGCGCCCACGCGCCGGCTGCGGCCGCCAGCCCCGCGACCAGCCGTCGGGTGGGTGAGGTGGTCGCGGTGTCCTGGCCGGTGCCCTGGCCGGTTTCCTGGTCGGATGCGCTCATCGCGGTGCCTCGATCCCGCGTCGGTCACAGGCGGAACAGTGTGCGGTCAGGTGGTCAGGGTCGGTGAGCACCGGCACGGCCGCGCGGATCGCTTCCAGCGCGCCCGGCTCCAGGTGGTAGCGCACCCGGCGCCCGCGACGCTCGGAGGTGACCAGCCCGGCCTGCTTGAGCACCTTGAGGTGGAAGGAGAGGCGGTTCGGTGCGAGGTCCAGCTCCTCCTCGAGGTCGCAGTGGCAGCGGGCGCCGCCACGCGCCAGGCTGTCGAGGACCGCGAGGCGGATCGGGTCCGCAGCGGCCTTGAGCAGCTCCACCCGGCGGGTGTCATCGCCCTCGACGTCACTGACCTGTGGGGTGCGGTCGGTGGCCGGTGCCACCTCCGCGATCGATGTTTCAACCATGGTTGAAGAGTACGGAGTTGTTGGCAGCCGACCGTGGGGACGAAGGTCCCGGGATCGGGGGACCTCAGCCGTAGGCCGGGCGCGAGATCATCGCCGTCGGGCAGGAGGACGCGATGGTCAGGGACCTCGACGTTCCCGAGGCGGTGGCGACAGGCAGGTGCAGCGCCATGAAGGCGCATCTGCGGTACCTGGTGGTAGAAGCCGAGGCGCGGGATCGGGGCTGTAGCACGGACCGGCTGTCTGGCCTCAACCGCGGTGGCCTGGACGCCCATGCCAAGGGGTTCGTGATGCTCGGCGAGACACCCACGCGACGGAACGAACTCCACCTCGGTTGGACCCGCGCGTCGCCACATCCCGTGCGGGCGAACCACGGCGGCGAGTACCTGTCGTCGATCGACGGACACCGCTGAACTCTGGTGCCGGCGCCCGAGCCAACCGTGCGCTCTGACCGCTTCACGCACCAGACAGGCTGCGCGCGATGCCCCGGCCGGATCAGCCGAAGCGACCGGTGATGTAGGACTCGGTGCGCTCGTCGCTGGCGTTGGTGAAGATGGTCTCAGTGTCGTCCATCTCGACCAGTACGCCGGTGCGCTCGCCCTTCTCGTTGTCCACATCGACCGTGAAGAACGCGGTGAGATCGGACACACGGGCTGCCTGCTGCATGTTGTGGGTGACGATGACGATCGTGTAGTCGTCCTTCATCTCCTGCATCAGTTCCTCGATGCGCAGCGTGGCGATCGGGTCCAGGGCGGAGCAGGGTTCATCCATCAGGATGACGTCCGGGTCGACGGCGATCGCGCGTGCGATGCACAGTCGCTGCTGCTGCCCGCCGGAGAGCGCCAGGCCGGAGGTGGCGAGCTTGTCCTTGACCTCGTCCCAGAGAGCGGCCCTGCGCAGGCTCTGCTCGACGAGGTCATCCAAGCCCTTCTTCTGACCGTTCAGACTGGGGCCGAAGGCGACGTTGTCGTAGATCGACTTCGGGAACGGATTGGGCTTCTGGAACACCATGCCGATCCGGCGGCGCACCTCGACGGGATCGACGCCCTCGGCGTAGATGTCCTCACCGTTGTAGGTGACCGATCCGCTCACTGCGGCGGAAGGCACCAGGTCGTTCATCCGGTTCAGTGTCCGCAACAACGTCGACTTGCCGCAGCCACTCGGTCCGATCAGCGCGGTGATCTCGTTGCGTGGCACCTTGAAGGTCACGTCCCGCACCGCGGTGAAGCTGCCATACTTCACGCTCACGGCGTCGAGCGCGATGTGCTCCGCGCCGTGCTCGGCCTTGGCGGCCCGACCGGTCTCGGTACGCAGCGCGGGGCTCGCGACCGGGCCTGCTGGCGAGCCGGCGCTCGACGGAGCTTCGGTCACCTGCTTCTGGGTCGCGGATTGCTGGTCCATCATGGCTCCATGTTCGAGTACTGCGATGTGGACGGGGAGACGGGTCACGACCGCCTGGCGGCGCGACACTGTGGCAGCATGGTGCCGTGCAAAGGTGACGGCAGGATGAACGCAATACGATGGGACGACAACGCTTCCGCGGGCACGAGCCCTAGACCTGTGCCCGGCGCGCGACCAGTCGCGCGATGACCGACAGGATCAGCACGATCGCGATGAGGGTGAAGCCCCCCGCCCAGGCACGCTGGATCCCGCCGTCGAAGGGTTGGTTGAAGCCATCGACCATCAACAGGCCGATGTCGGCCTGGGGCCGGCCCCAGAGCGCACCGATCACCTCCCGGGCGCCCAGCGCCGTCAGGATCAGGGGCGCGGTCTCTCCCGCACCGCGGGCAACCGCCAGGATCGAGCCGGTCACGATGCCCGGAGCCGCAGCCGGAAGTGTCACCTTCAGCGCGGTCTGCCAGCGACGGGCGCCCAGCCCGTAACTCGCGTTCTTGAGGTCATCGGGGACCAGTCGCAGCATCTCCTCGGTGGATCGGACCACGATCGGCAGCATCAGGATGCCGAGCGCGGCGGCGCCGGCCAGGGTTCCGAAGCCGAGCCCTAGGCCGCCGGCTCCGCTCACCAGGAGTGCGTAGACCGCCAGTCCGACGAAGACCGACGGGGTGCCGGTCATCACGTCGGTGAAGAACCGCACGATGTTGGGATAGAGGCCGTCGAACTCGGTGAGGTACACCGCCGCGAGGATCCCGAGCGGGATCGTCACGAGCGCAGCGATACCGGTCATGTAGAAGGTGCCGACGATGCCGTGGAGGTACCCGCCGCCCGTCTCCCGGTAGGAAAGCGGCTCGATCTGGGTGATGAAGTCCAGCGACAGCGCCGGCAGAGCGTTGACCGTCACCTGCCACAGCAGGAGCACGAGCGGTGTGACGGCGGCCAGGAACGTGATGCCGAGCACCACCGTCATCACCCGGGAGAACAGGGCTCGACGCTGTGCGTTGGGCGTCTTCACCGACAACGCTGGCCGCTCGGTGGGAGGCTCGGTCCGTGGTGTCGTGTCGACGCTCATAGGGCGGCATCTCCTGCGAAGCGCCCGACGCGATACACGATGAGTCGCGCCAGGACGTTGACGATCATGGTGATGAAGAAGAGGGTGACGCCGATGGCCAACAGTGCCCAGATCGCTTCAGGCGCCGCGTCTGCGAAGGTGTTGACGATCACCGACGTCATGGCATCGCCACCGAAGAACAGCTGCGGCGCCCAGCGCTGGCTCGACCCGATCAGATAGGCGATCGCGATCGTCTCGCCCAGTGCGCGACCAAGGCCCAGCATCGTGCCGCCGACGATGCCCGGGAAGCTGCGTGGCACGATCACGTGACGCATGGTCTCCCAGCGCGTCGCGCCCATGGCATACGCGGCGTTGACCTCGTCACGTGGTACCTGCGCGAAGGCCTCACGGCAGATGGCCGTGATGATCGGAAGGATCATGATCGCCAGGATGTTGGCCGCCGACCAGTAGCTCGAGAGCAGCACCGGCGGTCCGAAGAAGCGGAAGCTGCCGAGCGGACTGTCTGCGATGAACTGGCCGATCGGTGCCCAGATCTCCAGGCGGAAGAAGTAGATGCCAACCAGCGCGTACACGACGCTGGGGACCATCGCGAGCAGCTCAACGACCGAAGCCATGGCCTTCTTCAGGCGCGCCGGAGCGACCTCGTTGATGAACAGCGCGATGCCGATCGCCAGGGGCACGGCGAACAGCAGTGCGACGAAGGAGATCTTCAAGGTGCCGTAGATGAAGGGGAAGGCCCCGTAGGTGCCGGTCACTTCCGACCGGGACGAGCCGACCGACCACTCCTGTCCGGAGATGAAACCCCAGATGCCCATGGCATCGAACACCGGCCAGGCGTCGATCGCCGTGCGAAGGATCATCGCGGCCAGCACGACCAGCACGCTGGTCGCGCTGGCGACAACGACCCAGCGGAAGATGGGATCGGCGCGTCGTCCGGCTCCTGACCCCTGCAGGCTGGACGGTGGTGTGCCTGTCGTAGCAGCCATCGTGACTCCTCGCTTCCCGGACCGGCGGCGGGCGGCCCCACCGCCCTGAGAGGCGGTGGGGCCGGCCGCTCGGAGATCAGTTGGCGGAGTTGATCCGCTCGATCTGTGCCACCACGGCCTCCTCGAACGCTCCCGTCGGAGGAGCGTAGAACAGGTCGCGCGAGAGGTCGTCACCCTCGGTGACGGCCCAGGTGAAGAACTCGATCAGCGACTCGGCGACAGCATCGTCGTACCCGCATTCCCAGGCGAGGATCCAGTGGGCTCCGACGATCGGGTATCCGTCACCACCGACCCCGAGGATCGCGAACCGCTGGTCCTCCGGGATGGTGTCGATGATGGAGCTCGGCCCCTCGGAGATCGAGTCCAGGGTCGGCTCGATGACGTTCCCGTCGGCGTTGATCAGGGCTGCCGTCGAGATGTCGTTCTCCACGGCGTAGGCGTAGGAGAGGTAGCCGACCGCGCCTGGCTGCTGCTGCGTTTCCGCGGCCACACCCTCGTTGCCGTTCCCACCGATCGTCCCAGCGGCCCAGTCGACCTCGGTACCGAAGCCGAGATCCCAGTTGCTGGCCGCGTCGTCGAGGTACTGCGTGAAGATGTTGGTCGTTCCCGAGCCGTCCGAACGGTGCACGGCGACCAGGTTGGTGCTCGGCAGGTCGACGTCCGGGTTCAACTCGGCGATGGCCGGGTCGTCCCAGGAGGTGATCTCCACGTTGTAGATGCCGGCGACCGCGTCTGCGTCGAGGACGATGCTCTCCTGACCCGCGGCTTCCAGAGCAGCGTCCAGGTCAGGGTCGTTGTAGGAGACGACCACGGAGCCGAAGGCGTCAACGAAGTGGATCGGTTCGCAGCCACGGATCTCACGAGCCTCTTCCATGGCCTCATCGGTCAGGTGCGCCTCGGTCGAACCGAAGTCGACGTTCTCCGACAGGAACTGCTCGATACCACCGCCGGAACCGATGGACTGGTAGTTGACGTTGATTCCCGGCTCGTTGTCGCGGATCCACTCCAGCATCAGCGGGGTGATGAACGTCGCGCCGGCGCCCAGCAGATCGGCCGACTCGGCATCGACACCGACCTGATCGTCCTCTTCGAGCAGATCGGCGTCCGCGTCGTCAGCGTCGTCCTCGGTGGCCTCGTCGTCACCGGCGTCGTCGCCGTCGTCTGACGTCGTGTCGGCATCGGCTGCGGTTGGCGTGTCATCAGCATCGCCGCCACCACAGGCGACGGCGAACAGGGCGATGGCCGCGATGGCCGCCACACTGCGTCGGGAGAAACTGCGCATGAGTTTGCGCTCCTAAGTCGTGGATGGAGAGAAGGCTCATTGGAGCCGCGTGTGCGGAACCCATTGCTCCGACGTCCCGGACGGTAAGGAAGCCGGGTAGCCACGAGCCCGGTCGTAGGTGACCGCCGGATGAACGCTTGGGGCGGGTCGTTCACCTGGCTGTGCGCGGTGGGCGGGACGATCAAACGCCCGCTGCGCTGACAATCGACGGGTGGCAACCCCCGTGGCCGCCAGCGCGACTGCTCCCCGACGCCACCGTGGCCGCCAGAGCGGTTGCTCCCCGACACCACCGTGGCCCCCAGCGCGACTGCTCCCCGACGCCACCGTGGCCGCCAGCGCGGTTGCTCCCCTCCGTCGCGCCGAGGGGTCCGGGGAAACGACGGGTGGCAACCACCGTGGCCGCCAGCGCGGTTGCTCCCCGACGCCACCGTGGCCGCCAGCGCCACCGCGATCAGGGCGATGACCGTCACACCCCCATGGCAAGCTCTGGTTCTTGTCATGCGAACCCGGTCGCCACGTACCAGGGCCCCGCGGGCAAGGGAATCCACCGTGGGGGCGGTTGGAGGACCGGCACATGCCAAGAGATCCGCAGCGACCCGCAGAAGACGGCTGCCAGGAAAGGGACTGCGACCGACGCCACTACGCCCGGGGCTGGTGCGGGATGCACTACAAACGGTGGCTACGGACGGGGAGTCCCGTGCGCGGCGAGCAGCCGCGGCAGTGCGCGGTAGCAGGCTGCGACCACGCCGCGAAGAGCCGCGGGTGGTGCCACGGCCACTACCAACGGTGGCGGGCTCATGGTGCTGTGCAGGCGTCGGTCCCGCTGCGCAGGGCCGGGACCTGCGAGGTCCGGGACTGCGACCGGAAGCGCTACGCCCGCGGGTTGTGCAACACCCACTACCGGCGGCTCCTGGCCACCGGTGACGCCCGTCCCGAGGACCCGATCAGGATCGTGACCGGTGAGGGGTGGGACAATCACGGCTACTGGGTCGTTCCGGTCGACGCCGGTGAGCGATGGCTCTCAGGTGGAGAGCGGCGGATGGCCGAGCATCGACTCATCATGGCGAGAGCACTCGGCCGACCGCTCACGAGCGACGAGGTGGTGCACCACGTCAACGGCGATCGGTCAGACAACCGCCGTGAGAACCTCGAACTCTGGAGCACGTCGCACCCCCAAGGTCAGCGTGTCCAGGACAAGGTGCAGTGGGCGATACGACTGCTCGAGCGCTACGCGCCCGAACGACTCACCTCAAACCAGCCGCCAGAAGCTGAGGAGGCTGCTCGACCGCCTTGGTAGGAAGCACAGCGGGTGCCGACCCGAAGGCCGGCACCCGCTGTGGATAGCCTGTGGAGAAACGTACCCCCGATGGGATTTGAACCCACGTTACCGCCTTGAGAGGGCGGCGTCCTAGGCCGCTAGACGACGGGGGCGCGTAGGAAACCCGACCGCACGCGGCCGGGGTATGTGAGCCTACTCAACTTCAGCTCCGTGGTCGAACCGCGGTCTCCCGCGGTCCCACTAGCTCGGGGGGAAGGACTCGAACCCTCAATAACTGGACCAGAACCAGTCGTGTTACCGATTACACCACCCCCGATCGGGTGTCGCTCGCGACGCCCACCTGCAGGATGGTGTCACGTGCGGCTGCGGAGGGTACGCACCCCCGGTCCTGGGCGCAAAGGCGACGGTGGGAGCTCGTGGCGAGGCGACGACCCGAGCTGCGGGGAGCGCGGCCCCGCTGGCTCACTCCCCGCGGGCCCCGCGGGCCCCACGGGCCTCGCGGGCAACGGGTATGGCGGTCTCGATGCGGTCCAGGGACCGGGCACGCCCGAGTAGCTCAAGCGATTCGAACAGCGGTGGGCTGACCGAGGAGCCCGTGACCGCCACACGGATCGGCTGCGCCACCTTCCCGAAACCGATACCGAGCTGCTCCGGTAGCCCCCGCAGCGCTGCCTCGATGGCGGCGGTGTTCCAGGGACAGGCGTCCAGTACCTGCAGCGCGCCTTCCAGCGCCTCCACGGAACCCGCCTTGGTGAAGACCTTCTCGACCGCCGCGGGGTCCAGTTCCACACGCGGTGTGAGGAAGGGCGGCGCGTAGGCCCACACCTCGTCGAGCCGCTGCATCCGCTCCTGGATCAGCGGCACCAGCCCCTGGATGATCGCCAGCTCCTCGGAGCTGACCGGTGGGTGCAGGATGTGATCCTCGAGCTCCGTGCCGTCCAGGAAGGGCACCAGCCGCGTGGCGAGGTCCCCGGGGGCCAGTTCACGGATCCGCTCCCCGTTGAAGGCGGTGAGCTTGTCGACGTCGAAGGCGGCCGCGGACCGGCCCACCGCAGACAGGTCGAACTCCGCGATCATCTCCTCGTCGTTCAGCCGTTCGCGACCATCCGCCGGCGCCCACCCGAGCAGCGCCAGGTAGTTGCGCAGGGTCTCCGGAAGGAACCCCTGGCGGCGGAACTCCTGGATCGACACCGATCCGTGCCGCTTGGACAGCTTCTTGCGGTCCATGCCGACCACCATCGGCAGGTGTGCGAAGGCCTGCACCGGCCCGAAGGACGGATCTCGCGCCGGCAGGCCCACCTCGGCGAGCGCATCGTCGAGCAGGCCGTCCTCGAGCAGCAGCTGGTGCAGCAGGACCTGTCGGGGGGTGACCGACAGCAGATCCTCACCGCGGCACACCAGGGAGATGCCCTGGGCGAGGTCGTCGACGGAGTTGGCGAGCGGGTAGGTGGCGGAGCCGTCGGAACGCTCGATGACGGGGTCGGAGATGGTCGACCAGGCGAAGCGGACCTCGCCGCGCACCAGGTCGGTGACCACCACCTCGCCGTCGGTGGGGGTGCGCAGACGCAAGCTGCCCACACGGCCCTCGGCACCGAAGGCCGCCAGCTCCTCGTCGGTGTGCTCGAACTCCGCGGCCTTGACCACCGGCGGGCCGGCGCCCTCACCCTGGCGGTGCTGCGCACGCCAGGTCTCGAGCTCCTCAGCGGTGCGGTGGTCGCGGTAGGCGTGACCGGCCTCCTCGAGGCGGCGTGCCACCTCGGCGTAGAGCGCACGCCGCTCGGACTGGCGGTAGGGCCCGAAGGCGCCGCGGCTGGTCAGCTCCCCGTCGGCGGCGAGCACCGGCCCCTCGTCCCAGTCGAGCCCCATCCAGTCCAGCGCCTCGATCATGGAACGCATGGAGTCGTCGGTGGCACGGGTCGCGTCGGTGTCCTCGATGCGGAACACGAAGCTGCCGCCATGATGACGGGCATGCAGCCAGTTGTAGAGCGCGGCCCGCACGCTGCCGACGTGCAACCACCCCGAGGGGGCGGGGCAGAAGCGGACGCGGGGTGGGGTGGGTGCGGAGGTGGACACGGTGCTCCTCGGTGCCGGTGTGGTGGAGGCTATGGCGTGCGATCAGTCGAGGTCGTCGTCGGTGGTGGCCGGCTCGTCCACGGCGGGCGCACCAGCCCCCACCTCCGGCTCCCCGGCCACCTCGGTGGCTCGTGGGTCGGTGACCGGAGCCAGGTCGTAGGTCCCCACACCGCGTTCCGCGTCGGTGCCGGGTACCAGGTTGTCGAGCAGCAGGCCGAGCACGGCCGCGATGGCCACCCCGGAGCTCCCGACCGCGGCGACGATGGAGGACAGCCACTCGATGCCGAACAGGCTCCAGTCGTCGGGCGCGTAGTTCGCGAAGTAGTGGGGCACCACGAAACCCATGAACAGCACGAAGCCGATGATCATCAGGTTGCGCTGGGAGTCGAGGTCGACGCGCCGCAGGTTCGCGAGACCGATCGCGGCGATCAGCCCGAACAGGGCGAGGTACACCCCGCCGACGATCGGCACGGGGATGGTGGCGATCACCCCACCGACCTTGCTGATCAGGCCGAAGAGCAGGAGCACCCCCGCGCCGAGCACCACGACGTAGCGCGACGCCACCCGGGTGATGCCCACCAGCCCGATGTTCTCCGAGTACGAGGTGGAGGCGAACCCGCCGAACAGCCCCGTCAGGAAGCAACCGACGCCCTCCATCCCGAGCCCACGGTTGATGGTGCGCGCATCGGGGTCGCCGGCGCCGGCCATCCGCGACACCGCGTGGTAGTCCCCGAAGGACTCCACCATGGAGGCGAGGTAGGCCGCCAGGATCGCGATGAAGAACCCGATATCGAACAGCGGGGTCCCCCACGGGAACAGCAGGCCACCGCCCCCGAGCTCGAAGCCACGGAACCACGGGGTCTCGCCCACCGCACCGAAGGCGACGTAGGCAGCGGAGTCCTCGCTGAGTACGCCCGTCACCGACAGCAGCAGGGCACCGAGGTAGGCGCCCACCACCGCCAGCAGGATGGGGAACAGGCTGAACAACCGGACCTTCGGCGCGAGCAGCAGCGCGAAGCCCAGGATCAGCACCACGGTGAGCAGCGCCAGCGACCAGCTGCCCTCGGCGTTGATCACCGCCGCGTCGTACAGCGACAGCCCGATCAGCGCGATGACGGGCGCGATGGTGATCGGGGTGACGTAACGGCGCAGCAGGCCACCCAGCCCGCCGAAGCCCACCAGCATCTCGACCAGTGCACCCGCCATGATCGCCCCGGCGATGTAGCGCATCGCATCCTCACCGGGGTAGGCGGCGGCGATCCCGATGACCGGGCCGAGGAAGGCGAAGGACATGCCCTGGACGATCGGCAGCCGCGAACCGAGGGTGACCTGCAGGATCGTGGCCACCGCCGAGGTGATGAACACCGCGCTCAGCAGGATCGCGAGCTGCGCGGCGTCGAAGTCGAGGAAGGGCGCCACGATGAAGGGCACCGCCACCGTCGCGCCGAACATCGTCAGCACGTGCTGGGTGCCGAGCGCCAGCGCCTTGGGGAAGGGCTTCGGCCGGTCGTCGAGCCCGTAGGCCAGGTCGATCGCCCCGGGCGCGGGGGTGTTGGACGTCGAGGTGGAGGGTTCGGGGGTGGACACGATCGCTCCGCGGGGTCGTGGGGTCGGTGGTGCTGTCGGGCCAGCAGGGCGTGGGTGCACGTGCAGGTCAGGCTCGCGGCTGCGGCGGGCGCAGCTCGAGCGAGGTGGTGCTGACTACAGGATCGCCCCCGGCCGGTAGGCGGCCGCGTCCGGGAAGCAGGCGGTCAGCTCACCGACGCGGTCGGCGAAGGCCGCGACCTGGTCGGTGGCCAGGCCCGTGAAGGACAGGGGCTCGGCAAAGAGTGCATCGAGCTCGCCGCGCGCCAGGGGCAGACGCGCATCGGCGGCGAGGCGGTCGAGCAGGTCGTTGTCGGCGCGGCCGGTCTCACGCATCTCCAGCGCCACGGCCACGGCGTGACCCTTGATCACCTCGTGCGCCGTCTCCCGGCCGACGCCGGCACGCACCGCGGCGACCAGCACCTTGGTGGTCCCCAGGAAGGGCAGGTAGCGGGCGAGTTCCCGCTCGATGACCGCCGGGTAGGCGCCGACGTCGCTCAGCACGGTCAGGAAGGTCTCGAACAGCCCGTCGATCGCCAGGAACGCATCGGGAAGGGCGACGCGGCGGACCACGGAGCAGGACACGTCGCCCTCGTTCCACTGGTCCCCGGAGATCCCCGACACCATGGCGAGGTGGCCGGTGAGCACGTGCCGCAGCCCGACCACACGCTCACAGGAGCGGGCGTTCATCTTGTGGGGCATCGCGGAGGAGCCGACCTGGCCCTCCTGGAACCCCTCAGTGACCAGCTCCGCCCCGGCCATCAACCGGATCGTGGTGGCCAGGCTCGAGGGCGCCGCCGCCACCTGCACCAGGGCCGCGACCACATCGAGGTCCAGGGAGCGGGGGTAGACCTGCCCCACGCTGTCCAGCCGGGCGGCGAAGCCGAGGTGCTCGACGATCCGACGTTCGAGCTCCTCCACCGCTGCGGCGCCGCCGAGCAGGTCGAGCAGATCCTGCTGGGTGCCGACCGGCCCCTTGAGACCCCGCAGCGGGTAGCGCTCGAGCAGGTCTTCGATGCGGTGGAGGGCCTGCAGCAGCTCCTCACCGGCGTTCGCGAAGCGTTTGCCGA
>JAWOCZ010000178.1:0-13010 GCA_046483565.1 Nitriliruptoraceae bacterium
CCGAGCATCGGCACGACGTACGCGACGATGTAGAGGTTCCAGGAGAAGGCGAAGAGGTAGCGGATGTTGCGCATCGTCGTCTTGGCCTCGCCGGGCAGGTAGCTCAGCGAGTCACCGGTCAGACGCCAGAAGATGCCGAAGAAGTAGAGGTAGGGGACCATCGCGGCGATACCCCACCACAGCAGCCCACCGAGCGGGCTGGCCACCTCGTAGAACTGGCCGATGTAGCCGAAGATCACCATCAGGGCACCGGCGGCACCCATCTTGAAGCGGTACCCGAACAGGTCCTTCTTGGCGATGTTCAGGACGAACAGGCTCTGGGTCAGCAGCAGCGGGACGTCGATCAACCAGTTGAAGTACCGGTACCCGTGGTTGTAGGTCGCGTCACCGAGGACGTAGAGACCCTGATCCTGATCGAAGACGAAGGCCTGACCGAGCGAGAGGTCCAGGCGGAGCAACAGCAGTGCTGCGGAGAGCATCACGACCACGGACATGGTCGTCATGGAGCGGTAGCGGGGGGCAACGTTCTTGCGGGTGAGGATGAAGTACGCCAGGCCCGAGAAGTGGGCGGCGTACCCGATCGTCAGCACGGTCGACATGAGATCGAACTGGGCGGGGGTGAACTCGACGACGTTCTCGAGGTTCCACAACACGAGGCATCATCTTTCGGACGGCGGTAGGGGGATAGTGATGGTCCGTCGACTCCGCGTCCGGGACGCGCCGTCGCCGTTGGCGAGCGGTCGCTGCGGGGGCTGGGCCCCCGATGCATCACAACCGTCGTTCGGCACCGGGGACAGCCCGTATGGACCGACGCGGGCGGCGCACTCGCCACACCTGCCCCTGGCTCGAGGCGCCCTCACCACATGGGTCCGTGGCTCAGGTACTCGGCGCGGCCACCACCGGCAGCGTCCCGCTCCCCGGCGCGTCAACGGCGCCGTCGGTGCGCCAGCCCTCGCCACGGGCCATCGCCGCAGCCGTCGCGCGCCCTGCGTCGGTCCGACGCACGTCGAGGGCCCGTCCGGCAAGGGCGTAGTTGGTCGCCGCTTGCGTGACCGGGACCGTCACCAGATCGCCGGGCGCGTAGGCCGGCGTCGTCCCCGACGACCACGTGGCGGCGGGCAGGTGCACCAGGTGGTTGCCGCGGGTCCGCCCCGACCAGCGGGCCGGATCGGTCTTCGACGGGGATTCGACGAGGAGCTCCTGCTCCGTGCCGACCAGGCGATCGTGCGCTTCCCGGGAGTGGCGCCGGACGAGCGGTTCGAGACGCCCGTAGCGATCGGCGACCACCTCGGCGGCGATGAACTCGTCGGTCAGGGCCGCGGCGGGGGTCCCGGGACGCGGGGAGTACTGGAAGGTGAAGGCCTGGTCGAAGCGCACCTGCTCGACGACGTCGAGCGTCGCCTGGAAGTCGTCCTCGGTCTCACCGGGGAACCCGACGATGATGTCGGTGGTCAGCGACGCATCGGGCAGCAGCTCGCGCGTTCGTTCGACCAGCTTCAGGTACCGACGCTGCCGGTAGGAGCGACGCATGAGCCGCAGCACGCGGTCCGAGCCCGACTGCAACGGCAGGTGCAGGTGGGGCATGACGTTGGGCGTCTCGGCCATCGCGAGCAGGACCTGCTCGGTGAAGTCGCGTGGGTGTGGGGAGGTGAAACGGATCCTCTCGAGGCCCTCGACGGCACCGAGCTCGCGCAGCAGCTCCGCGAAGCGACTCGCCCCCGCCAGATCCCGCCCGTAGGAGTTGACGTTCTGACCCAGCAGCGTGACCTCGACCACACCGTCCGCCACCAGCCGCTGCACCTCGTTGACGATCTCGCCGGGACGACGCGACCGCTCCTTTCCTCGCAACGCGGGCACGATGCAGAAGGTGCACCGGTTGTCGCACCCCACGGAGATGGACACCCACGCGTGGTGACGGACCTCCCGCTTGGCGGGCAGTGCCGAGGGGAAGGTCTCCAACTGCTCGATCAACTCGACGACGGGGACGGCCGCGGAGTCCGCCTGCTCCAGCAGCTTCGGGAGATCGGGGAGGTTGTGGGTCCCGTAGACCACGTCGACCCACGGGGCCTTCTCGGCGACGACGGCACCGTCCTTCTGGGCCAGGCACCCACCGACGACGATCGTGAGGTCCTGACCGTCGGCGCGTCGGCGCTCCTTGGTCGCCTTGAGGTGCCCGAGCGTGCCGTACAACCGGTTGTCGGCGTTCTCGCGCACCGCACAGGTGTTGAGCAGGACGAGGTCGGCGTCCTCCGGCGAGGTGGTCGGGCGGTAGCCGAGGCTCTCGAGCACGCCGGCCGCGCGGCCGGAGTCGTGTTCGTTCATCTGGCACCCGAAGGTACGCACCAGGTAGCGGCGGCCGGGGCTGGCCACGGTCATGTGTCCCTCGTTCGCGATCTGGGCACGCCGACACGGGCCGTGCACGGCGCACAAGTCAGGCTATCCCCCAGACCGCCCGGGACTACTCGCTGGCGGCGGTCGTGTAGCGGCGACGCTGCTCGTGGTGCTCAGGCTGCTCGTCGTCCAGGTGACTACCGCGTCCGGTGGCGACCGCCGTCAGACCGACCACACCCACCAGGGCGGCTGAGGGCCCCCCGCCCGGGGTCAGCACGAACACGACCACGAGCGCTGCCAGCGTGAGGAAGCCCAGCAGGGCACGCACCCGGGAGCGGCCGACGAACAGAGCGGCGACGACCACCAGGCCGGGTACGCCGATCAACAACCAGGTCTGCAGCAGGTCCACGGTGTCTGCGCCCTCCGTTCGGTCCCGGAGAGGCTAGCGCCGACCCTCGCGCTCGTGGGTACCGCCGGCGGTCACCGCCCCGCCGCGCGCTCCTGCTCACGGGAGGTGAACACCGCCGCACGTGCGACCTTGCGGGCCAGCCCCTCGGGATACCCACGCCGCGTGACGTGCCCGACGACGCGACGGTAGGCCGTCTCGGTCGCGGCGCCGGTGAGCCGTGCCGCACGCTCGGCTGCCACGGCGAACGCGGCAGCCTCCTGGTCCTCGGACTCCGCTGCGGCCAGCAGGGGGTCGAGGACCTCATCGGTGAACCCTCGTCCCCGCAGGTCCCGGCGGATCCGCGCGGGGGCGTGACCAGCTCGCCGCTTCTCCTCCACGAGCGCGGTCGCCATGGCCGCATCGTCGATGAGCCGTTCCCGCCGGGCCCGCTCCAGGGCCGACACCACGACCTGCTCCGGGTGACCACGCTCGGCCAGCTTGTCCCGTAGGCGCCCCTCGGCCTGTGGCGCGCCGGCGGTGGACCGACGGATGAAGGCCACGGCGCGTGCCACCTCGTCCTCGAGTCCGGGTGCCGTGGACGGGGCGGCCTCACGTTCGGCCGCGGCCAGCGCGGCATCCGCACCCGCCTGGCCGAGGAGCCGATGGGCCTCACGTGCACCGACCTCGCCGACGGGTGGCTCAGCCTCCACGGCGTCGGCGCCCTCCGTCCGCGAGCCTTCGGCGCCACCGGCGGCGTCGGCGGCGTCGGCACCGGCGCCGGTCCCCACCGTCACCTCAGGCGACGGTCCTCGGTGCGGGGGTGCTGACGGGGGGGCGTCCTCAGCCGGCGGCGGGGGCGCGAGGTGGATCGGTTCGCGGACCACGCCGCGCTCGGCGAGCCACGCCTCCGCATCCCGGTAGGGGGTGGCGTGATCAGCCACGTTCACTCCTCCTCGGGCGGGACATCGCTGCTGTCCGCTGCCAGAGGATCGAGACCGAGCTTCTCCTTGACCCGCTTCTCGATCTCCTGGGCGATATCGAGGTTCTCCTTGAGGAACAGGCGCGCCTTCTCCTTGCCCTGCCCGAGCTGCTCACCCTCGTAGGTGTACCAGGCACCCGCCTTGCGGACGATGGCCTCCTCCACCCCGACATCGATCAGCGACCCCTCCTTGGAGATCCCTTCGCCGTAGATGATGTCGAACTCCGCCTGCCGGAAGGGCGGCGCGACCTTGTTCTTGACGACCTTGACCCGGACGCGGTTGCCGACCGCATCGGTGCCGTCCTTGAGCGTCTCGATCCGGCGGACGTCCAGCCGCACCGAGGAGTAGAACTTCAGGGCGCGCCCGCCTGGCGTCGTCTCGGGCGAACCGAACATCACCCCGATCTTCTCACGCAACTGGTTGATGAAGACCGCCGTGGTGTTGGATTTCTTCAGCGAGCCGGACAGCTTGCGCAGCGCCTGGGACATCAGCCGTGCCTGCAGCCCGACGTGGCTGTCACCCATCTCCCCCTCGATCTCTGCTCGCGGGGTCAGGGCGGCGACGGAGTCCACGACGATCACGTCGACAGCCGCGGAACGCACGAGCATGTCGGCGATCTCCAGCGCCTGCTCACCGGTATCGGGTTGGGAGACCAGCAGCTCGTTGATGTCGACCCCCAACGCCTCGGCGTAGGTCGGGTCCAGAGCGTGCTCGGCATCGATGAAGGCCGCGATGCCGCCGGCGCGTTGCGCTTCCGCGATCACGTGCAACGCCACCGTCGTCTTGCCGGAGCTCTCCGGGCCGTAGATCTCGACCACGCGACCGCGCGGCAGCCCCCCGACCCCCAGGGCGATGTCCAGCGACAGCGCCCCGGTGGGGATCGCCGGGACCAGCTGCCCCACGGTGTCGCCGAGCTTCATCAGCGAGCCCTTGCCGAACTGCTTCTCGATGTTGGCGAGGGCCAGGTCGAGGGCCTTTTCCTTGTCCACGGGGTCTCCGAACGTGCTGTTCCTGCGGTGGGGGTGGCCGGTGGCGACGGGTCCGACGGTACGGTCGGCCGGCTGGTCGGTGGCACCGTACGTGGTGGGCGTGACACCTCGGTGGTAGGCCCACCGGGACCTGTGGAGAACCTTCCGAACGCGGCACCACAGTAGCCGAACGGATGTTCGAAGTCGAGGACACGGTGCGGGCACGTCCTACCCGAGCGTGGAGGGGGCACGGACCCGTCACGGCGGCTGCACCAGCGCCTCGCCATGCGGCGACCCACGACCACCGGGCCGACCCGAGCCGTTCACCCGCTGTCGGCCTCGCCGTAACCGGGACGTTGGTCTCCGCCCGTAGCGTCACCTCTACCGCGGTGGCGACGTCCTCTCCCTACGTCGCCCCCCGGCGCACGTCCTCCCCATGGCCGCGGCGTTCCACCTCGCCGTCGGCCACCCGGAGCGGTGTCCCGCCACACCGCTCCGCGAGCCCCCGGGATCCACCACCCGGGGGCTCAACCTCGTGACCGGACCGGACCCGCGCCGACGTCCCGACCGGCTCGGCACCTCCTGGCGGTGCCCGGGTGCCGGGCGGGCACGATCGCAGGCTCCGCGACCAGAGCACGACCGCCGCCGGTAGCGTGCTTCCACGTCCGCACGACGGCCATGGAGAGGGACCACAGATGTCCGGCACCAGCGGCAGCGATCCCGGCCACGCCACCGCGCGCGACCACCTCGGCGACCGGGACGCCGCACCGCACACCGCCGCGAGCCGGACCGGGTCCCCGTCCGCCGCCAGGCCGCCCGGGACCCGCTTCGTCTTCATCGACACCGAGACCACGGGGCTCGACTTCGCCCGCCACCAGCTGACCGAGGTCGCCTGGATCGTGCGGTTCGAGGACGGCCGTCAGGAGACGCGCTGCGTCGTCCCGGAGCACACGCTCGACGGCGCCGACGAGAAGGCGCTGGAGCTCACCCACTACCACGAGCGGATCGCTCCCCAGCCGCGTTCACCGGCCTGTGAGTGGCTCGTGCAGTTCCTCGAGGACGCCGAGGGAGCGGTGTTGGTCGGCGCGGTCCCCGACTTCGACGCCCGCCACCTGGAACGGGCCGCCGCCCGCATCCAGCGCGTACCGACCTGGGACCACCATCTCCTGGACGTGGAGACGCTCGCGCTCCCGCTGATCTCGCCCGGCCCCGAAGCACCCCGCAGCCTGGCGAAGACGTGCTCGGCCCTCGGCATCCCCCACGACCAGGACCAGGCCCACGGCGCCCTCTACGACGCGCAACAGGCGATGCGCGTGTTCGACCGCGTCCACGAGCTGCTGGCCGCCCTGCGGAGCAGCGGGGCGCCGCTGCCGCCCCCGGTCCCGCGCGTCGGGCAGGCCGGGAGCCAAGAGAGCAGCCGCGCGACTGCGGCCCGGCCAGCCGGTGCCGCGCCCGGCCCCAGCGCCCCGGTGTCGACCGATCAGCCGGCTACCGGCCAGGGCAGCTCCACCTCGACGGTGTAGGGCGAACCACCACCGTCCGGAATGCTGGCCCATAGCCCGACGGTGGCCGGTCGCCAGGACAGCGCCGGGATCTGCACGTCCGCGACGTCCCCCGCCCGGACGCGTCGCCGCCCACGCGCACGCGCCAGCGTCAGGTGGGGGTGGAACGGGCGGTCGGGGACCACGAGACCGGCTGCCCGCAGCTCGGTGTGGAGCACCGTCACGAACCGTGAGAGCGCGCCCTCGGGCTCCTCGACCAACTGCAGCAGCAGGACACGGTCACCGAACCGTCCGGCTCGCTCGAGCGAGAGCCGAGGTGCCGGTTGCGGTGCCGCCGTCGCCAGCGTCGATGACAGCACCTCGGTGGCTACGTGCGCCCGCTGGTCGTCCACCTCGCCGAGGAAGGCCAGCGTCACGTGCCAACCGGCCGGCTGGTTGGCCCTGAGGGCCGCGCCGGGGCCGCGCAGGTGGGCGGTCGCCCGGATCAGCTGGTCGCGGACCTCGGCAGGGACCCCCAAGGCGAGGAACCGCGGGACGGCGGCACCCCGAGGACCGGGATGCGGGCCCGCCGGGAGGTCTGGACCATCGGTGGCGCCCATCACCCTTCCCGGCTCACGTGGCGGCCAGCCGTAGCCGCAGGAGGTCGAGTGCAGCGCTGCCGAGCCGGGCGATCACCTGCTGACGATCGCCGGGGATGCGCCGTCCGTGGACCTCCACCTCGCCGTCGGGGTGCGCCAGGGCCCAGTACGCGGTCCCGACGGCGAGCCCCTCCACCCCGGTCGGCCCGGCGACCCCCGTGACCGCCAGGGCGTGATCGCTGCCGAAGCGCTGCTGCACAGCGGCGGCCAGCGCTCGGGTCGTCTCCTCCGAGACGGTCCCGTGCGTCTCGAGCAGGGACGCGGGCAGCCCGAGCACCTCCTGCTTGGCACCGGCGGTGTAGACGACCACGCCACCGACCAGGACGTCGGAGGCGCCGGGGACCCGGGCGAGCCGGGCGGCGATGTCGCCCGCTGTGGCCGACTCGGCCGTGGCCAGGGTGCGACCACGAGCGCGCAGCAGGCGCAGTACCACGGTCTCCAGATCGTCGTCGTCCACGCCGACGACCGCACCACCGAGCGCGGAGGTCAACCGCTCGACCATCGGCTCGGAGCGCGCCAGGGCCGTCCCGCGATCGGTTGCCGACACCGTCAGGCGCACCTGGATCTCCGTCGACCGCGCCAGGAACGACAGCACCGTCCCCTCATCCTGATCGACGAGCGGCTCCACGATCTCCGCCACGTCCGACTCGCCGCGGCCGGCCACGTGCAGGACGCGGGTCACCGTCACCCCACCCCCGGTGAGCTCGGCGACCAGCGGCACCACCGCATCCTCGAACTGCGCGCGGAGCTCCCACGGCACGCCCGGCACGGCGACCACGTGTGTCCCGCGCCCCTCCCCCAGCTCGAGCCGGAAGCCGGGCGCGGTCCCCACCGCGGGGATCGGGTGGGCGCCCTCGGGCAGGTAGGTCTGTCGGACGTTCTGCGGCGCCATGCGACGGCCCATCGCCGCGAACCGCGCCACCAGGTCCTCCTCGAGCTCCGGGTGGTGGACCAGGCCACGACCGGCGGCGGCCGCCAACGCCTCGCGCGTCAGGTCATCTGAGGTCGGGCCGAGCCCCCCGCCGACGATGATCAGGTCCACCTCGGCGGCCAGCCACCGTACGGAGGCGACGAGGCGGTCGACGTCGTCACCGGCCGCGAGGTGGTGCACCACCTCGACCCCGTGCTCGGTGAGGCGACGACTGATCCACGTCGCGTTGGTGTCGGTCAGATCCCCGAGCAGGAGCTCGCTGCCCACCGACAGCACCGCAGCCCGCAGTGGGGTCCTCGGCCCGCTCATGCGCCGGTGTCCCCGGTCGGCTCGGTGTCCGTCGAGTCGATGTCCCCGGTCGGCTCGGTGTCGGCTTCCCGCGCGGCGCGGGCCAGGCGGCCGGCCTGGAACGCGTAGTCGATGCCCGACCAGATCGTCAGCCCGACGGCGAGGTAGAGCAGCAGGTCCGGCACGAGCCCACCGAGGACCGGGATGAGGTAGGCCCCGATCGCGATCATCTGGGCCACGGCCTTGATCTTGCCCGAGTGGCTCGCCGGCATGACGAGACCCTGTCGCTGCACCAGCCGCGTGCGAAGCACCGTCACCGCCACCTCGCGGGCCACGATGACGGCGACCGCCCACCACGGGACCTCGCCGACGATGGCGAGCGACGCCAGCGCCCCGCCGACCAGCAGCTTGTCGGCCAGCGGGTCGGCCAGTTGCCCGAAGGGCGTCACGGTGCCGTACCGCCGGGCGACCCAACCATCGGCGGTGTCCGTCAGCGCCGCGAAGGTGAAGATCCAGAAGGCCCACCACCGCAGCGTGTCCCCCTCACCCTCGGCGAGCAGCAACCACAGGATGACGGGGACCAGCAGCGCCCGCAGGAAGGTGAAGGCGTTGGGCAGGTTCAGCGCCGCACGGTTGATGATGGGTGCGGAGGTGGTGGCTGGCCCCGCGGCCGCCGTGGCATCGAGGTCACCCGGCCGGTCCCTCGGATCGGGTCGGTCACCCACGACTGCCTCCTGCTGCTGACGGGTCCACCTCGGCGACGAGGTCGACGCCCACGGACTCCAGCACACGGGCCGTCAGGATGCGACCGGCCGGCACGGCAGCCGGCGTGCCGTCACTGGCGACGAGCGTGATGTCCCCATCGGTGTCGGGGGCCTCACGATAGGAGCGGGCGATCGTGCGCACACCATCGCTCGGGTCGTCCTCCACCTCGTCGACCAGCACGTCGAGGTGGCGGCCGACGTAGCGGGCGGCAGCAGCGGCCGCGAGTCGCTCCTGGAGGTCGCTCACCCGGCGGAGTCGCTCCAGTGCCACCTCGCCCGGTACCTGGTCGGGCATCGTCGCCGAGGGAGTGCCGTCCTCGGCGCTGAAGGTGAAGAACCCAGCCCAGTCGAGACGGTGCTCGGTGAGGAAGGCCTCCAACCGCGCGACGTCCTGCTCGGTCTCGCCGGGGAAGCCGAGGATGAAGTTGGAGCGGAAGACCGCCTGTGGGTCGAGCGACCGGGCGCGCTCGATCAGGGCCCCGAAGCGCGTCGCGTCTCCGGAGCGACCCATCCGTTCGACGACCGCACCGGAGACGTGCTGCAGCGAGAGGTCGTAGTAGCTGGCGACCTCGGGGACCTCGGCGATCGCGGTCAGCAGCGCATCGGTCAGCTCGGCCGGCTGCAGGTACATCAGGCGGATCCGCTCGACCCCGTCCACCGCCGCCAGCGCCGCCAACAGCTCGGGCTGCAGATCCCGGCCGCCGGGCAGGTCCTTGCCCCAGGAGGTGGTGTTCTCGCTGACGAGGACGAGCTCCCGGATCCCCTGCCCGGCCAACCAGCGCGCCTCGGAGACCAGTTCGTCGAGCGGCCGCGAGCGGAACCGGCCACGGAAGGACGGGATGGCGCAGAAGGTGCACAGGCGGTCACAGCCGGAGGCGATCTTCAGGTAGGCCCACGGCCGTCTGACGCCGTCGACGCCGAGCCGGCGCACCGGGAAGCGGGGTCCGCTGGCCGGCATCCGATCGAGATCGTCCTGACCGATGCCGGCGAGGTCCCCGGTGCGGTCACCGGTACCGATCAGGGGCACGGCCTCGGCATCCTGGCCGGCCGACTCGACCGACGGCTCGACGGTCGGGGGCTGGAGCAGCAGCGGCAGCTCGCGACGAGTCGGCCGGCTCCCCGGGTGCGCCGCGCCCACGCCGATCACACGTTCCTCGGTGCGACCGGCCAGCACACCCTCGACGATGGCCGGCAGCCCTGGGTAACCGTCGAACCCGATGATCGCATCCGCCTCGGGGATCGCCTCGGCCAGTTCGTCGGGGTAGCGCTGCGCCATGCAGCCGACGACGATCACCGCCCGGGGGTCCGCCTCGTCCTTGAGCTGGCAGGCCGCCAACACCGTGTCGATCGATTCCTGCTTCGCCGGTGCGATGAAGGTGCAGGTGTTGACCAGCACGACATCGGCCTCACCGGGATCGTCCACGATGACGGCACCGTCGCGGTGGAACAGGCCAGCCAACTGCTCGGTGTCCACCTCGTTGCGGCCACACCCGAGCGTGATGATCGACACCCGTCGAGGCTCCGGCGCCCCCGAGACGAGCGGGGCGGACCGGGCAACGTGATCGCGGTCGGGCGCGTCGTCCGCAGCGGAGGCGGGGGCCCGCGCCGAGGAGGCGGAGGCCTGCGCCGAGGAGGCGGAGGCCTGCGCGGGGGGCAGGGGGCCGGTTGCGGCAGACACGAAACGACTCCAGGGGTGCGGACCCGAGCGACCCCCGTTCCTCGGGGCGTCGCGCCGAGCTCAGACGGCTTCGACACCGTCCGGGGTGAAGCGGACCGTGATCGGCTGGCCGGGGCTGCCCTGTGGACCGAGATCCTCGCCGTTCAGCGTGGCTCGGACACCACCCGGGTTACCGAAGCGGACCTCGATCTCGCGTTCGGCCTCGAACTGCAGGGTCTCGCCGGCCTCGACGGTCTGCTCGAGGACCGGCGCTTCGTCGGCGACGACACGGACCCAGGAGGCCGACTCGAAGGCCAGGAACAGCTCCACACCCTCGAACGTCGGCTCGGGCTCCGGTTCCGGTTCCGGCTCCGGCTCCGTTTCCGGCTCCGCTTCCGTTTCCGTTTCGGGTTCCGGCTCGGGCTCGGTGTCCGCTCCGTCCGGATCGTCCTCGGCCGTGGCTGGGGGCGGCCCGATCGGCTCATCCGAGCTGGCCGGATCCGGTGCGCGCCCGTCGGTGGAGCCGAGGACGGCGATCCCCGCCACGACCACAACGATGGCCAGCAGCCAGGCGATCCACGCCGGCGGTGCCCCCCTGCCCTCCTTCGGGGTACTCACGTCGCTCACCCGCGATGCCGCGTGGACATCGTCGTGGCTGACCTCGCGACGGAAGGTGTCGAGCAACGGGGTTGGGTCGAGCCCGAGCTCCTGGGCGTAGTTGCGCAGGAACCCCTTGGCGTAGACATCCCCGCCGAAGCTGTCGAACGCCTCCCTCTCCAGGGCCTCGAGTTGGCTGGCCCGCGCACGCAGACTCAGGGCCACGTCCTCGAGGGAGCGACCCTGGGTTTCACGGGTGTCACGCAGCGTGGCGCCGATACCCGTGGTCGGCGCGTCGTCGGGCATGGTCCTCCATACAGCCGATCGGGATGGGCCACCGCCGGTGGTGCCGGCACGTCCGGCGGACGATATGCGACACAGCGTACGACCACGTGGGACCCGTGGCAGACCTCACGGCCGGATCGGCGAGGCGACACCCTAGCGGGAGCGGTTCGCCCGCTTCCCCGCCCGGTTCCTCAGCTGGTTCCTCTCGCGCTTCCCCGCCCGGTTCCTCTCCCGGTTCCCCGCCCGGTTCCTCTCCCGGTTCCGTCCCGGCGGCGGGCATGGCTAGGATGCGCGCCCATGAACGCTCACACACGCTCCTGGACGCTCGCCGTCGTCGCGCTCGTTGCGCTGACGCTGCTCGCTGGTCCCGCGGTCGCTCAGATCGAGGACCAGTCGGTGCTCGCCGTCGAGGACACGCTGGACGAGACGACGGAGACCGGCGAGTCGGAGAGCGGCAGGCGCCCACTGGCCGACAGTCCCCGGGACCGGCTGGGGCTGCTGCTACTGGCAGCCCTGGTCGTCGGCGGCGGTGCCGCCGTGGCCAACGGTCGCCGGCAGCTGAAGGGCGAGCGTCCCCAGGCTTCCGGGGAGTTCCGCTGGCGGTGACCGCGGTCACGTCCCGCGAACGCCACATGGAACGCCTGCTGACGCTCGCGTGCTGGTTGCCGGGGTCACCCGCCGGCCAACCCTGGCCGCCGTCGTGCCCCAACAGCGCAACGTGGACCGAGCGGGGACATCCGCCGGCCAACCCTGACCGCCGCGCTCCCCCAACAGCGCAACGCAGCGCAACGCGGGACATCGCGACGCAACGCGGACCGAGCGGGGTCACCCGCCGGCCAACCCTGACCGCCGCGCTCCCCCAGCAGCGCAACGCGGACCGAGCGGGGTCACCCGCCGGCCAACCCTGACCGGGCCATAGCACCGCTGTGACCAGCAGCTGGCCAGGCGACGCCACCGCCGTGGCCAGCGGCTGGCCACGCCAGGTCACCGCAGCGCACGGGGCGAGGGCACCGCGTTGGCGACGGCCGCCAGGTCACAGCAGACCCTGGCCCCGCGCCTCGTCGAGCTCTTCCGGGGACCAGAGCACCTCGCGTGCCTTGGATCCCTCGTTCGGCCCCACCACGCCGAGCTCCTCCAGTTCGTCCATCAGCCGGCCGGCACGGGCGAAGCCGATCCTGAGCTTGCGCTGCAGCATCGAGGTGGAACCGAGTCCGCTGACCACCACCTGCTCGGCGGCTCTGCGCAACAGCGCTTCGTCGGACCCGTCGTCACCGGTGCGTGCGGCATCCGCCTGCTCGGCGGCCTCGCCCTCCTTGACGACGCCGTCGTCGTACTCCGCCTGGCGCTGTCCCTTGCAGAACGCCACGGCGGTCGTGATCTCGCGCTCCGTCACCCAGCAGCCCTGCAAGCGCGTGGGCTTGCCCTGGCTGGCGGGCAGGAACAGCATGTCGCCCTTGCCGACCAGCTTCTCCGCACCGTTCATGTCGATGATCGTGCGCGAATCGGTCTGGGACGCGACCTGCAGGGCCAACCGGGACGGGATGTTCGCCTTGATCAGCCCCGTGATGACGTCGACGGACGGTCGCTGTGTCGCGATGATCATGTGGATCCCGACCGCGCGGGCCATCTGCGCGATCCGGCAGATCGCATCCTCGACGTCACGCGGGGCCACGAGCATCAG